>JBCBDM010000143.1:0-283 GCA_038529705.1 Bacteroidota bacterium
CCAGTGTTGCGTCCTCCAGATATTCTGTTTTTTTACCAATGTCTTGTAGGTCTGTGGTATTGTCCAACAATATTACAGATTGCCCGGAAACACTTGAAACCGACAAGAGGAGAAAAACGAAACCAGCGAGAAGATATTTGAAATGTTCGGATATCATAATTACGTATAAATACGTATTGCAATTAAAGATTTAAGTTGCAAATTTAGCAAGTTAATGTGAGAATACCCCCAAAATATGAATCTACTTGACCAGCTAAAAAAACAGGCCAATGATATTGTCGTC
>JBCBDM010000143.1:293-9939 GCA_038529705.1 Bacteroidota bacterium
GTTCGGAATTGCCTAGTCCCCAAGGACGATATAAATTACGCTACGAATTTTACCAAAAGTACGGTCACCCCATCATTAAAGGGCAGGAGGGACTAGGCAATTCCGAACTTGCATTTATTAAGTGGGAAATTAAGAGAGGTGTGCTCAATCCTATGAATGATGGGCATCCTGGAAGCCCCTGGTGGAGAAGAGTAAATAGCTATTTCCTTTATTTGGCCACCCTGGCACAATTGATCGAGGAATCCGGTGAGACATTTGAAGATCTACCTGTTCCCGTTACTCATTGGCTAGATTATATTAAAACACCCAATGAATGTACCTGGTATAGAGCTCATAACTCAAGCATCATTGCAGGCTACCAAGCGGCGGATTCCCTAGCGTTTGATGAAACAATTTATGAGCAGTACTTTATGAATATCGTGCTCTATCGAGTGCTGTATGCGCAGTCCATGGTGGAAGGGGTAAGTTTTGGGATCTTGGGTAAAATTTTTGGTAACCCTAGGGGAGATGCGGTTTCCATCATAACCGATATAGAGGCCTTTTATCCCAGTCATTATCCGTTGTCAAAAGAAGACATTAAGTATGTAACTCATCGTGCCCATAATTTCATAGGATTGATCGAAGACATTTTTGACAAGATACTGATCCTTCCACATTTACATAAATTATACACGGAAGCCGCTCAATGGAACAACTCAGATTTTCTGTTGACCTACATACATGGTAATCAACCGGCGTATCCCATAAGCGAGAACGAATCGGGTTCTCGACACTTTAGCGAAGAATTAAGAACAAAGGAAATACAGATACCTTAAGAATAACAAACTTAAAAAAAGCAAACCAATGCAAAACAAAGAAGAGAACAAAAAGAAAGTTGCCATACTGGGCAGTGGTATGTCTGCTCTTGCAGCTGCCTACGAACTTAGCTCCTATGAGAATTGGCAAGATCATTACGATATCACCATTTATCAGATGGGCTGGAGATTGGGAGGTAAAACGGCCACCGGTAGAGGTCCTAATGAAAGGATACAGGAGCATGGTATTCATATTGCTCAGGGGTGGTATGAAAATGCCTTCCGACTTATCCAGGACTCCTATAAAGAATGTGAAAAACACAACCTAATGCCTAACAGTCCGTTTCAGTCATGGGAAGACGGTTTTGACAGAGAGGACACCACGCTGCTCACACATTTTGATCCTAAGACGAACCAATGGATCAAAAAGAACATTGTTTTTCCCTCAAACAATTTCATACCGGGTCAGGGAGGGCCATTGCCATTTTCTGCCGTTGTACATAAAGTGATAGGACTAGTCGTTGAGATTTTGTTTGGAGTAGACCCCAACAAAGAGAGTCTTCTCAAAAAGGCTTCAGAAGCTACCCATACTATTCAGGCCCCTGAGCATCATTCACTTTGGGCCAACTTTAAATCCCATTTTGAAGGATTTATCAAGGACAAAGTTTTCAAGCATGAAGGAGAAAAGCTATTGAACTATGTAGCGGAACTTATTCAGAAAATGAGTGATATGGATAAGGACCATCCGGATAGAAAGGACCACCATTCCATCATTAATGAACTGCTTCATCTACTGTCTAAATGGGTAGGAAAACTTATAGATTCTGTAGCAGATCATAGTGAGTATTTTTATTGGCTGGCGGTATTTGTGGAATTCGGATTGGTTAATATGAAGGGCACATTCGCAGATGTGTATAATCCTGAGACTCATGAACTGGACTATGACCGCATCAATGACCTGGACTACAGGGTATGGCTTAAAAACCATGGAGCGAGCGAGCGATTGCTGAGCTCTGCCATGGTTCGTTTCTTATACACCGGAACTTTTCACAATATTACCGGTGCAAACCAGCAAGGTAGTTTAGCGGCTGGGGTGGGTCTTCATTTCCTGACAAATTCTGCGGGATATAAAGGCTCGTTCGTTTGGAAATTTAAAGCGGGAACCGCAGATACAATGATTACTCCTATCTATCTGGTATTGAAGCACAGAGGGGTGAAATTCGAGTTCTTCCACAAAGTGGAACAGGTACATTACTCAGACTCAGGAGAAATTGAAAAGGTGTCTATGGCAAAACAGGTAACCTTGAAAGACGGTACATATAACCCTACCTATAAGTTCAAAGGCCTGGATGTTTGGCCTGGGGAACCTTTGTATGACCAAATAGATGATGAACAAGCCAAAGCCCTAAAAGAGGGTAAATACGATTTGGAGGAAGCCTGGTGCGGCTGGGAAAACGTGGGTCACTTATCGTTGGATAAGGGCAAAGACTTTGACTATGTGGTTTTGGGCATACCTATTGACGTGTTAGGTGGTGATGAGGGTATTTGTAAGGAGATCATCGATAACAATGAAGCTTGGCATAACATGTACCACCACGTTAAAAGTATCCCAACCATGTCCATGCAATTATGGATAGAACCTACACTTAAAGAATTAGGAATGAATTTACCGGATTGGGGCTTTCCTGAGGGAGCATTGCCTAACCTGGTGACCTACGCAGATCCTCAATATTCGTTTATTGATATGTCGCAGGTCATGCCTTATGAGGATTGGAATGGGAAGGAACCGGGAGTTTTGATATATTTTACTGGATCATTTTTAGATCCTGAAGTGATACCTCCCTATTCAGATCAGAAGTATCCGCATGAACAACTGGAACGAATCATGCGTGTTTCCGAACAATGGTTGAGAGATAAAATGGGTTGGTTCTTTCCAAAGGCCACAACCTTGGAGTATCCGGAAGGAATGCGTTTGGATGTGATCCACGACTTTTCCAAACATGCGGAAACGGACTATGCGAAACTGAAAACCCAGTTCTTTAGAGCCAACGTGAATCCAACCGACCGATACACCTTATCGCTTCCAGGTTCCAATAAATATCGCCTTAAAGCAGATGAATCTGGTTTCGATAACCTGATCATCACAGGAGATTGGATTAATTTTGGGGTGAATGTAGGCTATTATGAAGGCGCCATTGTTGCCGGTCTTCAAGCGGGGCAGGTGGTACGAGATAAATTGGGGTTATCCAGTGAGACAGAGATCTTTAATGGGGTGAAGATGAAGTAATACCCATTAATTTTTATGTTAGAAAAAGAGTTGATCAAATTTTTGATCAGCTCTTTTTTTTACGCCGTCTTGTCCATATTGTGCACTATCAACCATATCCATGGCAAATCTTAAAACAGTTCATTTCCGCATTCTAAGAAATAGTTGGAAGGTGTTGAACGTTACAGAAATAAACTGTTAATTATCTGAAATTAAACATATTAACAAAAGTTTAGCATGCTAAGACAAAACCTCAATATCGAAAGTTTCGTAGGTGTAGACATACATCTATATTAACAAAACGATCATGAAAGAAAAAGAATTGCAGCAGCTTTTGCTCAATGTCATTAACATGGCAAGTATTACACAAAATCTGACGGGCTTTCTTAAGGCCACGGAAAATGAAAATACTAAAGATATTTCCAACATATTGGGAAATAGAATACTGCAAGAAGCACCATTTGAGTCTATCTCTCAACTGGAAGGTGTCAAAGGGATAGGAGTTAAAACAATAGATAACATTACTAAGGGTCTTCTGGCTAACGGGGCTAGTTTAAACAACACTGCCAAATTGGACCCTCAGTTCGTGATAGATTTTCTACTTCCCGAGAATACCTTAACAGCCGAAGATTCCGACTTAATAGAGCAGAGTTTTCTCAATACATTTAATAAGACCCATATTTTCCCAAATGAATTTTCAGAATTGGTTGTTAAAAACACTGAAGACTTAGCGGACTATCAATCGAGTTTTGAAGCAATGGCTAATATAGTTCGGGATATGGCAAATGCTATGTTGAATGACAGTTGTACCACCTTGGGTGACAGATTCAACCGTATTGGAGAAGCTGCATCCAAAGGAGTTACTCTTGACCCTATTTTCGATCGAATTTCCCAACAATTTTATGCGTTGGGCCTTCCTGAATTATGGCAGGGAACGGAAATTTTTACAGCCGTGGATTTGAGCGGATTAAAACTACTGCTCAGTATTGATAACCCCGAAGCTCAATTTCCAAATATTTCGAGCGATAGGTTGAACGCTTTGAATCAATTAAAGGAAGAGACCACAGGGGCTATTGATCAAATTACGACAATAGAATCTCTACTTAGTCAATTGGACGATGGCAGTTCCAATATCTTTCTAACCTCCCAAGTCGCTACAGGAAGTAGTTTGATTGCATTGAATGAGGTCATATTACAACAACGTCGCTGTCAACTAATCGAATCTCAAATTACAATCCTGGCAAAAAATCTGTTGACCATTGCGGCACTGGTAGAAGTATTAGCGCCTACTTTTGGAGTATTTTTTGGACTTTCCGATTATTTCGACAATTGTGAAAATGAGGGATTGTTAAGCTGCGATCTGGTAGGTTTTGATGCGTATGCGGTAGTACGGATTGGAGGAAGAATAGCACCAGCAACTGAAAATAGTGGTCGGCTTGTGTTCGGAACGGGCCCTATAGATAGTGCGATTGGTTCCTTGATCGCAACTGTTGAAGCTGTACTTACAAAGGGTGAGATTCCCGAGGGACTTAAAAACGAGATCAAAGCGCTATTACAAGGTAAAGAGCTTTCCGCTCTAATAGCTAGTTTTATAGCAGGTAAAATAGGAATGAAGTTTATCACAGGGTTTATTCAAACAAGACTCGTTGCCCTATTTACGAGAACCGGACTTTCCATTGTTGGTGGTGCGGCGGCGCTCGCCGTCATTTTTCTTGGTTTTGCGGTCACGATTGCCCATCTGGCCATTGAAGCATTCACAAAAGATATTCAGGGTGTAGTGCTTTTTTGTGCCACTTTTAATGTGACCGCCTGTGTCAAGAATTTTTTGGGAATTAAGCGTAAAACTACCTATACCATTGATCTGAAAATAAGACCTAAGGATATTTACGGTGTAATAGAAGGGACCATTAGAGACCTCGTTTTTCTACCAAATGAACTTGGAGTACCTGCTTCAGACATGTTAGAACTGGCCGGATATATTAATTACTTAAATGAACTCAATAAGAAGTTGAAGGCTACTAAAAGCAAAACGGAACAGGCGAGCATAAAGCTCCAGATAACAGGAATAGAAGCGGCCATAAAAAAATTGGCACAAGCCAACAAAAATTACAATCAAATAAAGAAGTTGGCGATTACCAAAGCCAAGAAGGCCATAAAAGCCTCAACGACATTGCTACCCATGGTCAACGGATTTGAGTCATGCAGATGACAGAAAATAATTAAACTATTTATTTATATTAAATTTGTTTATTAATTAAAAATCAAATAGTTATGAATACTATAAAAATGATTAACTAAAGCTTTGGCCGGCCTTTTTCTAGGTATACGGGATGATCCCATTTACTTTCCAATACAGAAATTAGCAAAAATATTCCCCAATAGTTCATCATTGGAAATTTCACCCGTAATTTCCCCAAAGTAGTACAGCGCTTGTCGGATATCAATGGCAAGCAAGTCTCCGGAAAGGCCGGCATCAATTCCTTCCTGGACCTTTTGGATTTCTTCCAAGGCTTTCAACAGGGCATCATAATGACGGGTATTGGTGACAATAGTCTCATTGTTTCTTAGGGCACCGGTATTCACAAAATCGAGTAGGGTTGTTTTAAGCTGTTCCACACCTTCGCCTGTTTTAGCGGAAATTAAATGAAGATTAGAAATTAGAGACTTGAGATTTGAGATTTGCTGTTCGCTTATCAGGTCAACTTTGTTTGCTATCACCAACAAGGCTTTCTGTGGATAGCGATTCTTTATTTTTTCAATTTCTATTGTAAGGGTTTGCAATGACTCACTGTTCACAGAATATTGAACACTGTCTACTAAGAAAATCACCACTTGAGCAGCTTCCATCTTCTCAAAGGTCTTTTGGATTCCCAGGCCTTCTATAGTATCCGTGGTTTCTCGTATTCCTGCGGTATCTATAAATCGGAAGCCAATACCCCCGATGGTAATCTCATCCTCTATGGTGTCGCGTGTGGTTCCGGCGATATCACTTACAATGGCTCTTTCCTCATTGAGAAGGGCGTTAAGTAGGGTAGATTTTCCAACATTGGGTTCCCCGACAATGGCCACGGGGATTCCGTTTTTTAATACATTTCCGGTGGCAAATGAATCGATCAAACGTTTTAAAACTTGGGTAATTCTCGTAATGAGATTCTGAAATTCCTCTCGGTTGGCAAATTCAACATCCTCTTCAGCAAAATCGAGCTCTAGTTCAATAAGGGATGCAAAATTGAGAAGTTCTTCTCTGAGTTTTTTAATTTCTGAAGAGAATCCCCCTCGCATTTGTTGTATGGCTAACTCATGACTTGCCTCGCTGTCACTCGCGATAAGGTCGGCCACGGCTTCAGCCTGACTCAAATCCATCTTTCCATTCAAAAAGGCTCTTAGGGTAAACTCACCTGCCTGTGCCATACGACAGCCCTTCCGAAGACATAGTTGAATAATTTCCTGTTGAATATAATTACTGCCATGGCAGGAGAATTCCACCACATCCTCACCCGTATAACTATTCGGATCTTTAAAAATGGTAGCCAACACTTCATCGATCACACGATCTCCTTCCACAATATGTCCCAAATGGACCGTATGAGTTTTCTGTTCTTTAAATATCTTTTTAGACACGGAAGCAAATATTTCCGAAGCAATTGAAATAGCTTCCCCTCCCGAGAGTCGTATCACCGCTATGGCGCCTGCTCCGGCGGGAGTGGCTAGGGCAACTATGGTGTCGTGGTGTGTCATAGATTGCAAAAATAGTAATTATGTCTCCTTCAGCATTATGAAATGGGAAACATGTTGTTTATCCATGGTCCGGAAAAGTCTTTCCTGGGGAGAATTAAGTAGCTCGCGCTAAAACTAAACTACCTTCAAAAAGACTGAGCGCTGTAACATTTTTTAAAGATTCAAGACTTATATAGCGCAAACCTCAAAAAATCAATCAAAAAATGGAAGTACTAAATCAAACCACGCAGCGTACGGACCCAGGTCTGTTAGCTGTCACTCATTTATCTCAGCTTTTGTATTATATAACCGGCTTTGGCGGGTTAATTGTACCCCTTATCTTGTGGCTTACACAAAAAGAAAAAATGGAAGGAATGGACGAACACGGGAAGAGTATCGTGAATTTTCAACTCACACTTATTTTGATATTCATACTCAGTATACCAGGGATCTTTTTATTTGGATTAGGAATTCTGGGCTTCATCTATGTAGCTTGTATTGGCTTTATCATACCTATCGTGAATGCGGTCAAGGCCTACAATGGTGAATCACCTACGTACTTCTCTACCATACGATTCATAAAATAATGAGATGATGACCTGGACCCTTATCATAATTGCTGTAGTAGGATTGGTGCTATTTTGCCCGTTTCTACTGAAGAAGAGACAATAACTATTTTCGACTTAAAGTTTTGTCTATACCCGAAACCTCCCGGACGTTTCGGGTTTTTTTAAGGCTTTTTTTCGGAGATTGTCCTAGAAATAGTGAGCCTAAAAAAACCCACTCACTGAGCGGGCCTTATTTTCTGGGGAGGTTAGAATAGTTTCTTCTTAGTTGTTCAGCATCACGGGCATCACCAACATAGTAACCTGCTCTCCTTCGTCCATACCGTCACCAGGAGTAAGGATCCCTGCACGATTTGGCAAGGACATTTCCAAAGTGACCTGATCACTGGTAAGATTGTTGAGCATTTCTGTGAGGAAACGGGAATTAAACCCTATTTGCATATCATCCCCTTGATAATCGCAGGTAAGACGTTCGTCTGCCTTGTTGCTGTAATCGATATCTTCTGCAGAAACGTTAAGTTCTGCGCCGGCCACTTTAAGCCTAATTTGATGTGTTGTCTTATTGCTAAAGATACTTACACGACGTACAGAATTTAAAAACTGATTTCTGTCTATGGTAAGTTTGTTCGGATTTTCCTTCGGAATTACCGCTTCATAATTTGGATATTTCCCATCGATCAAACGACATATCATTTCCGTTTGGTCGAAAATAAATTTTGCGTTACTCTCATTGTATTCAATGGTTACATCCTCTTCACTACCTGCCAGTATCCCCTTGAGTAAATTCAACGGTTTTTTTGGCATAATGAATTCTGCAGTTTGGGAAGCTTGTACATCTCCTCTTGTATACTTAACTAGCTTGTGGGCATCGGTCGCTACGAATGTTAATTCTTCTGTAGAGAATTGAAAGAAAACCCCGCTCATTACAGGGCGTAGATCATCGTTACCCGTGGCAAAAATCGTTTTACTAATGGCATTGGCAAGGATATCGCCCTGGATCACCGTGGCACTTGGATCGCTTAATTCCACCGCATTTGGGAAATCTTCTCCATTGGCATAGGCCAAAGCGTACTTTCCATGATTAGAACTAATCTCTATGGTATTATTATCTTCAACTGTAAAGGTCAACGGTTGCTCCGGAAAGGTTTTAAGCGTATCTAGCAATAGTCGAGCCGGGATACAAACACTTCCTTTCTCATTGCTTTCCACCTCCAGTTTGGACGCGATGGTAGTTTCCAGGTCGGAAGCAGATACGGTTAGGGAATTTCCGTCCAGATCGAACAGGAAATTATCTAAAATAGGTAAGGTATTATTATTGTTAATGATGCCCCCAAGCACCTGTAGTTGTTTCAGTAAATACGAACTCGATACGATGAATTTCATTAATATCTGTTTTTCTAAATTGCGGCTAACGGTTTGGTCTTTCTCGGAAAAATCCTGTACATATGTTTCTCATTCCGAAGTAGTACAAATATATCCCAAAACCCTTGGTTGGTAAAACAAACTTATCAACAGTTCCTAACCCTTTAACCCCTATCCGGGGCTCCGTATTTTCTTCTCCTGAAAAATTGAAATAGAAATCCGAAAAACGCTAATAATCCCAGTGGGAACAAGAGATTAATTAACTGCCATTTTGTTCTCTCTTCTAAAGTTTTCTGGGGATCCAGAAAAGCGACCGATATTTCCTTGCTGCGAATGTTTATAAGTCCGGTATCGTCCAAAAGGTAATTGACGGTATTGAGCAAAAATTCCTTGTTGCCATAAAACGAGTTGGTCCATTTGTCGAAGCCTAATTCCAAAGGACGCCCTCGTTCCAGTTGGTTCTTTACAACATCTCCATCACTAATCACGACCATCTTTGTAGGCGTACTTTTATTCCTGTCATTAGGTATCTTAAAGGGTTTTACACGGTTGGCATATACCGAAGGGAATTCCCCTTCTATCAAGACAGCCAGAGGCACCTGTCCGGCATTGTATTCTTGCGGGTTGGGGCCTTCATTTACTATCCTCATGTTCTTTGGAATTTCCTTGTCGATATCGATCTCTGCGGGCAAGCCAACTACCTTACTAAAAGGTGAGGAGTGCAATAAGACGGTTTTATTCAAACTATTAGGTAACGTATCGATGGAACTGGCATAATCGAATCGTACGGCCTCTAAGTTGGTCACTATGGGATGGTCATTCAATTTAGACGACAAAGGACTATACAACCAGGGATAACGCTGATATTGGGCCTCTCGTTCCTGCCCAGTAGCCAACACAATAAACGCAGAGGGAACTGCTTTCACCAGATTGGGATTCAC
>JBCBDM010000144.1:0-9656 GCA_038529705.1 Bacteroidota bacterium
GAGAAGTCTCTTCAGAAATTACAAACCAGGTAGGGGTGTCGTAGGTAAGTCCTACTCTAAAACCATTTCCTAATTTCGCAATCCCTCCGATCTGCGCTGAGAACCCGGCACCTACGACAGACAAATTGTTTTCAAATTCAATTCGGTTCACAATGCTCCCATTATTGGAGTTGTTTTCGAATAACAGAGTGCTTTGTTCGTAATCAATAACATGTGAATTCAAGTTAATTCCGAAGAATAGGTTGTCCGTATACTGAGCTCCCAGGTTAAAGGTGTATTTTCCACTTTGTCCCTGACTCAAGAAAATGTACTCCTGATTAAAATTTCCGGCTCCCACATTGGAAACATATTGGGTGTTACCCGGATCCGAACTCAACGGGTCAAAAATGAAACCCTGAAATCCAAGGAAGGCATTTTGAGCCTGAGTACCTTGAGTTTGTCCCAGAAATGCGTACAAATCTCCAATAGTTTCCCCACCTTGCAATTCCAGCAAGTCTATGGATATTCCCTGTGCCTGATCCAGAAAGAAATTAGCTACAGAGGTATTTCCCACTCCATTGATAAAAAGATCATTATCGAAATTATTCGTCTGATTGTAGTTTACGGCCAAACTGAATTTCTTCCATTGAGAATCTTCATTGTAGGTGTCGAATAAGAATACGGCGCCTGCCTGGCCAATGCTTACATCGTTCTCGGTATTTTGGGTGGTCGTATTAAAATAAGTAGCATCACTTTCAATGCCTTCCACTGAGAAGGTGAAGGAGGCACTGTTTTGAATAAAAATGGCGCTTCCGGCCGGATTAATAGCAATAGAACTCAGATCTCCTCCCAAGGCCCCGAATGCGCCACTTAAGGCATGGAATCGAGCTGTTCCCTGAGTGTATTCATTGCTGTATCTAAGTCCGTCTGTTAAACCTTGTGCTTTTCCTATTGTGAGAGACAACAGAGCAATAATTAGAATAAGGGTCTTTTTCATTTTTTGATTTTTTTCTGAAGAGTTACTGCTAAAGTTGAAATACTTCAACAAAAAGACCATCATTTCATTTCAGAAATTTAAAATGATGATCTTAATAGATTTTGTTCGTCTGCTGATTGAGAAGATGTGAGTTAACCGTTAACCGCGACCTCTTCTTCCGGCGCTACTTCTGGCGCCTCCACCACGAGAGCCGCCTCTCATTGAAGAACTTGGTCTGGACGACGGTCTGGAATAACTGGGTCGGGAACTTCTCGACGGACTCGATCTTCGTACCGAGTTAGGTCTAGAGTTTCTCACCGAATTGTTAGGTCTGGAATTTCGAACGGAGTTGGAATTATTTCGTCTTACACTACTATTTCGTCTCACACTGCTATTGGGTCGACCGTTTCTTACCGAGCTAGAATTTCGTCTTACAGTACTGCTACGATTAACGCCTCTTGAATTTCTACGTCCTATTTCAGATCTGGAAAACGAACTTCTATTCGCTAAACTCGATCTGCTATTTCTTCCATAAGTGGATCTGCCAGTTGCATAATCCGTATTTCTTCTTCCTCGATTATAGTTGTAGGCATAGGCATTACCATAGTATCCGGGATAATAAGGTCTATTGTAGAAGCCTCCCCATCCACCGTAGAAGCCTCCCCATCCACCGTAGAAACCACAGTACCAGGGATTATAGAAATTGCCCCAGCCCCAGCCGATGCCACCCCAGCCCCAGCCCCATCCGGGACCATACCAGGAATTCCATCCCCAGCCCCATCCAGGACCGCCCCAGCCCCAGGCGCCTCCGCCCCAGCCCCAGGCACCAAAACCGCCACCATTGTAGATGTTGACCGTAATGTCGTCGGAACCATCACCCCAACCGGCATATCCTTCTTCATAGGTCCGGTCTTCCGTAATGATGTTTCCTTGGGAATCAATACTTTCTGTCGTTGTATAGGCTTCAATATCCGTAAAGATCAAGTCCTCTTCCGGAAGATCATCCAGCGATTGACTTTTGGTCTTGAAGTATTGTTGGTAATAGTTGTTCTTATCTTCTTCTACTTCTTCCGAAGCAACTTCTTGAGAGGTACTACCGCTGTAAATGCCATCGTTGTCCGGAACGGTTTGGTAAGTTACGCAGCTTGTGAATAACAAGGATGTCAAACCAAATAAGGCAAGCGAGAGTAAATTTTTGGAGGAGCGTATTTTAGTATGCATATCACCGTGTTTAAAATTGTTGGACTTCATAAAAATAACTAGTTTTGCCGAGAACTAATAATATTTAACATAGCCACAATTTTTGTGCCAAAAACACTACTATGGCAAAGAACTTAACCACTCGAGGCGAGGATTACTCAAAATGGTATAATGAACTAGTAATCAAGGCGGATTTAGCCGAAAATTCCGGGGTTCGTGGGTGTATGGTGATCAAACCTTATGGTTTTGCCATATGGGAACGAATGCAAGCCGAATTGGATCGAATGTTCAAAGAGACGGGTCATCAAAATGCCTATTTCCCTCTATTTATTCCGAAATCTTATTTCAGTAAGGAGGCGAGTCATGTGGATGGATTTGCTAAGGAGTGTGCGGTGGTTACACACTACAGGCTAAAAAATGCAGAGGATGGTAGCGGAGTAGTGGTAGACCCTTCTGCCAGGTTGGAAGAGGAGTTGATTGTAAGGCCTACTTCAGAAACCATTATTTGGGACACTTACAGAAAATGGATACAGTCCTATCGCGATCTTCCTATTTTGGTGAATCAATGGGCTAATGTAGTGCGTTGGGAAATGCGTACTCGATTGTTCCTGCGCACAGCAGAATTTTTATGGCAAGAGGGGCATACGGCACATGCTACCAAAGATGAGGCCATTGCTGAAGCTGAACAGATGATGAATGTCTATGCAGATTTTGTAGAGAATTATATGGCCGTTCCCGTAATCAAAGGATTAAAAACAGAGAGTGAGCGTTTTGCAGGTGCTTTAGAGACCTATTGTATTGAGGCGTTGATGCAAGATGGAAAGGCACTTCAAGCAGGAACTTCTCACTTTCTGGGACAGAATTTTGCAAAAGCATTTGATGTAAAGTTTGCGGACAAAGAAGGTAAGTTGGACTATGTATGGGCCACTTCCTGGGGAGTTTCTACGCGTTTGATGGGTGCGCTTATCATGACGCATAGCGACGATAACGGACTGGTATTGCCTCCAAATTTGGCTCCAGATCAAGTAGTAATCGTTCCTATCTATAGAAATGAAGAGCAGTTAGCTGCAGCCACTCAAGTTGCTACCGAATTGATGAGTGAACTCAGGTCGCGAGGAATTCGGGTGAAGTTTGACAACCGCGATACTCACAAGCCAGGTTGGAAATTCAATGAATATGAACTGAAAGGGGTTCCGGTGCGAATTGCTATTGGGCCTAAAGACGTTGAGAACGGTACCGTTGAAGTGGCTCGGCGCGATACCCTGGCTAAAGAGTTGATGCCAAAAGCAGAGGCCGTTGATAGGATCGCGGATTTGATGAAGGAGATACAAGAGAATCTGTATACCAAGGCGAAATCGTATCGAGCTGAACATACGACCTCGGTAAGTTCCTATGATGAATTTAAAGAGGTATTGGAAACCAAAGGCGGATTTGTGAAAGCGCATTGGGATGGTACTGCCGAAACCGAGGAACTCATAAAAAATGAGACCAAAGCCACGATTCGTTGTATTCCTTTAGATGATGACAATGAACCTGGAAGCTGTATGGTTACTGGGGAGCCAAGTTTGAGAAAGGTATTATTTGCCAAGGCATATTAATTTTTTTTGAAAAAAGTAATTCAGTACTTGTAGCATTAAAAAATAGTTGTATTTTTGCATCCGCAAATTGAAACAACTGGCCCATTCGTCTAGTGGTTAGGACGCAAGGTTTTCATCCTTGAAACAGGAGTTCGATTCTCCTATGGGCTACAAAAAAACATTAAGTAAGAGATATTATGGCGAATCATAAATCAGCTTTAAAAAGAATAAGAAATAGCGAAACAAAGCGCTTGCGAAATCGTTACCAGCACAAGACGACCCGTAACGCTATGAAGAAGCTTAGAGAGATGACGAAGAAGAAGGACGCTGAGAAGTTATTCCCTGAGGTGGTGTCTATGTTGGACAAGCTTGCCAAGAATAACGTAATTCACGCTAACAAAGCGGCGAACCTTAAGTCTGGTTTGGCCAAGCACATCGCTACGCTTAAATAGTCAAGACTCTTACAAGAAAATGGAAACTCCTTCATCATTGAAGGAGTTTTTTTATGGATTTATTTTACTCACCCTCAACGATTTTTTTGAGTTCATTTCGATATTGAGATGGGCTTTTTCCGGTAAAGGCTTTAAACTTCTTATTGAAGTGTGAAAAGTTGTTAAAGCCGCTTTCGTAACAAATATTAGTAATACTTAGATCTTCTTCGGCCAATAATTTGGAAGCGTGTACCAATCTGTATTCGTTTAGAAATTGAGTGAAGGTTTTTCCTGTTTTATTTTTGAAATATCTGCTGAAGGAAGGTTCACTCATACTTAGAGCATCTGCTACTTCTTTCAGAGCTATGGAACGCTGAAACTCTTTTTGGACGAGGGAGTATATGATATCTAATCGCTGGGCATCCTGTGGTTTGGATTCCAGTGTAATTTGATCCACATGGAGTAATGTATACCCATCGGTATGGGATAGTTCCTTCATTATTTCTAAAAAGGAAATAACGCGCTCAAAAGGGGAAAGGTCCAGTAAGTGCTCCATTTTGGGTCCTATACGGCACTTAACCTCTTCATGGAACATAATTCCGTGCTTGCTACGTTGGCACAGTTGCCGGATGGAGGCCATTTCAGGAAGATTTAGGAAATCCTTCCCTAGAAAGTCAGGCCGGGCTTGAATGACCACTTCGCTTTTATTCCCTGTGAGTCGATCCGTAAATCCAAAGTGTGGTAGGTTGGGACCAATAAGTACCAAATCGCCTTTCGTATAATGGGAAATGTGATTCCCTATATGTCTCTTACCGCTACCTCCATTCACATATACCAGTTCGATTTCGGGGTGAAAGTGCCATTTAGGAGCGAAATCGTTCATGGCCTCGGCGAACCTTTTTATGGTAAATGAATTGCCAAACTCCGGTGAAATGGATTCTAATATGGGCTGTTTGATTGATTTCATAAAGCTAAATTAGATTAGAATTCCTGGCTTGAATAGTTCAAATTTAACCAAAGCATGTGTTATTTTAACTTAATTGAGCTGGGTTTTGGGGTTTTGGGTTAAAAATAGACATATACTGGATAATAGATTGGATGTAGTTGTCGCTATGCTGTACCATATTTGCACAGTAAACACTTAAACACTTTAGTTATGAAAACAGTTAAAAGAATTTTAGTAGCCTTGACCCTGCTTTTTTCATTGACCGGTTATGCCAATGAGATAAAAGTAATTACCAGTGATGATGGTAATGTAACCATTGCTGAGAAGAATCAATTAGTTCAGGTGTCAGTCCTGAATGTTGAGAAATCCAACTATAAAATATTTGTTTATAGTCCAAACGGTGAATTATTATACCAAGGAAAGATGGGTAGCGAAACCAGTTTGGGAAAAGCTTTCGATTTCGGTAAGGCAGAGGCCGGAACCTATCGATTTAAATTAGTAGACTCTGCTGGAAAAGTGTCTACTTACAGATTTGCGACTAGCTCTTAGTTGTATTATTAGTTTTCAATTTAAAGGAAAAGGGTAGCATTTGCTACCCTTTTTTATATGCCGAAAGTGATAGATCCACGCTATTCTTTAAGGAATTTATTGCCACCAACAATGGGTAGTGTCAAGGACGTTTTATCCAGATCTATGGTAAGTTCTGTCCCAGGCTCAGGCCAGAGCGTAAATTCCTTATCGGTTGAGAAGATCATCAATCCAATTTTTTGTCCCTTTCGTATCACTTGATCGTCCGGTTGTAGATCGAATGTGAGTTCATAGAATTTCCCGGGTTTCAAAGGTTTACTCGTGGTTAGTGAGCTATGATTTTGCGGATCGGCCCAGCCTCTGGTGATAATATTATCTGTTATCTTCTTACTATTCTCCCAGGGTAATGAAACCAGCCATACCGAGAGATTTGCAGCAGGTTTGCTGCTGGCGAGCCTTATAGTAATACTTGCGACGCCCGAAATATGGACGTCTTCTGCAAGTTCGGGAGTCACATAGAGCAAGCGGTTATTTGAACTTGTGGCACTGGCAAGTGCGGCTCCGTCATAGGCATAATCGTCCACCAGAGTTTCCTTTCCTTGTCTTCTTATTTTTTCTGAAGACAGGCTTCCCTGATTCGGAGCACCTTTGCCTAAAAAAAACGCTACGGGTTTGGCATCCGGATGAGGGTAAGCGTCATATGGAGTTGGATTTTGTCGGGTATCATTTTCTCGAACGATCCAGGAGCGGGGATCTTTCTCTACGCCATTTTCAATTCCGTGGAGATATCTTGTAAACCATCGATTCATCATTTTCATTGGGGGTGGTCCACCATGGCCACCTTGATGATAGAATATTTGAGCAGGCAGGCCCTTTTCTTTTGCGGCTTTGTAAATTCTGTAGCTGTGTTCGGGCATTACGTTCCAGTCGTTAAACCCATGAGACATCAATAGAGCCGCTTTCATGGGCTCCATTTCATTGAGGTAATCACGCTCGGCCCAGAAGTCGTTATAATCTCCTGTGATCCGGTCCATACCGTTCTTCATTTCGGTATCTCTAACCGTCTTGTTATTATAAGGCCGTTTGGATTCGTCTCCACTGTGAATAAAATCGTATAATACATCGATATCCTCGCCGAGATATCCGCCCGGAGAACGTACCAGTCCGTTAGAACGATAATAATGATAATAAGAGGTGTTTGGGGCAATAGGGATGATGGCTTCCAGGCCCTTAACTCCCGTAGTAGCTGCTGCCAATGGCAGGGTTCCATTATAGGAGGTGCCTGTCATTCCAACTTTGCCCGTACTCCAAAAAGCTTCTACTGTTTCATTGCCGTCCGGTGAAGTATATCCTTTTCTGCGACCACAAAGCCAATCGATTACTGCCTTAGGTGCTAAGGATTCATTATCTCCACCTACTGTAGGTGCTCCCTGAGAAAGACCCGTTCCGGGTGAGGATGAATGCACTACAATATAACCTCTGGGAATCCAGGTCTTAGTATGAGAGGTAGAAATAATAGGACGTTCTCCCCTCCGAGTAACTTCCGGATGCACCCGTTCCTTAGCCATTTCTCCTAATTCATGCTTCACATCCCAGAATAATCCTTCCACATTTCCGGCGACCCCGGCAAAGTATGGGCTCGTATTGTAAATGACCGGAAGTTTTAAGCCTTCGGTCTCTGTCTGATAAGGACGTGTAACATCCACATGCATACGATCCGGTTTTCCATCTCCGTCTGTGTCGAAATCTGTCTCAACCCAAAGATCATGTCGAATCCATTTTTCGGCATCCGCAAACTCAGCTACAATTTGAGCTTCCCCATCTTTAAAGACAGGCCTTATTTTGGCAGCTTCTTGTGCATATCCAAAATGACTTGCTATTCCTATAATTAAGAGCAGTCGTATACATTGATTCCATTTTTTCATAATTGATTCTTTTAGTTTTCTTGTTGGGTTTTATTTTCGTTTTCTAAGATTAGTTTTTTTAGGATTACGATCTGCCCCAGGTGATAATGGGTATGTTCAATAGTTCCCAATAGGTTTCGGAAATAATTCCCGTATTTTTCATCCCAAAAAGTTTGCCATAGCTTCTCTTCGGGGAGCTGGGCTATCAATTCACTCAATTTTTCGGCGTCCTTTTGAAGCGTGTCTAATAATTCATTCCAATCCTCGTCAGATTCAATAGGAGGGCAGTCAAAACTGTACTTGTCATGAGCATCCAGTGCTTCTCCTTTCAAAACGGGTATGGCGGCTGCCACAAAATAATGGATATGATAGACAAGAGCGGCAATTGTATTAAAGGATTGAATTTTTGTAGTGGCTTGTTTCCAGCTCACATCGGCCAGGTTGTCCTTAAGGTTGGACCAGGTCCAGTTGCCGCCAATATGGACTTCTTTTAAATGCTTTGCAAGTTGTTGGGAGGTATTCATATTCCGTACATTTATATTCTGCCACTATAAATGTACTAAATGCCAATTAACAAGATTCAAATAAGAATATTCCCTATCCCGAACTCAATTAACTTTGGCATTTTCATAGGCTTCCCTTAGCCAGTCTACCAGTTCATCATCCACGTCGTGAACGGAACTCAGGCGCACGCGATGGGTACACATAGCACCGAAGGGGCCTGAGTTCTCCAAGCGCGTGGTGGTTGGTTTCCCCTTCAATTTTAAACCCAGGTCTATTCGCGTCTTGGTGGCCGGTTTAATCAATGCAAATTGTTTCTTTCTAATAATGCTTACGCTGGTCTTTTTTGGAGTTGTAACCACGTCATCCCCAAAGCTGCTTACGACCATAAGAAGTTTCTCATAAATCGGTATAAGGCCTTCCTTTCCCTTAAATTGAGCGGTAACCAGATCTGCAGGACTTGAACTATCCTCTCGGGATAGGGCCACAATGGTATTGGCAAATCCATGGGTTACCCCATGTTCTTCCTTTAGAAACTTCACAGCTTCCCCATGCTTTGCATAGGCCTTCTCTTTGAGGATGGTCTTCCATTCCTGTAGAGATTTACCCGTTTTTTCAGGCATGTTGGCGATCATTGTTTGTAAGGCTTTGTCCATGATTAAAATTTTGTTGGAGTTCCGGTTTTTATATATGAGATTAGTTTTTGGTAGGTCGCTTCATTTCCGGAGATAAAAAACTTCATTAGGTTCCTGTATTTTTCAGTTTTCTTATATCCTATGCCATAGGAGGTAACCTTTGTTGTGCCGGATGAGGTTTCTTCAAAGTAAATGACATTGAAAAGATCTTCGGCATCTTCTTTCATAAACTCTGGAAAGTTTTGGGTCAATTCGGCCTGGAGTGTAATCATTTTCTTAGGGACAAAGTTCACAACATGTAATACAATGGTCGATGCGTCCCCTATGGTTCCTTCCTTGTTGTAATTGGTTCTAATAGATCCGTTTATTTTAAAATCTACCTCGGCTAAGGGTGCAACCCAACTTTCCCAGCCGACTTTCGTGGTGTAAGCTTCCCAGACTTGATCCAGGGTTCCATGAACCTCGAATGTTTGAATTAGGACCATATTTTGGGAATCGGTGGAATCAATTCTGGATAGTATTGCAGGTTCTATTTTGGTAGCGTCCTGCGAAAATAAAGCAGCGGTTGAGCAAAATAAAATGGCGAGAATAAGGAGGTTTTTCATGTGAAGTAAGAGTATTTGTCACAAAGTAAATACATAGGAAGCCCGGAGTATAGTAAAAAATTAACCTTCCCTGTCCAGCGGGAAGAAATTGGTCTCATCTTTGTGGTGATCCGCCTCGATAAATTCCTCCGGGCTAAAACCTGAAAACTCCTTGAATTCCTTGATAAAATGAGACTGATCCGTATACCCGAATTGATACGCAACCTGAGACCATGCAATATGTTCTTTCTTATGAATTTGCTGAAGGATCTCATTAAATCGCATAATCCTGTGAAATACCTTTGGAGTTAGGCCTGCATACTTTTTAAACTGCTGAATAAAGTGCTTTTGAGTTTTAGGATAGGTACTAACAATGGACTGATGGTTTGTAAGAG
>JBCBDM010000145.1:0-9612 GCA_038529705.1 Bacteroidota bacterium
AAATACATCAACTATGAAGTAAAAGACAAGGGATGAGCGATTGGCTTGTGTATGGTATTGGATTCTTAGCGCAGGCGAAGCAGTCCATTAATGGACCGATTAACCTGTTCCATACACCAAATTTGGCGGTTCCTGCGATGCGAGGAAAGTGTTGTACCGGTACTTGTAAGATCTTTCCATTTTGAAGTAAGATCATGGCCGGGAGAAAGCGATGTAGACCTTTGAACATAGGGATGCGTTTGGCGTAGTCTGTTTTAATTACCTTCAAAGGGCATCCAGTATCATCCATGCCATCATGAGTAAAAGCACGTCGAATCCCATTGGCGATCTTTGAAGACATATTTTTCACAAAAGAATCCTTCCTGTTAGCACGAACCCCAGTAACCAGGTCGTATTCCCCTATTTTATCCAATAAGAGATTAAAATCTTCCGGTGCCGTTTGCAGGTCACTGTCTATGTAACCCAACAACGGACTCTCAACATGGTCGAAGCCTGCCTTGATGGCAGCGCTTAGACCTCTATTCTCTTTGAAATGGATGAACCCGAAAGCCGGATTTCGCTCACAAATCTCTGTGATAAGATTTTGGCTGTTATCTTTAGAACCATCATTGACAAAGAGTACGGCTGTTTTCTTGGAGGCGATTTTTGTGTAAGCCAGAAGTTCTTTCTCTACTCTTTCCAGATTGTCTTCCTCGTTGTAGACAGGAACAATAATGGTAAACTCATACATAGGAGTTGCGGTTGTTTTGTGCAAAAGTAATTTTTTTTAGGATAAGAGGTATTCAGTTTTCTGCCTATATTATTTTTTCGAAGGCCTTTTTACCCTTCAATTTTCCTATTTTTGAACTTCAAATAAAAGTTACATGAAAGTACTCGTCACCGGTGCAGCCGGATTTATTGGTTCTCACACTTCAGAACGGTTGCAATCCATGGGGCATGAAGTAATCGCCATCGATAATTTTTCCGGGTATTACGACCTAAGTCTCAAAGAACTGAATGCGGCATCCCTGAGACAAAAGGGTATCGAGGTCCAAAAAGTAGATCTAAGAGAAGACGAGCTTTCGGAAGTGATTCCAAGGGATACGAATTTTATTTTTCATTTTGCAGCACAACCCGGCATTTCGGCATCGAGTACCTTCGAAGAGTACTTCACTAATAACGTATTAGGTACCCAGCGTATCCTGGACCTTTTGGAGACTTTCGAAGAGAAACCATTCTTTGTGAACATTGCCACTTCTTCCATTTATGGGTTACATGCCACTTTAAAAGAAGACGAAGCTCCCTTGCCAGCTTCCTGGTACGGGGTGACCAAATTGGCAGCAGAACAGTTGGTTCTGGCTTACACGCGTCGCGAACTACTAAAGGGTACTTCCCTAAGATTGTATTCGGTTTACGGTCCCAGAGAGCGTCCGGATAAACTGTATACCCGCCTCATTGATTGTGGCTTGAATGACAAACCTTTTCCACTCTATGAGGGAAGTGAAAGGCATTTGCGAAGTTTTACCTATGTACAGGATATTGTCGATGGGATCGTAAGTGTAATGGACCACACAGAGGCATGTAATACCGAAATATTCAATTTGGGTACGGAAGAAGAAAACACAACGGCAACCGGTATTGCTACTGTAGAAGAAATTCTGGGGAAAAAGATCACCATAGAAAACAGGCCGCCACGTCCCGGAGATCAATCCAGAACCAAGGCGAATATAGATAAGGCGCGAAGACTTTTAAACTATAATCCTCAAACCGGTTTAAAAGAAGGTTTGGAGGCGCAGGTGGAGTGGTTTCGGAAGAATTTTATATAATGAAACTTTCTTGTCTCACATTAAACAATTTTCAGAAGTAGGGTAGCGGCTGCGAAAGGAGTTGTTTTATTATCTTCCAGAAGTTGTAACTGCTCTTGAAGTGCTTTTTTTATTTCGGGGTCATTGTAAAAATCACTTTTTAATCGATTTTCGATGGTTTGTAATAACCAAAACTTGTTTTGTTCATTCCGCTTCTCCTGAAAATAATTGCTTTCCTTGGTCATGATCAAATAATCTGAGATTAATTCCCAAACGGTATCGATTCCTTCATTAGTAAGGGCAGAGCAGGTTATAGCCTTGGGGCGCCAACCACTTTCCTTCAATGGATAGAGATGAAGGGCTCTGTTGAATTCTGTCTTTGCCAATTTAGCAGCCTTGACATTTTCTCCATCTGCCTTGTTGATAACGATGGCATCCGCCATTTCCATAATACCTCTCTTGATCCCCTGTAATTCGTCTCCTGCACCTGCTAATTTTAACAATAGGAAGAAATCGGTCATGGAGTGGACGGCCGTTTCACTTTGCCCTACACCCACCGTTTCGATCAATATAATAGGGTAGCCGGCAGCCTCACACAATATAATGGCTTCCCGCGTCTTTCGAGCCACCCCGCCTAATGAGTCGCCACTGGCCGACGGGCGGATGAATACATTGGGTTCTTTTACCAATTCTTCCATACGGGTCTTGTCTCCTAAGATGCTTCCTTTACTCAGGCTGCTACTAGGGTCTACCGCCAAAACAGCTACCTTCTGTCCAGTACCTGCTAAAAGTTTTCCCAGACTTTCAATAAAAGTGCTTTTGCCTACACCGGGAACCCCGGTAATACCGATGCGCACCGATTTATTGGCCAGGGGGAGACAGGCCTCTATAACCTCCTGTGCCTTTTTCTGATGTTTGGGAGCGGTACTTTCTACAAGCGTAATAGCCCGGCTCAAGGAAGTTTTGTCCCCTTGAGAAATTCCAGCTATTAATTGAGCGACACTGGGGGACTTTTTTCGACTCTCCTTTAGCTTTTTAGCCGACGATTTGCTCAAAGAATTCGGAGGATTTACCCCTTCTTTTTCATGCAGCGCTCCACTATGTTTCGAAGGTTTAGGCACTATAGGTTTTGTAATTATTTTACTTTCATTCTAACCGGCACTACCACCTTATCCCATGCGAACATAAGGATGAGGTAATCATCGGTTCCTTCAACGACCTGTATCGAAAAGTTTTCCTTTGGAGTCAGACTTTCTGAAACGTTGACCGTGGTAACAAGTTTATCATATGCTGCTTCTCGCATGGCCTTCGAATCCTGCCAACGAACTCCCCAGCCATACATCTTTTCATTAAAGATTACCTGCCAGTTTTGTTCATTGGGAATAGTCCATAGGGTATATGTTCCAGCGGGTAATATATTACCCTCTATGACCAGATCCTTATTAGAAGTAAAGGTAGAGGCTTCATTGGCGCCTGTGCGCCATACCTCTCCAAAGGGAACCAGATCCCCAAAGATGACCCGGTCTTTTTTGGACGGACTAGAATAGAACAGGTCGATTTGAAGGTCATCTTGTGTAAATGTAATGTTTTGTTCAGGACTGTGTTTTTTTGTGTTTTTCTTTAATATTGGGCCTACCACAAAGAAAAAGAGCAAGGCTAATACCCCTAATACCCCAACGGTCCAAATGAGGAATTTTACTGCTTTATTCATGTCCTTGAAATTTAGTTTAAGGAAAGGTAGTAAATTTAAAAGTTCTTTTTTTGCAACAATGCTTTTTTTCTTTCGTCTTTAACCCGAACAGCAACCAAAAAAACCATCAAGTTTGTCTAGTCTTTTACTTGTTGAACAATGCCGGCAGCATAATCCTAAAGCACAAATGGCGCTATATAAGCAATATTGTGATGGAATGTTTGTGGTGGCCCAACGATATTTGAAAGACTTAGCCGCTGCGGAAGATGCAATGCAGGAAGCGTTTATCAAGGCGTTTTCCAAATTGCATCAGTACAAAGGGGACGTCACCTTTGGCGCATGGCTCAAACGAATTGTGATCAACACCTGCCTGGATGCTATCAAGGCGCGAAAAATGGAATTGTATTCCATGAACGACGAGGTAATGACCATGGCCGATGAAGATGATTGGACCGTGTCTGATGAGACCACTGTCAATGAAATTCACCGGGCCATCAACGGACTTAAAGAACCCTATCGAATCGTGGTACAATTGTTTCTGTTGGAAGGGTATGATCACAAAGAGATTTCAGAGATCCTGGGGATCACGGAAACGGCTTCCCGAACGAATTTGTTTAGAGGGAAGAAAAAACTAAAGGAACAATTAAAACATTTGCACTATGGGACAGGATATTAGAAAGATGATGAAGGGGCAGCAATCGGAAACTTCGAAGCTTTCCGAAGGACATGAAGCTCGCTTCGCTCAAAAGCTGGAACAGGCATTTCCGAAGAAGAAAAAGAACAAATCTTTCTTTTGGTTAAAGATAGCGGCTGCGGTGATCATAACCGTAGGAGCAGGTTACTTTGCCAATGAACAGTGGTTCGACAATGATGCATCCATAGAAACCCAGCTAGTGGATGTGCCGGAGGAGCAGGAAACCAATACGCGCCAGATCACCCTGGGAGATCTGTCCCCGGACCTAAAGAAAGTAGAAGAGTTCTATACCAATGGTATTAACGTGCAATTGGCATCTCTGGAAACAGATCCTGAAAACAAAGAACTTATTGACGGCTATAAAAAACGCCTCAATGAACTAGATAAAGAGTATCAAAGACTCAACACCGAATTGAACGAAGTAGGGCCCACAGAGGCGACCATCACTGCTTTGATCGATAATTTGAAATTGCGTATGGAACTGCTGTTCAAACTCAAGAACAAATTAAAAGAACTAAAACAATTAGAAAATGAACAGTTTAATGATATTACAGCATAAATTAACAGCGGTGCTGCTGTTGCTTTGTGCCTCGGTTATGTATGCTCAGAGCTCCAAAGAGAGTTTTGACGTAAGTGGAGATGTACTGGTTTCGGTGAATACTTCGCATACCAATGTGGTTTTGGAAACCTGGAATAAAGACAAGGTAGAAGTGGAAGCTTTTATCGATGATGATAAGCTCTCTGCACAAGAAAAGAAGGAGATCTTCGATGCATGGAATCTCGATGTTCTGGGTAATAGTAAGAAAGTGGTTATTACCTCCAACGAAGGAAGCCTTTGGGGCGGAATTGAATCCATGGGTAGCCTAAAAGCCTTAGAGCGACTTGGCGAATTGGAGAGCCTGGAAGCTTTAAAAGGTATGGATGCCCTTAAAAACTTAAAGGACATGCCTATCATTAAAGGACTAGAGGACATGAACTGGGAGTTTGTGGTGCCCGATGTGCCGGAACTTATTTCTATCATTGTAGTAGTTGTACTCATGTCCATCTTTGAAATTAGGACGTTCACCACTAAATGGCCAAACGAAATAAGCAGAAGTACGTTGATAAACTCAATAACAAGTACGATACGAATGTTTCTGTAAGACAAGTGGATTCCTGGTTGGATGAGGTGGATGCCTGGTCGGATAAAGTAGAAGAAGAAATGGAGAAGTGGGGAGAAGAATTTGGCAAGGATATGGAGCAATGGGGGGAAGAATTTGGAGAGAAGTTTGGTGCGGAAATGGAGAAATGGGGCGAAGAATTTGGCAAGGATATGGAAAAATGGGGAGAGGAATTCGGAGAGAAGTTCGGTAAGGAAATGGAGCAATGGGGAGAAGAGTTTGGCAAGGACATGGAGAAATGGGCTGAGCAGTTTGAAAAGGACGCCGAAAAATGGGCGGAGCAGTATGACGACAATGGAAACAGAACGCTTATTCTGCGAGATAATGACAAAGGACTCTTTGATGAGGCTGTTATAAAAGCCAAAAAGACGATTATTATTCGCATGCCTAAAGGAACACGTACCGATATTAACGTACGTCATGGAGAAGTGAAAATGGCAGATGCCAGGGATATAAAGGCGAATCTAAATTATGCCACTTTAACAGCTAACAGTATTGATGGGGGGAAGACCCTCATCAATGCTGCTTATGCACCGGTATATGTAAACTATTGGGGGAACGGAATGTTGGACCTTAAATATGTGGATGATTGTAAACTGAACACGGTGGCAAAGATCAATCTGGAGGCTAATTCCAGCAATGTGAATATCAATTCATTGAGTAAGGAAGCCTTCCTTTCTGGCTCTTTTGGGAGTTTGTTCATCAATAATATCACCAACGATTTTAGGTCGGTGGATATCGTATTGGAGAATACCGATGCCACGGTAAGCATGCCAAAAGCGGCATTCGATTTCTACTTCAATGGAAAGAAGTCCAGATTCAAGTCGCCAGCGGCTCTGGAGCTTACCACCAAGAATAAAAGTGATAGTAGGTCACTGTTAAAGGGCTTTTACAAAAGTGATAACTCCGGAAGGTCTGTAACGATAAATGCCTCCTATAGCAATGTCAATTTCAATAATTAACGATCCTCATAACCAAACATATTGATAAAAAACTACGCTACCTAAAATACGATTGCAACCAGGACAATGATAATAATTGACCTCTTCAGAAGTTGTTTTCCGGAGCTCTCTTTCCGGGAAGGTACCCATAGTTTCTTCACCGCTTCAAATAGCTTTTCTTTGTACAGATAAAGCATAAATAGTATACTCCCCAGGTAAAACAAGCACTGAACCCAGATTATAGCTTCCTATTTCGCTAGTGAAATACTACCCACCTCTTCAGGAATAGTACCTTTTGTATAAAATTGCTGCCCTATGATCTTTCCAATGCCGTAGTTAGCCAATTTTAGGAAAACATTAATGCGAAGTGCCCATTCCAGTATTTTAATGATGATCTTATCTTTCATCTTATATAAATGAAAAGAGCCATCCTGAAACCTATGGATATTTCAAGATGGCCCGATCTACTAAAAAGAGGTTGGATTAAGTGTCGCTGTTTAATTTTTTAGTGATGTAGAAGCCGCTAAGCAACCCTACTCCAGACATGAAGAAAATAGTCCCCGGATAGGCTACGTCCTCGTCTACGCCCATTTCATGAAGCACTGCTGCTATAAAGATACCTATACCAATACCCATTAATAATAGTGCAAAATTTATGATGATCACCTTCCACATGGGAGTGGCTCGCCTCTTCTCGCTGTAGAATATAGATGCCTCTGCACCTTTTTCAATAAGGGCAAGTCGCTCCTTGTTCCTTGCGGAAATGAATAAATAAAAGATTCCGAAGATCACTCCGAATAGTACTAAGGGTATCATAACTTCTCCTGGTCCCATAATTGTTGTTTTTTAATTGATTATTATTTTGTGTTTGGTCTTATGACGAATGCTTTTCAATTCGGGTTACAACTTTTTTTATTTTTTTTTGAAAGGCTAGCGGTATTGTAGCGCATCGCCCGGTTTTAATTTGGATTGGTCACTCGGGGCTCCCAACTTTCTACTCCCTCCCCAAAAAAGATGTATCTTTTGTGTAACCGAACCATTTTTTCTATCGTCTTACCTTATAATGCAACCAATCACTGACCAACATCTCATCGATCAAACCTTGCATGGGGACACCCATGCTTTCTCCACCTTAGTGGAAAAGTATCAGGGATATGTGTTTACTATCGTGCTTAGAATGGTCAAGGTGAGGGAAGAGGCGGAAGAAGTTGCTCAGGATACTTTTATCAAAGCTTTCGAGTCGTTAGAAAGTTTTAGGGGAGAATCCAAGTTTTCCAGTTGGCTCTATAGTATTGCCTACAGGAAAGCTCTGGATAGAATCCGGAAGAACAAAAGGCAGCAGACCTCTGAGCTATTGGAAGAGATTACCGAAGGTGATGCGGCCATGGTTGAGAATGCATTGCAGCAATTAGAGAAAAAGGAACGGAAAGATCAAATACAGCGTTGTATCATGGAACTTCCAGAGGTGGAGGCCGCCTTAATAACCCTGTATTATTTTGAAGAACAATCTGTAAAAGAAATTGCTTCGGTGACCCAGCTTTCCGAAGAGAATATAAAAGTAAAATTATATCGCAGCCGCAAAAAATTGTTTACCTTGTTACAACAATTTGTGCTGCCGGAAATAAGTAATACCAATGGAAAAGCCATCTAAGGATATTCAGGAGTTCACCCGCAAATGGGTAGAAGAAGTAGGAGTGGAGCAACCCTCTCCTAACTTTGTGAATAACGTTATGAAGCAGATAGAGATGAATACCTCTATGGCAAAGCAATATAAACCGCTTGTATCCAAGCGTACATGGCTTGTTGTGGCTGCTATTGTGATGGCAGGTATCGCTTTAGTGTATATATTCCCAAGTAGTGAACCGGCTTACTTACAGGCCATGCTGCAAGAGGAAATCCCTAGGATTAAAAGTCCGTTTGTAGGGATGGAGGTCTCTAAGACGTTGGTGTATGGAATAGGCTGCTTAGCATTGTTTCTTATCCAAATACCCTTCCTCAAGAGACAATTCGTGCGCTAGTCCAATTCTTTTAGAATATAGGTTCCGTTCGGTCCATGTTCGAAAACGCCGGTTATATTTTCTTCAATGACAACACGACTCATGAGTTCCGTACAGAATTGACTACAATGTATTGGAATTTCATTGTTCAGGACGTATCCTAATTCGGCATTCCCTCTAATCCAGGTTACATAACCTACACCATTAACAAACTTGGCCAATGGTACCCTGAATTCTGTGTTCGGAGGAATGGTATCCTGGGTTTGAACGGCAATTAGATCATAGCTGTCTGTAGTGGCATTAGTGCCTGCGTTCTTGGTGGTGATCCTATTGGCGATAAGCGAGTAGGTATATCCGGGTTGGAAATCGAAGCCCGAGATTCTCGGGATGGTAAAAGTCTCCAACGTTCCTTCCTCCTGTCCAATTAAGGCCGTACCGTAAAGAAGTGAGGTGGTCTTAAAATGGTTGATGGAGAGATTAACCTCCGTTTGGGTAATCTCAGCGTCATCGTCGCTACAGGCCATAAGCAATAACCCGATGCATAAAAAAAGTAGCTTTTTCATAATTTCATTTTTCTTGAAAGTACAAAAAAGCTACCGCTTTGTCAAGAATTAGGAGTCTAGGATTATAAAATTCGTACTCTTAATTCTGGTCGGTAAGCACCCATTCTCCTTTGTTGATCAACGGAAGGGCCTGCTTATATTTCATGGTTTTATTCTCTCCACTCATCACATGCTTGATGGTCACTTTGTCGTTTCTACCAATCTTTGGCTGTTCTCTAACAATGGTCTCTGTGACCTGTTGGCGCTGTGGTTGCGTGTTTCCCGCCGCTCTGGACTCTGCAGCACGCTCGTCCATATTGGGAATCTCCTCTTTTTGTTCGTTGTATTTTTCTTTCGGGCGGGTTTGTTGTGCCTCTCGAATCTGCTGCTGATTTTCCTGGGGAAGTTCCCCCTTGAACAAGAACGAGATCACATCCTTATTCACGTTTTCTATCATTTTCTTGAACAGTTCGAAGGCTTCAAACTTATAGATCAACAGAGGATCTTTTTGCTCATGAACGGCCAACTGCACGGATTGTTTCAGTTCGTCCATTTTACGTAAATGGGTCTTCCAGGAGTCGTCGATAATAGCCAGAGAAATGTTTTTCTCAAAATCCAATACCAATTGTTTTCCTTGAGTTTCATAAGCCTGCTCTAAATCGGTTGCCACATTGAGTGTTTTTACACCATCGGTAAAGGGCACTAAAATACGCTTGTACTTATCTTTCTGAGTTTCATATACATTCTTGATCACTGGGAAGGCCATGTCCGCATTACGGTTCATTTTATCCTGGTAATGCTCGT
>JBCBDM010000146.1:0-9609 GCA_038529705.1 Bacteroidota bacterium
GATTTTGGAAAGGTGAAGTACGTAAACGCTATCCACACGAGTACCTTTGCAGATGGAAGCGACGGAGGTTTTCCGGGAGGCTTTGTGATAGAAGGGGAACATAAGAACATTTATGTGGCAGGTGATACCGCATTGACTATGGATATGAAGCTTATTCCCCTATGGACTCAACTGGATCTGGCCATCCTTCCTATAGGTGACAACTTTACTATGGGCGTGGACGACGCAATTCTTGCCAGTGATTTTGTAGCATGCGATAAGGTGCTTGGAGTACATTACAATACCTTTGGCTATATAGAAATTGACAGCGAGGCGGCTAAAAAGAAGTTTTACGATGCCGGAAAAGACCTTATGTTGTTGGACATTGGAGAGTCTCTTGAGTTGTAATCCAGGCCCACTTCTATGCTAAAAGCTTCTTATAAAAGACATCTTCTCAATTTCAAACGTCCCGCAGGAACTTCCCGCGGAGTCCTAAAGACCAAGGAAACGTGGTATATTTCTATCGAAGACGGAAATAAGTGGGGTATAGGGGAGTGCGGTATCCTTAGAGGATTGAGTATTGATGACAGACCGGATTATGAGACCAAACTAAAGTGGGTCTGCGATCACATCCATCTTGGATGGGAGCCGTTGTACGACAGCCTGATTAAATTTCCCTCCATTCAAATAGGGGTAGAAACTGCTTTCAGGTCGTTGGCAGCTAAAGATCCATTTCAAATTTTCCCCTCTGCTTTTTCTGAAGGCATTAAGGGAATTCCTATCAATGGCCTGGTTTGGATGGGAGATAAGACATTCATGAAGGAACAAATATCCCAGAAGCTTCAAGAAGGTTTTAGTTGTATCAAGATGAAGATCGGAGCCATCGATTTTGAAGCAGAACTAGACCTGCTGAAGGCCATACGCAGGGAATTTTCTTCCCATGAAATAGAATTGAGAGTCGATGCCAATGGTGCATTTGGGGTTTCCGAAGCTTCAGAAAAACTTAAAAAACTCTCAGAATTGCAATTGCATTCCATTGAGCAACCTATACGTAAGGGGCAATGGCAAGAAATGGCTTCGCTATGTGAATCTACACCATTGCCCATTGCATTGGACGAAGAATTAATTGGGGTATTTACTTCCGAAGAGAAAAAAAAGCTCCTACAAACCATACAACCGCAATACATTATTCTTAAACCTAGCTTTGTAGGTGGTTTTCAGGGGAGTGACACATGGATATCGCTTGCCGAAAAACAAAATACCGGTTGGTGGATCACTTCGGCTTTGGAAAGCAATATTGGATTAAATGCCATTTCTCAATATACCTTTACAAAAAATAGTAAATTGCCGCAGGGTTTGGGAACCGGAAGTTTATATACCAATAATATGCCGTCTCCTTTAACCATTCGTAACGGAAGTATTCATTACGATACTAATCTTCCATGGAATTTTAATTTTGATCTATGAATTACATACAGCAGGCTTACAAAGGGAAGAATGACCTTTGGATCTTTATCCTTACTACCTTGGTGGTTGCAGGGTTTTTTATTCTCAACCTGGTACTTTTTCTTTTATTGGGCGATGAGATTGATTTTGCCCAAACGCAGGAGGATATGATGGCTCTAGTTCCGAGTAAAAACTTCTGGTTGGCCTTTAATTTATTGATCTTTGCTCCGTTCCTGGCATTGCTTTTTGTCTTTGTTCGCTATGTGCACCAACGTAGTTTATTGTCCTTAACTACCACGAGAAAACGAATTGATTTTAAAAGAGTCTTCTTCGCTTTTGGTTTGGTAGCGGTGTTTACTATTGTCCCTTTTGCCATCTCTTACTACTTGGATCCAAGTCAGGTAGTATGGCAATTCGACCCAGTGAAATTTGGCATATTAGTGGTGATAAGTTTATTGCTCTTTCCTATACAAATTGGTATGGAAGAATACTTGTTTCGGGGATATCTTATGCAGCAAATTGGCATTATGGCAAGAAACCGCTGGGTGCCATTACTCATAACGTCCGTTGCCTTTGGAGTTTTTCATGGTGCCAACCCGGAAGTAGGAGCTATGGGCCCCATAGTGATGATATTTTACATTGGAACGGGATTGCTATTGGGCATTATGACGCTCATGGACGAAGGACTGGAATTGGCCTTGGGGTTTCACTTTGGAAATAACTTCTTAGCGGCTACCCTGGTTACTGCAGATTGGTCTGCTTTACAAACGGATGCCTTGTTTGTAAGCACCGCCGAAGTAGGTGTGAATCCACTGATGGAAGTGATCGTGCCCGTGCTGGTCATTTATCCTATCCTGTTATTCGTCCTTGCGAAGAAATACAAATGGACTCACTGGAAGGAGAAACTTTTTGGAAAAGTAGCACCTCCTGAAACTGAAGTAGTGACCCACTAACCTTCACTTACATTTTGAAACCAACCTCACCAACCATTCATCCAAAATTCAAGTTAAACGGACTCCCATATTCGAACGCTGAAGAATTACTCAATTTTGTCGATGAACTCAAGCAGCAAGGGGCTCCTTATGAGGTGAGTATGGCTAGTTTTCTGGAGGATTGGCTCAATTTTGAGGACAGGGTTACGGTAAGGACCTCCGGATCTACAGGAGATCCCAAGAAAATTACTTTGTTGAAGCAACATATGATCCATAGTGCCTTGGCTACGGGAGCCTATTTCAAAGTAGGAGAAGGGACAAGAGCACTGTTGTGCCTATCGTCCGATTATATCGCTGGAAAAATGATGCTGGTGCGTGCCATGGTATTAGGATGGGATCTGCATGTTGTGGCACCGGAGAAAGATGCGTTGGTAGAATACGACAATGCTTATGACTTTGTTGCTATGGTGCCCTATCAGGTGCATCACTCCCTGAATGCCCTCGATAAAGTGAAGAAACTTATTGTAGGTGGAGGGGCTATAAGCAAAGAGCTGGAGGATCGATTGCAAGATAAAAAGACCGAGGTATTTGCCACCTACGGTATGACCGAAACTATCACACATGTGGCAGTTAGACGGATCAATGGTTTTGCCAGATCGGATACCTTTACGGCGCTATCTGACGTGAAATTTTCCAAAGATGATAGAGGCTGCCTGGTGATACACGCACCGAAAGTGAGCCATCAGGAGGTGGTGACCAACGATCTGGTCGAATTACATTCTTCGTTATCTTTTACCTGGTTGGGTAGATTTGATAATGTGATCAATAGCGCAGGTGTTAAGATGATTCCCGAGGAAATAGAGGCCAAACTTTCTTCTTATATTGAGATTCCCTTTATGATTGGTGCCGAAGACGATCCTCAACTAGGGCAAAGAGTCATTTTGGTTTTGGAGTACCCCTCTAAAAAACCACAACCCGATTATACTCAAGTCCTTTCTGCACTATCGGCTTACGAACGTCCGAAAAAGATCTACACGCTGTCCCAATTTCCATATACGGAGACGGGAAAGATAAAGCGAGCCGATGTACTTCAACTTTTGAGAAAGTACAGGAAATAGTTGCTTCCAGAAGTGTTGGAATGCGGAAAGGTTTGTCGGCATCTTGTCCCTATGTAAAGGGTAGATCGCCCTATTTGGAAGGATTACCCTTCTTTATAAATTTCCCTCACTGATAATGACTGTTCCCTCAATAGCCATTTTATAGTAGACCTTGGGTTCCTAGTTTTACTTCAGAAACTAAAATCCATAACACTATGAAACGATTCTTATTAATTTTTGGAGCAGTGTTTTTTACACTGCAATCATGGGCACAGGATGTGCCTCTGATCAAAGTAGGTGAAACCGAACTCGGAGTCGCTAAATTATACATTGACGTAGATGTGGTAGGAAACAGAATGACGACCACCTATGATATGTATTTTTACAACCCCACCGATGAGATACTAGAAGGGGAACTCAGTTTTCCATTGGGAGAAAAACAAGCTGTTTCTCGTTTTGCATTGGAAGTCAATGGCAAGTTAAGAGAAGCCGTCGCAGTTGAAAAGGAGCAAGGGAGGGTTGCTTTTGAAGCCGTGGTGAGAAGAAAGATAGACCCTGCGCTATTGGAGAAAGGAACCGGGAACAATTACAAGGCCCGTATTTATCCTATTCCAGCAAAGGGCTATAAGAGAGTGCTATTGGCCTATGAAGAAGAAATGAGCGTTAGCAAGAACAAACACAAAGTCCAGGTACCACTGTCCTTTAAGCGGAAGCTAGAGAATTTTGCGCTCGATATTACCATGACAGGTTTGGCAACGAAACCCAAGGTGGTCTCGAATGCAAAGATCAAATCCAAGTTTGAACAACAGGGACAAAAATATGTGCTTAATTTTACAGCGGAAAAGTTTCGTCCTTCCCAGAAGTTCGTAGCGGAAATTCCTTTAAAAGAAACGCTTACGGTTTCCTCTTTTGAAGACTACACCTATGGATATAGACCCATATCCGTAACAAAGATCGAACGGCAAAAGCCCAAGCGCATCAAGTTATTTTGGGATGTTTCCTACTCTATGCAGGAACGGGATCTGGAAAAAGAATATGCCTTTTTAGAGCGATATTTTGAAGAGATTCCCAACGTCGAGGTACAATTGGTATCCTTTAGCGATGCCATTGTCGACATGCAGGTAGTCAATGTATCGAATGGAAACTGGACGGGAATAAAAAAATTCCTCCAAGCCTCTATCTATGATGGAGCGACCTCCTACACAGGTCTGTTTGAGAATACTGCTGCCTATGACGAATTATTGGTGTTTACCGATGGCATGAATACGCTCAGTGATTTTCCCGAACTAAAGACTCAGCCTTTATTTGTAGTGAATAGCGTGGTAAAAGCCAATCATAATGCGAATAGATCCTTCGGGGAAACTAATGCAGGGGGATATATTAATTTGGTGAATCAGACGGCTCATGATGCCCTGGAGAAACTACGGTCTTTACCCCTTCGTTTTTTAGGTGTCAATGGTCCGGCGAGAATATCCGAGTTCTACCCAAAAGTGGGATCCACTGTTTTTAACGATTTTTCCTTTGCCGCCAAAGGCCTGAAGAAAGGGCAGGAGGTTGAATTGTTGTTTGGCTATGGAGATGTAGTGACTATCAAAGAGACATTTGAGGTTCCGGAAGCTTCAGGGTCAGAACAAATCGCCAGAATTTGGGGGCAAAAGAAAGTAGACGAACTACAAAAATACGGAGATGAAAAAAGAAGTGCCGTGGTAGATTTGGCCAAAGAATTCAATCTAATAACCAATTTTACTTCATTGATCGTATTGGAATCCCTTGCCGATTATGAGAAATATGCCATCCTACCTCCGGCGGACCTGTTGAAGGATCAAAGTACTGTGGTGCAAACTCAGAATAAAATGAAAGCTGTTGAGGATTTCGAACAGAATGAGTCTGTGGTTCGTTCCTCCCGAATGGACACTGCCGGATTGAACGCAGGAGATAGTGCCTCTGTGAGCGGGACCGTAACAGATCCTAATGGAAATGGGTTGTTAGGAGTAAGTGTCTTTGTGGAAGGAACCACCAATGGAACCCAAACCGATTTTGATGGTAATTTTTCTATTACGGCCCCTGTAGGCGAAAACCTTGTATTCAGTTATGTAGGTTATGACACCCTTGAGACCACTGTGGTAGGTAATGGACGTATCAATGTTGGGATGTCCGAAGGCGGCAATCAGCTGGACGAGGTTTTCATTGTTGGGTATGGAGGAAATGCGCGTTCCAGAATAGCATCTGGCATCGCAGTATCAACATTGGAAGCTGAAGAAAAGATCCAATCCGAAGCCGATGTGGTTCGTGGAATCGCCGGGAAGGTAGCCGGTGTGCAAATTACCGGAACCACAGGTGCATCCGGTTCAGGGACTAATTTCTTCATCAGGTCTAAGAGTTCGATCAACGGAGTGAACACCCCACTTTTTGTAGTGGATGGAGTGCCTTATGATTCGGGAACCAATGGGCAAGGTGGATTGGCCGGAGGAAGTGCAGTAACCAGTAGTAGATTCCTTGACCTCGATCCCAGTCTGATAGAAAAGGTACAAGTATTAAAAGGGCTTAGTGCCTCGGTCCTGTATGGTGAGCAGGGGCGAAATGGAGTGGTCTTAATTACTACCAAGAATAGTGCGTCCAGTGATCTTCTTTCTTCTAATTATTATGTTAGAACGGCCGCCGAGCGTGAGGAAATGGCTGAGAAGAGACGTCAACTCATGCGAGAAAAAACCATCAAGGAATTGGGCTTTAGTACGGTGTACCTGGAGGAACTTCAGAATGCAATTGGAGAAGAAGATGTGTACGCTCTCTATTTGGAACAAAGAGAAAAGTACGGGAGTCATCCTTCCTATTATGTGGATGTTTACGATTTCTTTAAAAACACCAATGCCAGGTATGCTGGCAGGATCTTATCCAATATCATAGAAATGGACAACGATAACTACGAATTACTCCGAGTATATGGATATAAGTTGGAGGAAAAAGGAGACTTCGAAACGGCGGTATTTATCTATCGCCAGGTGCTAAAACTTCGCTCAGAAGACGCTCAGTCTTACAGGGACCTGGCACTCGCATTGGCAGAAATAGGCCAGTACGATGAGGCATTGTCTTTATTAACTAAGATCATAAGCAAGGAATTTGGAGAAGGAAACCACAGGAGAAACTTTAAAGAACTCCAGCCTATAGTCGAGAATGAGATAATGAATATCCTACGCATGTCCGGAAAAACAAGGGAAGGTCTTGGGTTAAAACAGAAGTTAGATTTAATAGCAATACAGATGGATGTGCGGGTCGTGATCGATTGGAATCATAACGACACCGATATCGACCTCCATATTGTCGATCCCAATCTGGAAAAGTGTTTTTACGGCAATAGTGTCACCAAAATGGGAGGGATGCTTTCCGACGATATGACCGAAGGCTTCGGTCCGGAGGAATTCTCTCTAAAGGATGCCGTACCTGGATCGTACTACGTTAAGGTAGATTACTTTGGTGATAATTATCAGAAAGTGGAGAACCCAACTTTCATGAAGGTGAGTATCTACGAAAACTATGGAACCAAGGAACAGCAAAGAAGGATCAAGGTGATCCGACTTTCAGAAAAGAGCGAAGAAAAATTGGTAGAGCGTATCGCCCTGCTGTAAGATTAGTTTTTGTTGGTTGGTTTTTTTAAGAAGGGGGGCGGCTTAGGCTGCTCCCTTTCTTTATACTTAAAATCCTTATTTTTAGGAAAAATTAAATCTATGAGAATTGTTACTTTCCTTTTGCTCTTCCTTTCTATAAGTGTAAATGCCCAAATCCTTTCGGAACGGGAGCGTGCTACCTTAAAGGATGAGATCCTTGCCGATCGTTTCAACAACCTACTTCCTCGACTTATGGATCGGGCAGATATCGATATGTGGCTGGTTATTTCCCGAGAATATAACGAAGACCCGGTGATGCGTACCATGCTGCCGGCTACCTGGCTCAATGCCCGCAGAAGGACCATATTGGTCTTTTACAGGAATAAAGAGCAGAATACCATTGAAAAGTTGGCCGTGGCGAGATACGATGTGGGGGAGAATATCACTTCGGCCTGGGACAAAGAAAAACAACCCAATCAATGGGCGCGGTTGGTGGAGATCATTCAAGAGCGAAATCCTGATAAGATCGGGATCAATAGGTCCAAGTACTTCGGAATAGCAGATGGCTTGGTTCAAACAGATTATGCCGAGTTAAAGGAAGCCCTTCCACAAGAGATGGAAGATAAACTGGTCTCAGCCGAAAAGTTGGCCATTGGGTGGATTGAGACTCGTACCGAGAAAGAGATGGAGCTTTATAACACCCTGGTTCAGGTAACCCACAATATTATTGACGAGGCTTTTTCGGCAAAGGTGATTGCCCCTGGTAAGACCACCACAGACGATGTAGTTTGGTGGATGCGCCAAAAGGTGACCGATATGGGACTGGAAACCTGGTTCCATCCAACGATCGATGTGCAGCGTAGTGATGAGGCCTTGAAAAGCCATATTTACTCTTTCACCAAAGGGGAAAAAGATAAGGTGATCATACCCGGAGATTTGTTGCATTGTGACTTTGGAATCACATACATTGGTTTAAATACAGATTGTCAACAGCATGCCTATGTGCTGAAGGAAGGCGAAACCACGGTACCTGCTTTCCTTTCTGAGGCTTTTAAGAAAGGGAATAGGGTGCAGGATATTTTTACCGGCTATTTTGAAGAGGGAAAGACCGGAAACGAGATCCTGGCAAAATCATTGGAAAATGGAAGAAGTGAAGGGATGCGCCCGGCTATCTACACCCACCCTCTAGGGACTTATGGGCATAGTTCTGGGACAACGCTGGGCATGTGGGATTCCCAGGATGGTGTCCCTGTGAACGGCGATTATCCATTGCATTATAATACGACCTATGCCATAGAGTTGAATACCACGGTGACGATTTCTGAGTGGAATAAAGATATTCGGATTATGTTGGAAGAAGCCGGATTCTTTGGGGAAAAAGGATTTCGATATGTAAACGGCAGACAGGAGGCCATCAAGGCGATTTCCTGGTAACCTTGTTCACTGATCTTTCTTTAGTCCAATAAGATAAAGTAGTACTCCGGGACCGGATTTTAGTTTACCAATGTCCCAATGATAGGACGCATTGTTATGGACTTTGCACATCAATTCTTTCATCTCATCTATATTATAAGTACGGAGACAAGAAACCATTCCGTCCCACCATACAAAGCAAGGTACCAATGGAATTACATAGGTGAAAATTATCCGGCCTATCTTAAAGGGTCTTATGAAGGGTGTGCTTAAAAGAACACTAATAGGAGAAAAGAACATAGCCAAAAAACTTTTTACACTTCGTTCCTGTGCCTCAACTATGGCAATTCCCTGTCCTGCGTCCACAGCATTTTGAAGGATTTTGACGGCATCTTTTGGCTTAAAATGATGTAATGACAAAAATTGAGTTCTCAAACCGCTTAGGTTGGCAGGGACATTTCTGGCATCTACCGAAGTATCTATATATTCGAAATGATCCGATTGTTTTTTTGTATAGCCGAAAGCAGCGATATTGGGATATAGATCGGTGAGCAAAATTTTCAAATTAGGGTGGCTTTTCTTTAGCTCATTGCTTACCCAGAGCAAACCACCTCCGCCACCGGAACCGAGATCTATGATCTTAGCGGTGTTACTTTTGGAAAGCGCCATTTCCAAAAGAGGGACGACAGGACGATACACCTTCATTCTGTTGGACAAGAACTGCAGGAAGTCCGTTCCGTAGTTCCTGAGAAAATCCGGAAACCATCTCAGATCTTCAAATTCGAATAAATGAATGCGCCCCATGGGACTATTGCTGCATCTTAAAATACTTATCTACCGAATGCTTGCCAGAGCCATAAAAGGCAAAGAAAATACATAATAACAGTGCTACGGAAGCAAGAATAAGGTTACTGCTATTCATTTCTCCGGCAAAGTTTACCATCACGGCTCCAATAAGGATTGGGATTTGAGCGATCACCGCCCAACGTGTTAACAATCCGAAAACGATCAACAGACCTCCAATAAAGTGAGCAGGCACCACGTAATGAATCGCCATCATCTCACCTACAAGACTTTGCATGGGCTTAATGATCTCTAATAATTCAAGGGTATTTCCCATAAAGTTGAAGCCTTTGATTA
>JBCBDM010000147.1:0-9531 GCA_038529705.1 Bacteroidota bacterium
GAAAGAAGCCTATTCTCTTTCGAGGAAGATTCCCCAGGATCTAAAGGTTATTGGTTTTACCGATGGGGTGCTTTCGAAATTCGCAAGGCCAGGGCTTACCACGGTAAGTCAGCACGGGCGGGAACTTGGCGAGCAGGCTTGCCATCTATTAATTAAACGTATTGAAAACGAAACGTTGGACTTGCCTTACCAAACGGTTGTTGTCACTACCGAATTGATCGAGAGGGAGTCGACCTAATTTACGCTTGTCTTTTCATCAAATAGTGTATCTTTACCCCACGAAATCAAAACTTGTTTTTCTTCCTTTCCTAATTAGGTTTTGATACTTCGTGTTTAGGCAGTTGCCATTCTTTCGAAATATTGAAGCCTTTAGGTATCGATACAATTACGTTTAAACATATATTATATGGTAAAGAAAGGTTTTATATTCGACCTGGACGGGGTGATCGTGGATACGGCCAGTTATCACTACCTGGCCTGGAAGAAGTTGGCAGAAAGTATTGGGGTATCCTTTTCCGAAGAACAGAACGAGCAATTAAAAGGAGTGAGCAGAGTACGGTCATTAGAGAAAATACTGGCCTGGGGGAATAAGGAGATTTCCCAAGATCTGTTCATGGAATTGATGGCGAAAAAGAATCAAGATTACCTCGACTATGTCTCTAAAATGACCGAAGCCGAAATTCTCCCGGACGTTACCAGGGTATTGAACTTTCTACAAGAACTACAACAAGGTGTTGCCCTTGGATCTGCCAGTAAGAACGCAAGAAACATTCTCAAGAAAGTGATGCTCATCGATCATTTCGAAGCTATTGTAGATGGCACCGATGTAACGAAGGCAAAACCAGACCCGGAAGTATTTCTGAAAGCGGCCGAATTGCTTTCTATCTCCCCAAATAATTGTATTGTCTTTGAAGATTCGGTGGCTGGAATACAGGCGGCCAATTCGGCTGGAATGATCAGCATTGGTATTGGGAGCAGCTCCGTGCTTCATGAAGCGGATCATGTCTTCTCAGATTTTACGCAAATGTCTAAGGACTTTATGAACAACCTAATAATAAAATAAGTAATGCCGGCTGGGCCGGAGTTGAAATAATTATGAATCAGGAATATATAAAACCAGATCATTGGAGTATTATAGAAGAAGGGTTTAACAAGGAACTGGTAAAGTCTTCGGAAAGCCTTTTCAGTATTGGAAACGGGGCTATGGGGCAACGGGCCAACTTCGAAGAAGATTATACAGGGGCCAGCTTCCAGGGGAGCTATATCGCCGGAGTATACTATCCGGATAAAACTCGCGTAGGCTGGTGGAAGAATGGCTACCCCGAGTACTTCGCGAAAGTTTTGAACGCTCCAAATTGGATTGGGATCAAAGTAGCTGTGAATGGTGAGAATCTAGATCTAAATCACTGTAAGGTAGAGGACTTTAGGAGGGAACTTAACATGAAAGAAGGTTGGTACCGTCGCTCTTTCAAGGCTACACTTCAAAATGGGGTAGAAATAGCCGTAGAGACCACCAGAATCCTTCACCTAAACCTCGATGAATTGGGTGTTATTAATTATGAGGTAAAACCCATAAATAAAGATGTGGAGATCGTCTTTACACCTTATCTGGATGCTGGGATAACCAATGAGGACAGCAACTGGGATGATAAGTTCTGGGATATATTAAGTGTTAAAGAGAAGAAAGAGCAGGCTTTTATTCGAACCCGAACCTTAAAAACAGCATTCGATGTTTGCACCTTCATGCAGTCGCAGGTTTATCTGGACGCAAAACAGGTCAAGGCCAGCCACACTTCGGAAGAAAAAGCAAAATGTGTACGAATTAGCTATACCGTTCCCACGCAGAAAGGACAGACAGCTTCCATACAAAAATTTGCAGGCTACACCGTATCGCTTAATCATGAGCCGGAAAACCTTGTTTCGGCTGCCAAGGAGGTGCTCAAATCCGGATTGAAATTGGGCTATCTCAATCTAAAGCAGCAACAGGCAGAAGCCTGGGACAAGATCTGGCAAATGGCAGATATTACCATTGAAGGAGACGTGAAAGCCCAACAGGGAATTCGGTTTAATATCTTTCAACTCAATCAAACCTACCTGGGTAAGGACGCTCGCCTAAATATAGGGCCAAAAGGATTTACGGGAGAGAAATATGGCGGAAGTACCTATTGGGATACCGAAGCTTATTGTATTCCTTTCTATATGGCCACCAAAGATCAGCAAGTGGCTCGAAACTTACTGAAATATCGTTACGTTCAGCTTGACAAAGCTATTGAAAATGCGGAAAAACTAGGATTTTCAAATGGAGCAGCCCTTTATCCCATGGTGACTATGAATGGAGAGGAATGTCATAATGAGTGGGAGATCACTTTTGAAGAGATCCACAGAAATGGAGCCATAGCCTACGCCATATATAATTACACCCGGTATACCGAAGATTTTGAATACATCCCCGAAATGGGATTGGAGGTGCTTATCGGAATCGCCAGGTTCTGGCATCAGCGCGCTTCCTTCAGCAAAGCCAAAGATAAATTCGTGATCCTTGGTGTAACAGGACCCAACGAATATGAAAACAACATAAACAATAACTTTTACACCAATTATATTGCAAGTTGGTGCATAAAGTATGCGGAAAAAATGTGTAAGGCGGTAGCCGATGTATATCCTAAAGATTTTGAACGTATTTCGCGGAAGACGGGATTAGAACAAAGGGAAATTGATGCGTGGATGGAAGTGGCCCAAAATATGTTCTATCCGTATGATGAGGAGCTGGGTATCTTTTTGCAACAGGACGGGTTCCTGGATAAGGAATTAGTTCCTGTATCCGAGTTGTCGCAAGAAGATCGACCTATTAACCAGAAATGGTCCTGGGATAGAATTCTTCGTTCTCCTTACATAAAACAAGCGGACACACTGCAAGGCTTCTACTTTTTCGAAGAACATTTTAGTTTGGAAGAATTGGAAAAGCACTTCGACTTTTATGAGCCTTTGACGGTGCATGAATCGTCTCTATCTCCTTGCGTGCATAGCATACAGGCAGCAAAGCTAGGACGTATGAACCAGGCCTATGAGTTTTACCTCCGCACTTCCCGCCTCGACCTTGACGATTACAATAAGGAGGTAGAAGAAGGATGTCATATCACTAGTATGGCTGGTACCTGGATGAGCCTTGTAGAAGGATTTGGAGGTATGAGGGTACGTGGAGGAATACTTCATTTCGAACCAAGGATCCCGAAGCAGTGGAAGGAGTATACTTTCAAGGTAAATTTTAGAGGAAGTATCTTAAAAGTGTCTGTTTCTTCCAGCGGAAATGAATTTTCTCTGGAAAGCGGTGCTCCCTTGGATATTGTCGTGAATAATGCACCTATGAACGTAGGATCACATAACTAATTTGAAAACTTCAGTCTATGAAAACTACTATGTATATGTTTCTCACTCTTTTTGCCTTTAGCTTGTTGAGCTGTGGAGAAGGAAAAGAAGAGGTTAAAAACGAACCAATTCAAGGCACGACTCAACCCGAACCTTTTACCTGGGAAGGTGCCAATATCTACTTTCTGTTGACAGATCGATTCCACAATGGGGATGTATCCAATGATATCAACTTCGATCGAACCCAGGAGACCGCCTTGCTAAGAGGATTTGAAGGAGGAGACATTAAAGGGATTACCCAAAAGATCAGGGAGGGGTATTTTACCAACTTAGGGGTCAATGCCATATGGATGACTCCCATCGTCGAGCAAATTCATGAGGGAACGGATGAAGGCACCGGCTATACATACGCGTATCACGGTTATTGGACCAAGGACTGGACGGCTATGGACCCCAACTTTGGAACGCCGGAAGATCTTCGTGAATTGGTCACAACTGCGCATGACAATGGTATTAGAATCCTCTTGGATGCGGTGATCAATCATCATGGCCCTCAAACAGAACAAGATGGCGTTTGGCCGGAAGATTGGGTGCGCACATCTCCCCCTTGTGAATTTACTACCTATGAAAATACAACGGCTTGTACGTTGGTGGCTAACTTGCCGGATATTTTAACTGAAAGTAATACGGCTGTAGAATTACCTCCGCAGCTAGTTGAAAAATGGAAGGATGAAGGGAGATATGACCAGGAAGTGGCAGAATTGGACGCCTTTTTTGAACGCACCGGGCATCCCAGAGCTCCACGTTTCTATATTATGAAGTGGTTGGCAGATTATATTACCGACTACGGAATCGATGGATATCGCGTAGATACGGTAAAGCATACCGAAGAATATGTATGGGAGGAATTTAGGAAAGAATGCGACTACGCCTTTGCAGAATGGAAAAAATCAAATCCGGAACAGGTGTTAGACGATACTCCATTTTATATGGTAGGAGAGATCTATTTTTATGACATAAACGGAGGTCAGGTATACGACTTCGGAGATAAGAAAGTGGACTACTTTGGAAACAGTTTCGATGCTATGATCAACTTTAATCTTCGCTCCAGCGGAGATCGGACTTTCGAGGATGTGTTCAGCTCGTATTCGAATATCCTGGAAACGGAAATGGACGGTTTTGGAACACTAAACTATATTTCCTCTCACGATGATGGAGGGCCCTATGACAAAGCTCGCGAAAAAACCTATGAGAGCGCCATAAGACTATTATTGGCTCCAGGTGCTTCTCAGATTTATTACGGGGACGAGGTAGGGAGATCTCTGATCGTTGAAGGCACGAATGGTGATGCCACACTTAGATCCAAAATGGATTGGGAAGGAGTCGCGTCCAACGAAGAGGCTCAAGAGTTATTGAAACACTGGCAGAAGCTGGGACAGTTTCGGAATAGGCATATGGCGGTTGGAGCTGGGGTGCACAAAAAGATCGCCGATGAACCCTATACTTTTTCCAGGTCCTGGCAAGAAGGGACATTTAAGGATGAAGTAGTGGTAGCACTTAACGTAAGTGATACCAAAAAAACGATAGAGGTTGGTTCGGTGTTTGAAGAACGAACAATGCTCAAAGATGCCTATAGCGGAAAAGAAATGGTGGTGGAAAATGGAAAAGTGAGTTTTACATCTAGTTTCGATGTGGTATTATTAGAACCAATTAAATAAAACGATGAAGAATTATCTGCTCTTAGCTTTTGTTATAGGGTTCTTTGTGGCCTGCAAAGAAACTCCCAACCCTTTGGATACGGAGGAACAGGATGTTGTTCTACCGATCGCCGCGCTGGAAGATTCTAGCTTGGAGAATGCCGTAATCTATGAAGCGAACATTAGACAATATTCGCCAGAAGGAACCTTCGATGCATTCACCAAAGACATTCCCAAGCTAAAGGATCTTGGTGTAAAGATCATTTGGTTGATGCCCGTACATCCTATTTCGATGGTAAAAAGGAAGGCCGAAAACGATTCGTCCGTGGAAGATATTGACGACCCGGAAGAGCGGAAAAAATACTTAGGGAGCTATTACTCTATAGCAGACTATGGTGCGGTGAATCCGGATCACGGTAACATGGAAGATTTCGCGGAATTGGTTAATACAGCGCACGATAACGATATGTACGTGATCATGGATTGGGTTCCCAATCATACGGGGTGGGACCATCCCTGGATTACCGAACATCCCGAATATTACACCAAGAACCAAGCAGGGGAGATCACGGATCCGCTCAATGACCAGGGAGAGCCCTGGGGTTGGACCGATGTGGCCGACCTAAATTACCAAAATGTAGAGATGCAAGAGGCCATGATTTCCGAAATGAAGTTTTGGATCACGGAACGGGATGTCGATGGATTTCGCTGTGATGTGGCCCATTCAGTACCCGTCGAATTTTGGCAGAAGGCCATTCCGGAGCTACGAAAAGAGAAAGACATTTTTATGTTGGCTGAAGCGGAGTTACCTGAGTTAATGACGAACGACCTCTTCGAAATGTCGTATGCCTGGGAGGTACATCATATCCTCAATGCTATCGCCAAAGGAGAGCAGGATGTTACTGCCTTCGATGCCTATATGAAACGGTATGCCGAGCGCTGGGAAGAGAATGATATTTTAATGAATTTCATTACCAATCACGATGAAAATTCCTGGGCCGGCCCGGTGAAGGAAAGGATGGGAGAGGCTTCGGAAGCCCTGTTGGCTTTAACGTATTGTATGCCTGGAATGCCTTTGGTGTATAGCGGACAAGAATACGACCTGGATCGTCGCCTCAAATTCTTTGAGAAAGATACAATTCCGAAGGAGAAAGGAGCCACCTGGCCGCTTTTGGAAAAGCTTGGGCATATTAAGAATACGCATCCTGCATTGCATGGAGGCAAAGAAGCAGCTAGTTATGATCGAATCACAACTTCCAATGATGACAAGGTGCTAGCCTTTCGTAGAAGAGGAGGAAATAGCGAAGTGATCTTTGTGGCTAACCTGAGTGATGAACCCATCTCTTTTACCATGGAGTTGGACGGGAGCTTTGAATTTTTATTCAATAAGTCCAATCTCGGATTCAAGAGGGATTTTCAGCATGAATATGCTCCCTGGGAGTATGAAATACTGATAAGAAACTAATTTAAAGCCCCGATTTCGGGGCTTTTTTATGAATTCGTAAAATCGAAAACGTTATCGATGGATTTATGGTTTGTTATGTTAATTTATTGACATAATTTTACATTAATGAGTAAAAACATTAAAAGAATTGCAGTGTTGACCAGCGGAGGGGATGCTCCCGGAATGAACGCTGCCATCCGTGCTGTAGTAAGGTCTTGTGCCTATCATCAATTAGAATGTGTAGGTGTTTTTAGAGGGCTCCAAGGACTCATCGAAGGAGACTTTAAGGAGTTAGGTCCTCGATCGGTAAAAAACATCATCAACAGAGGAGGGACCTTTTTAAAGTCGGCCAGATCTGCTGAATTTAGAACCAAGGCCGGACGACAAGAAGCCTACGATAATTTAATGGAAGCGAAAATTGATGCTGTTGTGGCTATTGGAGGAGACGGAACTTTTACCGGTTCTAAGGTGTTTAATGATGAATTTGACTTTCCCATCGTTGGAATTCCCGGAACCATAGACAATGATATTAACGGTACCGATTATACCATTGGTTACGATACTGCCTTGAATACGGTGGTGGAGGCCATTGATAAGATACGTGATACGGCCAATTCTCACAACCGGTTGTTTCTGGTGGAAGTGATGGGTCGGGATGCTGGCGATATTGCCTTAAATGCAGGGATAGGAGCCGGAGCGGAGGAAATCCTCATTCCGGAACAGGATATGGGAAAGGATCGTTTGGTGGCCTCCTTAAAGCGCAGTAAGAAATCTGGTAAATCCTCGTCTATTGTAGTAGTGGCAGAAGGGGATCAGATAGGAAAAAACATATTAGAACTGGCAGATTACATTCGTGAGAACCTCGATGAATATGAAGTCAAGGTAACGGTGTTAGGGCACATTCAGCGAGGAGGTACTCCAAGTTGCTATGACCGCGTTTTGGCGAGCAGGCTGGGAGTGGGAGCAGTGGATGCTTTGATGCAAGGAGAACGAGATATTATGATTGGTATTTCGAATAATAAAATTGTCTCGGTACCATTTTCAGAAGCCATAAAAGGAGACAATGAAATAGATTTAGACTTAATTAGAGTAGCAGATATAACCTCTGTATAAATTCAAAAAAAACTATGACAAAAATTGGAATTAACGGCTTTGGCCGAATAGGAAGAATTGCTTTCAGAATTGCGGCAGAAAGAGATAATGTGGAGATCGTTGCCATCAATGACTTATTGAATGTGGATCACCTGGCCTATCTATTAAAATACGATTCGGTACATGGAAAATTTAGTGGGAACGTGACTGTTGAGGACGGAAACCTTGTCGTGGATGGAAAGACCATTCGCGTTACCGCTGAACGGAATCCTGAGGACCTGAAATGGGATGCCGTAGGAGCAGAGATCATTATCGACTGTACCGGTATTTTTACCACTTTAGACGGAGCCTCTGCTCACATCAAGGCAGGTGCCAAAAAAGTGGTGATTTCGGCACCTTCCAAAGATGCACCTATGTTCGTAATGGGAGTAAATCATATGGAGGTAAAACCGGAAGACACCATCGTTTCCAATGCTTCTTGTACCACAAATTGTTTGGCCCCTATGGCTAAAGTGATCAACGATAATTTGGGTATCGTCGAGGGATTGATGACCACGGTGCATGCGGCCACTTCTACTCAATATACGGTGGATAGTCCTTCTAAGAAAAACTATCGTTTGGGACGTAGTGCCCTGGCCAATATCATTCCTACCAGTACGGGTGCTGCTGTGGCAGTGACTAAGGTAATTCCAGAGTTGAAAGGAAAATTAACAGGAATGGCGTTTCGTGTTCCCACTACCGATGTATCTGTAGTGGACCTAACCGTGCGAACTGAAAAGAGCGCCACCTACGATGAGATAAAACAATTATTTAAGGATGCGTCCGTTGGAGAATTGGCTGGAATTGTAGATTACGTTGAGGATGCTGTGGTTTCCCAGGATTTTGTAAGTGATCCCAATACCTGTAATTTTGATGCAGAAGCTGGGATTGCGCTCAACGACAATTTTTTTAAATTAGTGGCCTGGTATGACAATGAGTACGGATACTCTGCAAAACTAATCGATCTGGCGGCGCATGTTGCTGGTATTTAATATTGCCTATGACCTTAATTGCTGATGGTGGTTCAACAAAGTGCGACTGGATCTTATTAGATTCGGAAGGACAGATTGTTCTAAAAACCCGAACCATGGGATTGAACCCAGCTGTGGTTCCCGAAGGAGATCTCTATATGCGCATTTCGGAGAATAAGGACCTGGAAGGAATTTTTAAAACAACGGAGGCTGTGGACTTCTATGGCGCCGGTTGTGGAACAGAGACTCCTAGAAAAATCTTTAAAGCGGTCTTGGAGAATCTTTTCCCCAATGCGGTGGTTTCCGTAAATGAAGACCTGCTTGCGGCGGTGTATGCGGCTTCTGCTACCGAACCGGGAATCGTTTGTATTTTGGGTACGGGTTCTAATAGTTGTTTCTACGATGGTAAAGAAATTCACACAGATGTTCCTTCCCTGGGATATATTCTAATGGATGAGGCGAGTGGGAATTATTTCGGAAAACGATTGATCCGGGATTACTTTTATCAGAAAATGCCGCAAAAATTAGCGCGCCAATTCGAAAAACGCTTCCAATTGGATCCCGATGTCATCAAAATGAATATCTACAAACAGCCTAATCCTAATACCTATTTGGCATCCTTTGCTGAGTTTATCTTTACTTCGGAAGAGGTGAATGGTTATTTCTACAAGCTCATCAGTGAAGGAATGACCAAGTTCATTGAGAATAGGGTACTGTGTTATAAGGAAGCGCAAAATGTACCGATTCACTTTGTGGGTTCCATAGCGCACTTTTCTGAGGAGATGATCCGTGACGCCATGGCACCGTACCATTTGGAATTGGGTAACGTGATCCGCCGACCTATCGACGGTCTTATAGAATACTACCGAAAACATCGCCTTGGAACCAAGGTTTAGAAAGAGCTATTACGGTAAGAGTTTGG
>JBCBDM010000148.1:0-9515 GCA_038529705.1 Bacteroidota bacterium
CCAAAATGGTAATGGTTCCAGTGCCCGTTGTGGCAACATTAGAAGAATTTCTAATAGCTGTCCCTAAATTGAAATTTCCTGTGGTAGACACGTTTCCGGTTCCATCCAGGATAATATTGCCTCCATTGGAAGTCACACTGGTATTGGCATTATTGATGTCAATAGCACGGTTGAAATTCACACCATTTCCAGCCTGTCCAGTAATACTTATGCTACCTGTGGAAAGATCCTGCACGGATGCCTGACCACTAACAACCACACCTTGGTTACTATTCCCAATTGAATTGCCTCCTGTTCCGTTAAGGGTTATTCCACCAGCATTAGTTTGAACCGTGCTTATACCTTCTACGAAAATACCTGTGTTGGAATCAGTACCAGCACCTCCAGTACCTGTCAAGTTGATGAGTCCTCCAGCCGTACTAAGGACTTCTGTAGCACTTGTAATAAGGACTCCTACATGACTACCGGCCGTTCCGCTACCGCCATTACCAATCATTGTGATATTTCCGCTAGCAGTGGTAATGGTATTGACCGGGGCATTGCTTATCACGACACCGTGATTGCTGTTGGTTCCTCCCGTACTGGCAGTACCGCGTATAACAATATTTCCTGAACCACTATCCGCTATGTTCGAACCCACTAAAATAGCCACACCAGAACTGCTATTAGCGGTAGTGGAACCTGGGTTTCCATCTATGGTGATTCCTCCTCCTGCACTTAGAACTCGACCCGATTGAATCAATGTACCATACGTACCCACGGCACCCGTACCTCCGGTTCCATTGATATTAATGGCGCCTGTACCCAAAGTTTGGACGACAATACCATCAAACAATAGGGCTACTCCAACATTGAAGTTTCCCGTTCCAGTACCTCCAGTCCCTGTCAATGTAATATCTCCATCGGTACTTTCTATTAGTGTTGGATTATCAATGCGAATCCCCAGATTCAGTTGATTGCCTGTAGTTGAACCCGTTCCGGTAATAGACAGATCTCCAGACACAGTACGAACCACAGAATTCCCACGTATAAATACACCGTTTCGGCCATTCCCATTGGCTGAGTCGAAGCCAGTCCCTACAATCGTGACCGATCCCGTACCAGTGGCCTCAACCGTTCCTGAATTCATGTCTAAACCTCGGTAGTTGGTTCCTGAGGAAGGTGCCGCACCTCCGGTAATGGTAATCGCACCATCAGTGGTCTGTACCACGGCATTATTAATGATAAATGAATGATCGGCAGAAGAGGTAGTAATATCCCCTGTGGTGCTAATATCGGCCGAAATGCCAAGTTCTTCAGAAGAAGCAATCAGGTTACCACTTCCTAAATCGGTAGAATTCGTTTGGAAGAGTATATCATCGTCGTCATCATCTCCGTTCACCGTTAGGTTGGCATCAAAACTATCGCCTACACCTTCTATGTTAATGATGTCATTACCAGTTCCGGCATTGATGGTCAAGGATGCTGTTGGATTATTGAAATCTACAGATTCCCCTAAGGTAGAATCAATTTGATTGTCCAGCGTTCCACCCGCGTCCAGTGTAATAGTTTCTGCACCTCCTGTAAAGGTGAAGATGCGATCCACTGCATCTAGATTATCAATGATGGGTTCTAATCCCGTGTAGGTAATTGTGCTATTGCCTGTGATATCAACCGAACCATCATTTTCATTGACAAAGGTATGGTTCACAGAAGCATAACTACCTGTACCATTGAAAACCAAGATATCTCCTGGTATCGCAGTTTGGTCACCTCCGTTGTAGGTAATTGCATTTCCAAAGTCACCTCCATCAAAATCGACCGTTAAGATATCATCTCCATCTTGTGTATTGATCTGAATTTCTCCGGTAACCGAAGCAATGGGTACTAAAACATCTATACCATCCTGAGTAGTACCATTCCCTGCAATCAAGTTTTCATTAGAATCGCTGATTCGATAGTTGGAACCTTCCACTATCATGGTGATATCATCATCTAGTCCGTCAGCATCGGTATAGACTAAATTCCCACTGGCGTCAATTGCGATATTTGCCAATAGAGAGCTGTCCGGTGCACAAACGCCAACCGAAATTTGAATAACATCGAGCGTAAAAGGAGCTGGATTGTCAATATTGATAACTAGGCAATCAAAAGATCCTGGCACTTGTATGTACCCATCCTGATTTGTGGAAGTCGTGCCTGTAATAAATGCGGAATTACCACCTGCTCCGAATCTTGATTGACCATTCATTAAATTCACGTTGACCGGATTTCCAGCGCAATCAAAAATGTTGATGGTTGTAAAAGTTTCCATGTCCCCAATAAAAATATAGGGATTTGTAACTGTGACATCAAAGTTATAGGTAGCATCTGCATTTCCACCATCGGTGCTGCTATAATTCATACGTCCACCACTAACAACTATATTATCTACATCCCCAATTCCTGCACCACTTGGAGTACTGGTAACTGTGATATTAGTAGTTCCATTGTTTACTAAACTGGTAGTCACTCCTATTCCTGCCGGTAAAAAAGCTCCGGTATTTTCATCATCATGGTCAATGGTGTAAAAACTAAACCCTGTAGCACAGGCTGTTGGAGTGCCAGGTACATCTGTGGTGCCATCAGGATTTTGAGTAGCGGGTGTCCCCAAGGGGGTGTTCTGGGCATATACGGTATGCGAAGCCAGAGCTATTACAAATAAAAGTAAAGCTCTAAACATTAGTGTAATTTTTTTCATAGTAGGTTATTAGTTTTGCGTTGATTGCTTTTCGCTAGGGGCTGCCTTTGAAGAAGCTTTTGCTTGACTACTTTTCTTAAGGCGCTTTCTGAGGGCTTCTGTAATTTGTGCACGTTCTGCACGAGCTTTTTGACTTTTAATTTTATTTTCTTGAAGTTGACGCTGTATGGCTGCATCATTGTTTGATTCCTCTCGCGTTGGAGATTGAAAGACTTCCACTTCGCAAAGCTTGTCTGAAATATTTGGGCTTTCAACGTTTTCTGAATTGGCAGTAGTGCTCGTGTCTGCATTTACAACAGAAAGTGTTTCTTGGGCCAGTGTCGCAGAAGTAGACAATAGCATCAATACGAATAATAAAGTAACATTGATTTTCATAAGTAGTTAATTTTAGTTATTTGAATTTATTTACTTTGATAAGAGACATACAAAGCATAAAACGAGCGTGCTTACAACGAAGCAAATAAGTAAGACAACTAAGATCTTATTTACTATAGCGGCTTTGTTTTCTGCAATGGGTTTCATAATTGATTCTTTACTGTTTTTTACTGACCAAATTTTCTAACTCACTTAATTTGGTCTCTATTAATTTTAGTTTGTCAAGATGGTGTATCAAAAACTCCCCTTGGATTTCGAGTGCCTCTATAGCGTCAAAAGGAGAATGTTCATCCCCATTCTTTTCTGATGAGATCCTGGTAAAGTTCAAAGGCAATTTTTCATCCATATAGATCCATAATTGACATGCGGCGAATGTAGGTCAATTAGGTTCTAAACCACAAAAAATGACAGGGTGCAAAAGCGGGTGCAGAAATATAATTCGCTTATTTACAGAGAATTAATATAGTTGTCTAAGGAGGTGTATGAAGTTAATTCTAACTTCTTTTTTAGTCTGAAACGTGTAGATTTAACAGCTTCTAACGAAGTATTTCGAAGGTTGGCGACTTCCTTCCTACTTAAACCAATTCGAATGAACGAACAGATCTCAATATCTGTTTTCGTTAATTGGGGATGCGCTTGTTTTAAACGTTTGATAAATTCATAATTTACTTTCTCAATATTATCTTTAATCAAGATAAGCTTATTATTATCTGCTTTACTGGCATTGATATCGGCAATAATGCTCTTTAGTGTAATATCACCTTCTTGCTTAGAAAGCTTTTGAAGGTTTTCAGCAATTTTTTCTTTTGACTTGATATGCTGAATGGTTTCATTGAGTAATTCATTGATCTCCTCAGTCTTGGTGGCCACTTTCTTATTCAACAAGATGTTTTGATAGGCTTGTTCCTTTACTTTTTGGCGGTTTCTTATATACACAAAGACAATGATTCCTAGCACGACGAGCAAACCTGAAACCATCAACCAAAATCTAGTGTTGGCCTTTCGCTTCAACTCACTTTCATCTAACAATTTTTGTTGGGAGAATGCCGTACTATCTACTGCCTTTTGTAGGGCATATTTATTTTTTAACGCTACTTCGGCTCGGTCGCGATACGCCGAAGTATCACGATCTCTTTTGTAAGCCTCAAAATACAATTCATGGGTTTCAAAAGCCTTAGAATAATTTTTTACCCCTTTATAGCTTGCAGCAAGTCCTTTGTAAAGTTGAGCTAACTCATCTTTTTGATTGGTTTTTTTGGCATAGTAAATTCCTTCGTTAAAAAATGGAATTGCTTTTAAGGGGTTTCCTACTGCGAGTTCAGACTCTCCCAAGGTGAGATAAACGGAAGTAAAAAAGATAGTGTCTTTATTAGACTTTAGTGTCTCTAAAAATTGATTGACATATGGAATGGATTCCTTTGTTTTGCCTTGCTCTCTTAAAAATCTGGCATACATGTCTAAGGCCGCATATTTTGGGACTTTACTTGGAGCTTGATCCGCCGTGGCAATGGCTATCTTATAGTAATAGTCGGCACTGTCATTTACCTGAGTGGCCATAAAGAAGGCAGCTTTTCCACGGGCGGCAATACTAAGGTGTTTTGAAGAATTTGTTTCAAGCGCTATGCGATAGGCAGAATCTGAAGCAATTCCTGCTTTTTCAAAGTCACCGGAATTACCCCAATTTGCCGAAATGGCCTGGTAGTTAAGGATTTGAGACTCTCTGGCACCCCATTTTCTTTTGATGTTCAAACTCTGTTCTTGGTATTCTAACGCCTTAACACTTTCATCGTTCATGCCTGCATAGCTTCCCAATACTCGGTAAGCATTAGCTTGTTTTAAATAGTAGGGTTTAAGACTTATATCTCCTTCGGGAAGACTGTCTACCCAATCTATGATCTTTTGATATAGGATAGTAGCACTAGCAGGGTCTTTATGCATTTTAGATTTGGCTTCAACGGCAGCACTATCAATTTTTGGGAGTAGTAGATTTACTTGATCAACGGTAAGCTTTGTAGTTTCTTTTTGCGCGCTTACGAAGTGTGGTAATAGCACTAGGCAAAGTGTGAAAACGAAGGCTGTTGGGGTCATGTATTTCATAGGGTGCAAGATGAACCTTTGTATTTAAAAAAGCAAAAGTTTATGGGGTGCAAATGGGGTGCAAAAAATGTTAAAGTGTTGATGTGAATTTTGACCTTATATATTCATGCGGGACAGAAAACCCCTTTTGCGTTTGGCCCGCCCGTACCGAACGATACGTTCGGGTGGGGGTAGAAGCGGCATCCCCTGTAGTAGTGCAAACTCACTACAGGGATACAGCGGATGACCCGACCGTTTTTGGTGGCTGAGGCCACTCGAAGTGACCAAAGACGGGAACGCCCAAGTTGGTGCACTAAAATTTTAATAAAGGGGTATAAAAAAACCCCTTCCGAAGGTAAAACCGGAAGGGGTTGTATGATGATCTTTTTCGGCCTAAGACCGAAAAAAATTTACTTAATTACATTTCCATCTTTATCGTGAAAATGGTATTCAAGGTACGTGTAAGCGTCTCTAGGTTGAATAGTTACCCATTTTTTGTGCTCCATGAACCATTTGGTTCGCACCGATGGAAAACCTTTGGTTAAAAAGGCCGCTACAAAAGGATGTGTGTTTAAAGTTATCTTCTTGTAGTCTTTTTTGAAGAGTCTTTTCATCTCTTCATTGATTTTTTGCACTACGAGGATCGGTGCTTCAATTTCACCGTCTTCTCCCACGTTAGGGTTTTCTTCACGGGTCTTAATATTCACTTCCGGTCTTACTCGTTGGCGCGTAATTTGAATTAAACCAAATTTACTTGGTGGGAGAATCTTGTGTTTGGCCTTGTCTTCTTTCATCTCGTCGCGCAGGTGATTGTATAGTTTTTTACGATGATCGGCCTTGCCCATATCGATAAAGTCTACTACAATGATACCTCCCATATCTCTAAGTCTAAGCTGTCTTGCTACCTCGGTAGCTGCCAATAAGTTGACTTCGAGCGCTGTGTCTTCCTGGGATTTCGATTTATTGCTACGGTTACCGCTGTTCACGTCGATAACGTGAAGGGCTTCCGTGTGTTCAATAACCAAATAGGTGCCTTTTGCTCCTGAGACGGTTTTACCAAACGAAGTTTTTATTTGTCTTTCGATTCCAAACTTTTCGAAGATGGGAACCTTGGAGTCATATAACTTAACAATATTCTCCTTTTTGGGTGCAATCTCTTGCACATAATCTTTTATTTGTAAATAGAGGTTCTCGTCATCAATATGGATGGCCGAGAAAGAATCGTTAAATACATCTCGAATAATGGATGCTCCTCTATTTAACTCTCCTAGCACCTTACTGGGATGGTGCGCTCCCCGTAGCTTTTTACACATCGCTGTCCAGCGATCTTTGAGATTTTGTAAATCTCTATCCAGTTCTGCTACTTTTTTGCCTTCTGCTACAGTTCGAATGATCACTCCAAATCCTTTGGGCTTGATACTGTTGATCAAGCGCTTCAACCGGTCTTTTTCTTCACGGGACTCTATTTTTTGCGAAATAGAAACACGGTCCGAAAAAGGAACCAGGACAATGTATCGTCCGGCAATAGAAAGCTCGGAGCTAATACGAGGTCCTTTGGTGGAAATGGGTTCTTTTACGATCTGAACCAGAATAGATTGATTGTTCTTGAGGGCATCATTGACACCTCCATGTTTGTCAATCTCTTTTTCAAATGGGAAATCTTTCAAAGAAAAATCTCTTAATTTACCTGTGCTTACACGTTTTACGAATTTCAATAAAGAAAGGACCTTAGGACCCAGGTCGTGATAGTGCAAAAATGCATCTTTCTCGTAACCCACATTTACAAATGCGGCATTAAGTCCGGGAACAGTTTTCCGTATTTTGGCGATAAACACATCACCTACCGAAAACTTATTGTCCTCTTCTTCCTTGTGTAATTCGACTAGTTTTCCATCCTTTAAAAGGGCAAAATCAACTTCTTGTGAACTGGATCTAATAAATAATTCGTAGCTCACGTTACATGATTTTTATCCGTTTCGATAGATTCAAAACAGATGGATTAAACAATATTTTTATCACAGGATTTTTTCCGCCGTTGGGCGGATTAGATAAAACCTGCAGAAATTCCAGTATGTTTTGTATTGGAATCTCGTTGTCAAAGAACGATTTACTTTACTTTTTAAAAGAAAAAAGTAGTTACAAAAACTACTTCTTCTTGTGGCGGTTAGCGCGACGTCTTTTCTTGCGCTTGTGCGTTGCAACCTTATGTCTTTTTCTTTTTTTACCGCTTGGCATACTAACGTTTTTTACAAAGTCCCGCTCGCTAGAGCGGGACGTATTATTATTACTTTACTTCGACGTTTGTCTTAACTCCTTCAACAAAAACTTTCGCAGGCTTAAACGCTGGAATGTTGTGTGCAGGAATTTTGATCGTAGTATTCTTGGAAATGTTTCTTCCTGTTTTTTCAGCTCTTTTCTTAATGATAAAACTTCCAAAACCTCTTAGATATACGTTGTCACCACTTTCGAGTGAGTTTTTTACTTCAGTCATGAATGATTCAACTGTCGCTTGAACGTCACCTTTTTCCATTCCTAACTTTTCTGAGATCTTTGCTACGATATCTGCTTTTGTCATTTAATTGGGGGTTTTAATTATTAATAAATAAGTATGTAATCAAATTTGGTTTGTTTTTTTTCAAGACGGCAAATATAACAATTTTAATATCAAAATATCAAATCGTAATCCATTAAAATATAAATAGATAACTGTTACATTTACGAAATGCCAAAAAATACAACTTTTTTTTATAAAAACCTCACAATCTGGTATTTACAAAACCAGAGAATACTTCCTTGGAGAGAAACCAGAGATCCTTATAAGATCTGGCTCTCTGAAATTATCTTACAACAAACCCGTGTTGCACAAGGATTACCCTATTATCTTAAGTTCATCGAAGCGTTTCCGGATGTTCACCAATTGGCAGCGGCTTCAGAACAGCAGGTGTTGAAGCTGTGGCAAGGGTTGGGCTATTATTCCAGGGCGCGAAACTTGCACTACACGGCGCAATATATTTCCAGGGAGCTAGAGGGTGAGTTCCCAAATAGTTATAAGGAGCTTCTTACCCTAAAGGGAGTAGGGGATTATACTGCCAGTGCCATCGCGTCTATTTGTTTTAATGAGCCTGCTGCAGTGGTGGACGGGAATGTGTATAGAGTTTTATCTCGAGTTTTCGGAATAGCCACTCCTATGAATAGTACCCAAGGGATTAGGGAATTTAAGGCGCTGGCGCAAACCCTGATCGATAAGAATGAGCCTGGAACCTATAATCAAGCCATCATGGAATTTGGTGCCCGGTATTGTGTGCCCCAAAACCCGGATTGTAGGTCCTGTATATTTGCTGATAAATGCGAGGCATTGAAACAAGATGCAGTGCACAAACTTCCAGTAAAGATTCGTAAAACGAAAATAAGGAATCACTACTTTAATTATATAGTCCCTGTTTCGGATAATCAAAAAACGATTTTGGAGCAACGGAAGGGGAAAGGGATATGGCAGAACCTGTATCAGTTCCCCTTGATAGAGAGTGCTTCCGAAATACGGGAAGAAGAACTTATACGAAGTGATGCCTATCGGGAGCTTTCCGAAAAGATCAAGATTAGGTCTCTGTCCTTATATTCCGAAGAAACTATCATTCATAAATTATCGCATAAACATTTGTACACTCGTTTTTGGATCGCAGAGGTGGGCGATTTAAATTCCAGAGGGATTCCCATGAAGGAGATCGGAGAGTATCCGGTGCCTATATTAATAGGAAACTTTATTTCAGAATTTTCACTCTTCAAAGACTGAAAAAATACCTATATTTAAATCACAAAACCTACCTTTGTAGGCAATAACTATTGAATATATTATGAGCGGAACATTGAATAAGGTTATGCTAATTGGGCATACGGGAGATGAAGTGAAAATGACTTATTTCGAAGGAGGTGGATGCATTGGAAGATTTCCGCTGGCTACCAACGAAACTTACACGAATAGAACTACAGGAGAGCGGGTTTCTAACACCGAATGGCATAATATTGTGGTGCGGAACAAAGGAGCTGAAATATGTGAAAAATACCTCAAAAAAGGGGATAAGGTTTATATCGAGGGTCGTATCAAGACTCGGAAGTGGCAAGATGATCAGGGGAACGATCGATACAGTACCGAAATACAGTGTACAGACTTTACTTTCTTAACGCCTAAGGCCGAGGGAGCGGGCATGCCACAAGGGCAGTCCGTGAAGCCCACAACGCCTCAGGCAGCTCCTCAGCAAACAGTCCCGCAACCTCAGACACAACAGCCCATTGGAGAAGAGGATGACGATCTTCCCTTCTAAGTTGAACGAAAACCACGAAATTGGAT
>JBCBDM010000149.1:0-9447 GCA_038529705.1 Bacteroidota bacterium
ACTGATTTTTAAATTATTTATTAATAGCACATTAGCCTAAAATACAGGAAAAATCAGTTTCCTTTTCGACAAAAGGAAGGGACGGATCACAAATTTCAAGGATTAATTTTTTAAGCTGAAGTTGGAATTCCTGAAGTACTTGTGGGTCAATGAGCGTGTTTTTTTTTCTACTATGGGGAGTTTCTTTTGTGGCAAACTTCAAAAATCCATTTTGGAGGTTTTTAAAAGAGATGATTCCGGCTTCCATGGAAGGAGTACCCTGTTCCTTATGAATGAGTAAGGCGTAGGCCAGGACTTGAAATGCCTTATTATATTTATAGTCCAGAGTAAGGTCATCCCAATGGACTAATTCCACATCCCCTTGATTTACCTTTCCGGTTTTGTAGTCAATAATTCTGAGTTGGCCGTCGTATCGATCGATACGATCAATTTTTCCACCGAGGAATACCGGAAAATCCAATTCTGGGATAGGGATCTGTGTTTTCAGATCGGCTTCCAGTGTAAGGATCTCTATACGATGTCCATGGGCAAGGGCCTTTAGGTCCAGATCTATTAAATTGTGCACGTATCGTTTTGCCACCTCGAAGATGATCAGATTTTTTCCTCTGGAGAAGTCACCTTCTTTGAAATTCTCCTTAAACTGAAGAGTTACTTCCGGAATAACATTCTGTTTCAATTTACGTAAGACTTCTGTGGACAATGTTTTTCCTTCCTGAGCTTTATAGAGGTTCTCCAAGCTATTATGAACAATGGTTCCAAGGGTGTTGTAGGCAACCACTTCTTCCACATCCTGGGCCTCATTAATCCTAAGGATTTTTTGATGGTAAAAATCCATGGGATTTCTGATGTAGCTGGTAAGAGCCGAGGGAGAAAAATACTTTCCCGAGATATCCTTAAGACGAGTTATGATGTCTTCGGTTTTAGAGATGTGTTTTAATTCGTTTTGCTGAATGGCAACCGAACCGCTCACAGCTTCGAAACGCAATTCGTGGCTTTCGGGTCTTTCAAATTCCAATTGTAGCAAATACCTGCTTTTTTCACCGGAATTCAACCCCTGGGTAAAACTGTTATAAAGGAGAGTTATCTCTGAGGCTCTGTGCAAGAGACGGTAAAAGTGATAGGTGTAAACCGCATCTTTATCCGTATATAGAGGAAGCCCATATTCTTTTTTAAGATCATAGGTAATAAAGGAGGCATTCGATTTCCCTGCGGGAAGCGTCCCTTCGTTTACCGATAGCATGATAATGTTTTCAAAATCCAATCCCCGGGTTTCCAGCACTCCCATGATCTGCAGGCCGCTATAAGCATCTCCTGCAAAGTCTAAGGAAACAGAAGATGCCAATTGTGTGAAGAGGCTATAGATTGTACTCACTTCATTTAAATAATCATAATGATCTACCCAGGAGGACATTCGTTGAAATACTTCCTCCAGTTTTTTCCAAACGAGTCTTTGAATATCTCCGATGGTGTCATTGGCCTGTAGTTTTTGCAGTAGCTTTTGGCAGTTTGAAAGGGCATTGGAGCCTATATTATTCCAATCTCCAAATAGAATTGACAGGATCTCGGTATTGGCCGTTCCCCCTAAATGTATAAGTTGTTCCTTGTCTATAAAAGTTCTGTTCTGTTCGGAGATTTGCATTACAATGGCTTCCGGTTTAACGATCAGATTTTGAGATAAGGGATGGTTGAGTAATTCGAATACCGATTTAAAATAGAGGCGGGTGGTGGGTTTGAGATGAAGTCTGAGCAGGGACTCGAAGAATCCCGTTGCGGGAAAAGCCTGTAAGCTAAGCCCCATAGTTACATTGGCTTGCTTTACGTTGGGCGGTAGTGAATATAGCACAGGAACCAGCAAGGCTTCATCTGCAAGAACGATGGCTGTTTTATCGAGCTTCTCCTGGGTGTAATTCTTTAATAGGGTGCCCAAATACTTGGCCTGTCCGATGTTGTTTTGAAGTGCTACGATTTTGATTTCCTTAGGTTGCTCATAATTAGTAGCCAGATCTTTGAGCGGATGATTTTGGTAGTACTTCCAGTTTTTCACATAGGATCTAATGAATCTGGAAGCACTGTGTTTTTCGTCCGAATAGAAGAACTGATCGGTGTCCCAAAATACGTCTGTATTACCGGTTTCCAGAAGTTCCTGAATAATCTGTTGTTCGGCTGTGTTAAGGGCATTGAACCCTATAAAGATGTGTGCCTTTGTACCGTGTAATTTGATATAGTGTTCTATATCTTCTGCCGCTTTGCGATAGACCATGCCCTGATAGCCCAGTTGCTCATTGGCCAGTAAGTAATTGAGTTGGGTATAAAATTGAAAAAGGTGATTCCAAAACTCGAGATAGTTGTCAATAAAGGGGGTTGTTTCGTTTTTCACTCCCCATTTTTCTAGTGTTTTGATACTGGATAGATAATCGAAAAAGGTTTTGGGGTTCACCAGATAGCGATCTATTTCGCTGAAATCGTTCAGTAAGGCATTGGCCCAGGATGCGAATTCTTCAAAGCTTTCCTTCTCCCGGATGGGATGGGTAAGCAGGTAAGCTTCATAGCTCTTAATGAGCAACTCATCGGGTTGAGTGATCCGAAGCCCTGAGAGTTCTTCGATAAATTCTTCGATACTAATGATCTTGGGGGCGAAGGTTGTTTTACTGGCATGTTTAAGTAGATAGTTCTTCAGAAAACCCCCGGCCCGCTTACTGGGAAGAATGAGGACGCATTCCGATAGGTCATCGTACTTTTCTTGAAGGCTAAGAATGGTTTCTTCCAGGAAGGCGAGCATACTCAAAAATAAAAAACGCCTCCCATACAGGAGGCGTTTTCGCTATTTTATTTGTGAGGGAATTACTTCTTCAAAGAAATCTCCACACGTCTGTTTTGTTGTCTACCCGCCTTTGTTTTGTTAGAAGCGATTGGTCTTGACTCACCATAACCAATGGAAGACAATCTACTTGAATCCATTCCAATAGTGGTTAAGTAATCTCTAACGGCAGCAGCTCTATTGTCAGATAAAGTCTGGTTTGTAGACTCTCTACCCTGGCTATCTGTGTGTCCTTCAATAACGAACTCAGCAGTTGGGTATTCTTTCATAATGTCTACAATACTCTGAAGTACTGCGTAAGACTCAGAACGGATTGTAGATTTACCTGTGTCAAACAAGATTGTTTTAGAGTACTCGTTCAACTGGTTGATGATCTCTACCGTTACTTCTGGACATCCATTGTTTGCAACTGTACCAGGAACGTCTGGACATTGGTCATCTTTGTCAAGTACACCGTCTCCATCTTTATCTTGGTAAGGACATCCGTTATTAGCAGCAGGACCAGCTTCGTTTGGACAAGCATCGTCAGCGTCAGTGATACCATCACCGTCTGCATCAGGACATCCGTTCATAGAAGCCAAGCCAGGAACAGTAGGACAAGCATCTTGTGGGTCTGCGATACCGTCACCGTCACTATCAGGACATCCGTTGAATTCAGCTAAACCTGGAGTGTTTGGACAAGCATCATTTCTATCTTCGATACCGTCACCGTCGCTATCAGGACATCCGTTGAATTCTGGAAGACCTGGAGTCTCTGGACACTCATCGTCTTTGTCATAAATACCATCTCCATCAGTATCTTTTCCACCGAATTGGAAACCAACTCCAACAGAGTGCTGGAAGTGCTTAATACCGTACTCATCTTCGAAAGCGTGCTTATATGTACTTTGGAAGTTAAGATTCACGTTGTTTCCTAACCAGAAACGTACACTTGCCAATGCGTTTGCAGTTCCAAACCCGATGTCATCAACCCAAGTGTAACCACCACCGATACCTAAAGAAGGATCAAACCATCCTCCAGGACCACCGATTAGGTCTCTAAGACTATACTTAATCTCACCATCTGCAGAATAATAGGTCAAATCGTCAGCAGTTCTAGCACGACCAATTTTATCGATCTTGTTGATAGAACCAGCAGCTGCAAAAGTGAAACCACTTCCTATATATCTACCTACAGAAACTCTGGAAACTGAAGGCAATATATTCCAGTGGTCATTTACGTTGAAATATTCGTCAAACAACTCTCCTTTAACTCTCAATTCATTGATAGTTGCCGGTAGTCTACCATCGTCAGTAATTCCCACAGGGTATACATCTACGGCGTTCACACCAGCTTCAATAAGCCAAGGGTTGTTTTGGTCTTGTGCATTTGCAACTCCTATGGCAAAAATAAAGAGTGCAGCAGCTAAAATACTGTTAAGATGTTTCATATTCGATTGTTTAATTTTTAAGTGTTAATAGAGCAAAAGTAACTTGTTAAAATTTATTAACAAAAGCAAATCTATTAAATTTTTTGCAAATATCGGGCTGTTGAAAAATAAATAGAGTCTAAATTACTCCTATATATTCAGTTTTTCTTTTACTTTTTTAAATGCGGCAATCGCTCTGTCCAAATGCTCCCTGGTATGTGCTGCAGAAAGTTGCACTCGAATACGGGCTTTTTCTTTGGGCACCACGGGGTAGAAAAACCCGATGACGTAGATGCCTTCGTCCAACAGCATATCTGCCATGGTCTGAGATAGTTTGGCATCATATAGCATGACCGGGACGATAGCCGAATCTCCATCTATGATATCGAATCCGGCCTCCTTCATTCCTTTCTTAAAATAGGCGGTATTTTCCTCTAGCTTGTCTCTTAACTCCGTATTATTTGAAAGCATATCAAAAACCTTGATCGATGCCCCTACAATTGCGGGTGCCAGTGAATTGGAGAATAGATAGGGTCTTGAACGTTGACGTAGGATCTCAATGATCTCTTTTTTACCCGTTGTATATCCTCCCATAGCACCTCCCAGAGCCTTTCCCAGAGTTCCTGTGATAATGTCAATACGATCCATCACTCCCTTCTCCTCCAGGGTCCCACGTCCTGTTTCGCCTATAAAACCGGCCGCGTGACATTCGTCTATCATGACCATAGCATCATAGGTGTCTGCCAAATCACAAATCTTGTCCAGCGGCGCAACGAGTCCATCCATAGAAAAGACACCGTCCGTTACTATGATCTTATGTCGGGCACCATTTTCATTGGCCGCAATGAGTTGTTTTTCCAAATCCTCCATATCGTTATTCTGGTAACGATAACGGGCCGCTTTACAGAGCCTCACTCCATCGATAATGGAGGCATGGTTAAGGGAATCGGAGATGATGGCATCTTCCTTTCCGAGCAAGGGTTCGAAGACACCTCCGTTGGCGTCGAAAGCTGCAGCATAAAGGATCGTATCTTCGGTTTGATAGTAATCTGCGATCTTTTCTTCCAGTTCTTTGTGAATATCTTGAGTCCCACAGATAAATCGAACCGACGACATGCCAAAACCATGAGTATCCATCGCATCTTTTGCAGCTTGGATCACTTCTTTATTCGAAGAGAGCCCCAGGTAGTTGTTGGCGCAAAAATTGATCACTTCTTCTCCGGTGGAGATCTTAATGACTGCGTCCTGAGGTGAGGTAATAATGCGTTCCTTCTTGTAAAGTCCCGCATCTTTTATTTCTTGCAATTCTCTTTGTAAATGTTCCTTGATCTTTCCGTACATTTTCTTGGTTTTTTAGGAGCTCAAATTTAAGTTTTATTTATCAAAATGCCATCAATATTACCATAAACAAGGAGCTTTTCTTTGATGGTAAATCCCATATCCGAAAGGGCACTGGCATACTTGTTTATCTGGTGTTCATAGGCCTCTCTCGGGGCACCTGTTTTATAATCCACAAGGGTGACACTTTGATCCGGGTGGATGTTAATCCTGTCTGGCCTTAGTATATGTTGAGGGGTAATGATATCACGTTCGTTGTGATTCTTTACTGAAGGAAGAAATAAGGAATTTAGTTCCGGATGATTCACTATGTTCCGCACTAATTCCTGAACCGGGCGTAATTGCAGGTGATTTGCTCCCAACCGAAGCTCCAGTTCATGTAAAACAGGTTCCACATCTTCAAGAGTATGGATAAAGGCCATGGTATCGTGAAGTATATTTCCTAATAGTTTAGCTTCTTTTACTTCAGTAGATTCCGGAATCATTTCCTTGGTGACTACCCTAATATTATGGGATTCGGGAGGAGAGGATATGTGTAGAATATCTTTGGGTACAATTTCATTGACAGCGGCAGGTTCCACCTTCTTAGGAGAGCCAAAATGGTAGGATAACGATGTCTCGTTCCAGCTTCCTTCAGCTTCCAGGAAGGCCCTGAAAAATGCACTGTATGTTGTAGGAGCTTGTTTGCTTTTAACTTTTTTATCGCGAGTAAAAATATAGAGTTGTTGCTCAGGACGGGTCAGCGCCACATACAATAAATTAAGGTTGTCCAATTCCTGTTGCGTTCTTCGTTCACGAACCATTTGTGCTCCGATGGAGTTATAATGGGCGAGTTCTTTGTTGTAACTTATCAAGAGTTCTTCAAAACCATCTTCATTAAAGGGATACCAGCTTCGGGGGGAGATTTCCGCATAGATGTCCAGGTCTGCGTATGGAAATATGACTATCGGAAATTCGAGTCCCTTGGATTTATGGATGGTCATTACACGCACGGCATCGGTGCTTTTATTTTCCGAAATACTGGCTTTTTCTCTTTCGGTTTCCCAATACTCAAGAAAGGGTCCTTTACCGGAATCCGGGCGCTGGGAAAAATTAAAGACCACATCCATAAAGCTCAAGAGGAAGATATTTGAAGAGGCATTGAGACGCAGGGAATCTATAATGTATTCGCAGCTTTCAAATAGGGATAAATGAAGTAGGTGCTTGAAATTGAAATCTATGGATAGCCCTTGAAGGGTTGTTGTGAGCGTGTCCAGTGGACTGTGAATATGCCGTTCAAAAAAGGGGTGTCGCCCTTCAGCAATGAGTAGATGTTGATGGATGAAATCCAGAAACTGGATTTTTATCTCTTCGTTATAGGGAGTGTTACTTAATTGTAAGGCGTATATCAAGCACTGCACTGCAGGAGCATTTTTGAGCAATAAAGTTTCTTCGGAGACAACGGGAATCTCGTGCTCCAATAAATATTCACTTATGGCGATTCCTTCCTTCTTCTTTCGGGTAAGTACGCAAATATCCTTTTTACTATAACCCAAGGCTAATACATTTTCTATGGTCTCATAGACTTTTTGCGAATACTGTTCCTGAGGATCTTTTTGATCTAAGAACTCCAAATGAACATACCCTCCGGAACCCGCAGTTGCTTCTTGAGCATTACCATCCAGATAAAGTTCCTGATGACTTGGATTCCCGAAATAGCCCGAAGCGAATTGAAAGAATCTATTATTGAATTCCACGATCTCCTTCTTGCTTCTGTAATTAGCTTCCAAATGAATCTTGGCAATGTTTTCTTCATCAATGGAAAACGGATTGCTGCCGCCATGCAAGTCCATGAATTGTTCCGGAAGACCACCTCGCCAGCGATAAATAGACTGCTTGGCATCTCCCACCAAAAGTAAGCTTCCACGAGAACCGTCCTCATAGCTTTGAGAGATAGCGTTGTCGATAAGTGGAATGAGATTGTTCCATTGGAGAAGAGAGGTGTCTTGAAATTCGTCAATAAAGAAATCCCGGTATCGATCTCCCAGGCGTTCATAGACAAATGGAGCTGGTTGATCTTTGATCTGATCGTGGATCAGAGCATTGAATTCGCTAATAGGCAATACGTTTTCCTCTTCTTTTAATACTTGTAATTCCTGGTGCACCAAATTCACGGTGGCAAGTGGAACGAGGTTTTTCAGCAGGTTTTTCAGCAGAAAATAGAAGTAGACACGTTCTTTGATCTGAGCAAGGGCGTTCCCAATTTTTGGAGTTAAGTCGTCCAGAATTTGAGCTTCGGCACCCTTCACTCTAGCCGGGTAGATTGGTTTTATTCCGATATTCTGTTGCCAGGATGTTTCGTAATTAAGTTTGAATTCTCCGCTGGCTATCTTCTGAAAGAAGTCGAATAAATATCCACGGTCAAAATGCGATCGATCCAGACTGTGCTGTTCGAATAAGGAGATGATCTCTTTCGCATAACCTTGCATTTGCGTGGCAATTTCCTGTGTCTGCTCTTGCAGTTTCTTCTGAAGAGAAACAAAGCTAGAGAGGGATTTGTTCTTCAGCTTTTCAAAATATTGGGCATCATTTTCATTGGCGAGAATAGCCGCAGTTTTTTTAAGGTCCAGAGCGATATCCCAGGACTTATCTTCATCTGTTTTTTGAAGTGCATATTCCAGAAGTAAGGCAGTGACCTGCTCATTTTCTCCGGCTTTTGAAATGAGTTGGTCCACAGCTTTTGAAATGAGTTCCTGAACTTCCAAGCTCACTTCAAAGTTTCCGGGGAGGTTCAGGTCTCTGGCAAAGGTTCGGATGAGTCTATGATTAAAATGATCGATGGTTTCTACACTAAATTGGGCGTAGTTATGTAGCAGGTCTTTCAAAATCGCTGCCGAACGCCATCTGATCTCCTCCGGAGAGATGGAAATTTCCTTGTGGATCATTTCCAGCATCGTTTGGGCCTGAGGAGGTGGTTCCTTAGAGGAGAAACCCACCAGCATGCGTACAATACGCTCTTTCATTTCGGCCACCGCCTTATTGGTAAAGGTGATTGCTAGCAGATGTCGATAGTAGTTATTCTGGGGTTGCACAAGGATTTTTTTGAGATAGGCCTTTACCAGGGCAAAGGTTTTTCCGCTTCCGGCGGAGGCATCATAAATGGTAAATGGCTTAGGACTACTCAAAAGGATATGCGTTGAGACGCCTAAAGATACTATTAAGAATTTCTATAAGACTATAAAATCTTATAAATTCCATAACAAGAGAAACCATTTATAATCTGTATTTTTGAGATATCAAATTAATAGTAACCAAAAAAATATCATATGTCTTTTGAATTACCCGCATTACCTTATGCACACGATGCCTTAGAGCCACATATAGATGCCCGTACGATGGAGATTCACCATGGGAAGCATCACGCAGGATATACCAGCAAATTGAATGCTGCCATTGAAGGAACCGCAAGCGCTGGGAAATCCATTGAATCCATCTTAGCCGATTTGGATATGAGCAATGGTGCTGTAAGAAATAACGGTGGGGGTTATTACAACCACTGTTTGTTTTGGGAAGTGATGTCGCCCAATGGAGGGGGAACACCTTCTGGTGATCTGGCACAAGCCATCACAGACGCCTATGGAAGTTTTGACGCTTTTAAAGAGGCTTTTTCCAATGCTGCGAAAACGCAATTCGGTTCTGGATGGGCCTGGTTATGCGTTCATCCAGGAGGGAAAGTGGAGGTTTGTTCTACGCCCAATCAGGATAATCCTTTGATGCCAGGGGTGAGCTGCGGAGGAACACCGATCTTAGGATTGGATGTTTGGGAACATGCCTATTACCTCAACTACCAGAATCGCAGGCCGGATTACGTAAATGCATTTTTCAACGTGATCAACTGGGATG
>JBCBDM010000150.1:0-9426 GCA_038529705.1 Bacteroidota bacterium
CATAAAATGGTCATTGGTTTTGAATTCTGACTAAAGTTATCACTGAACTGAACTCCAGTCGCTTTGCCATTTTATGCGATAATGTTCTAGCCAACTGTGCCATTCCTTTAGTACCCTCGATATTGGAAGAACCATATTCGACTCGGCTTCAACAAAAAATCAATTCAAAAACCAATTCATGTTCATTATTGTGCATGTATCTTGGTTTTAATACAGATGTAGAAAAGTTTGGTGTAAAATACTACTCCAATGTTTTTCAAGGAGAGGACGTAACTGCTTTAAAGGATATTAAAAATAACCATCATGGGGATTGGCTTAAACGCAGATTTATTTTTGTAGACTATAATAAAGTAAATGCCGGACTCGCACCACCTCACAAATCTGAAGGGGTAATCTGTGCTGTGGATTATATTGAAGATTGGGAAAATTTAAATAAAGAAGACTATCAGGCAAGAAAGGAAGAAATAGGGCAAATCCTGTTGCAGCGATTAGAAAAACAGTATCCAGGAATTCGAAATAGTATCGAATACTACGAAGTCTCTACACCCAAGACCATTAAACGCTATACCTCAAACCCTAGTGGCTCGGTTTATGGTTACGCCCAAACTAAAGACCAGATAGCAACGAAGCGATTTAGAAATAATTTCTTGATTCCCAATCTGTATTTTGCATCGGCGTGGGCTTTCCCTGGAGGTGGTTTTGAAGGTTCAATTCAGGGAGGTTTCTTGGCTGCTTTGCAAATGAATCAGGATAAAATTTGGTCGGAATGTGATGACGAAAAGTATTTAGATCTGCGAATTGTTTCACTTTTGGAGCGTAAAAAAATAGATGATAAAACACTGGAGTTAAGTTTTGAAAAACCCTTGGGACTTCAACATCAAACGGAAGCATATGCCAATCTTAATTTATTGAAACCAAAAGTAACCGAATTGGATGTACCCTATCGCTGGCTTCCTGTTGCTTCGTCTGCAGAGGAGGATAGCTTACGATTTCGTATTGAACTTGACGGTAGCAGCTTCTCCAGAAGTTGTGAGCTTATCGAAGTTGGGGAAGAAGCTATTGTATTTGGACCTTAGGGATCGTTGGAATTAAAAATAAAGCCCGAAAGCATCTTGATACACATGAGCGACAATTGCGGTCAAAAGCATCTGGTCTTAGGCCTTGCAGAAAAGAAATAATATGAAAAAAAAGATCCCTGATACTATGAAAGCGGTTGTTTTAAACTCTTATTCCGGGGTTGATGCCCTGAGTATTGAGGAACGGCCCGTACCAGTGCCAGGAAGAGATGAAGTTTTGGTCAAAGTAGCCTTCGCACCCATAAATCCTTCAGATTTGGCAACCTTGATAGGTTATTATGGATTAAAGAATCCAACCCCATTGGTTCCGGGTGGAGAAGGTTCCGGAGAGGTAGTTGCTGTTGGACCGGGTGCAATTGGAAACTATTTCCTTGGTAAAAGAGTGGCCTGCAGCGGTTGGGGTGTTGGTGGAGGTATTTGGGCGGAGTATGTAGTTAAAAGTGTGAAAGGAGGCGTGTTGAGGTTGGACAAAACATTGAGTTTAGAGCAAGGAGCCATGTCTCTTATTAACCCCCTCACAGCCAGTGCTTTTATCGACATAACAAAAAAGGGAAAGCATAAATCCATGGTATTGACGGCTGCAGCAAGTTCACTGGGTCAAATGGTCAACCGCCTGGGACGAAAGGAAGGAATTCAGGTAGTAAATGTTGTTCGCAGGGAGACGCAAGTAGATCTTCTCAAGGCCCAAGGGGCCCATATTGTTTTGAACAGTACGGAAGCCGGGTTTGAAGATCAATTACACCAAGCGTGCTATGAAACCAATACGCATATAGCGTTTGATGCTGTGGCAGGCAAATTATCGAATCAACTTCTAAAAGCGATGCCTTCTAATAGCGAGGTGATTGTTTTTAGTGCGCTTTCCAAACAAGCTGTTCAAGTGAGTCCGGATCTTTTAATATTTGAGAATAAGAGGGTCGATAATTTCTGGTTAGGTCCCTGGATGAGCAAGCAAAATTTGGTGAAAATGATGCTGTTGTGGAAACGTACACAGAAACAAATACCGAACCATCTCAAAAGTGAAATTAGAAAAATCTATCCTATACAAGACGTGAGGGAAGCCATTCGCGAGTATACTGGCCAAATGACAGGGGGGAAAATTCTGTTGCGCATGTCTTAAAAAAGGGGAATGAGTCATTGCAATGGACAAACCTCTCATACATCAAAGAAAACAATATGAAGAATTTCATAACAAATTTACCGACTAGTACGGCCGGTGTGGTTGTTGGAGTTGCGTTTATAACATCGATTTTTATTGTAACCCTGGTTGATGATTTTCTGCTAGCCAATTTTGTTATACCAGGGGATACAAACGCTTTGGCCCGCGATATTGAGACACATAGGAGACTCTTTGGTTTTGCCACGGTGGGTTACCTGCTTGTACTGCTCCTTGATGCAGTCATTGCCCTGGCCTTATATGTCGTTATTAAACCGGCGAGTAAGAATCTTGCTTCTCTAACCGCAGTTTTTAGGTTGTTATATGTTTTTACTCTTATAATCGGACTGTTGGCTCTGGCGTTTAAAATTATCGATGCTTATGACTATGCATCAATAAAACTCTTAGGATACCTTTTCTTTGCCTTACACATCTTTGTGCTTGGGTATTCAATATTCAAGTCGGAATATATCCCCAAAAGCCTTGGTATTTTGCTGGTAGTTGCCTCTTTTACGTACATAGTATTCTTTATAGAATTTCATTTACCCAAAACACTTGAGCTCATTATAATGTCATTGATGCTTATCGCAGAACTTTCATCAAGTATCTGGCTTCTCTTGAAAAGAAAAAGCCTACCCAAAAAATAACCGATATCGCCATATTGATTATTAGTAGAGAATGGCGAATTCAATTGTCTGGATGAACTCCAAATGGAGCGCTTAATGATTAATGTCATTTTTTAAATAGCTCACAAACAGTAGGTTTGATGTTAAAACTACAAACCAAATACCCATGAGAACTATAGCTATTTTACTTATTGCACTTTGTTCAGTGCTTTCTTTCGGACAAACAAAAAATGAAGGTGAGGTCCTACTTGATGAAGTACAACCCGATGATACCCATTGCGCCGGTGAAACCATCAAGGTAAATGCAAAGGTACAAGGGGACCTGATAGTTGCGGGAGGAAACCTCTTCGTTAATGATAGTATTCTTGGAGACTTGACGGCTGCCGGAGGAGAATTATTTCTCAACGGTTATATAGCAGATGATGCGCGTATGGCGGTGGGACGGGTTGTCGTTGATTCGGAAATAGGTGATGACCTGGTTATTTTCGGTGGAGAAGTCATTCTTACTGAAAATGCCATTGTTCAAGGGAACCTTAGATGTTTTGCCGGAAATATTGAAATGAATGGCAAGGTCATTGGAAAGTTAGACATTAAAGGGACGGATATTCTTATCAATGGAACCGTAAAGGAAACTTCGAAAATAGTAGGAGAGGATATAAGCATTGGGTCTAATGCCCAATTTCATAAGGACGTTAAGTATTGGAATAGCCACGGAGAAATAGATTTTAGTACTACTTTGATTAATTCACGGGCTCAGTGGAATGAAGAACTTGAAGCAGATGCGTCTCAATTGTCTTTAATAAGTTATGGAACCAGGTCACTTAAATTATGGGGCGGCTATATACTGTCTGCCTTTCTGGCTATTCTATTTTTACACACCCTCTTTAGAAATACATTTACAAATGCTGCCGAAGGTTTGGAAGGAAATTGGCTTAAAAGTTTTGGCTTTGGATTGATCTATCTGGTGGGTATTCCACTAGCCGTTATTATGGCCCTACTCGTTGCTATTGGTATCCCTTTAAGCCTCTTTATAACTGCCATTTTCATATTTAGTCTTCTATTTGGCCATTATATTGCTTCCTTGATGATGGTATATTATTTCAAACATAAGAAAGAAAAGCCATGGGGGTTTTGGAGCATCACCCTACTCGCATTAGTATGTACTGTCCTGCTTCGCTTGCTAACAATGATACCCTGGGTAGGTATAGTACTCTCTGTTATTGTTTTAACGATCACTTACGGGGCATTGACCTTAACTGCGTTTCGCACTAAAAAAGAACAGGTAAAAAGTTAACATCATGAAGAAGGAACATCCCAATATGAGTATTTTAATGCGGTTCGACCCTGCAAATCCGGACACTGTGGCCGAGGTGTTAGCCGAGGATTTTGTATGGCACTACATCAATCCCGAACTACCAGAGTTCGAAGGGGACTACTATGGTCTGTCTGGCTTGAAGGATTTCTTCGGTAGACTCGCCCGTCGTACCCAAGGGTCTTTTAAAGTGAATCCCATTTCCATAACTCCTTTGGGAGATAAACTAATCGTTACGCATGTTAAAGATAGGATGGTACTGGAGGATGAACCCATGGAGATTGACGCTGTGGTTATATGGTGTATTATTGAAGGTAAGATCAAAGAAGCCTGGGACATCCCCATTATTCATACGGCAAAAATGATAGAAACGATAAAGGAGAACTATGAAATTAATTGAAGTTACACCAAAAAATGCAATGAAAGAGACTTTCTATTGCATCAAGGACACCAAAAAGCAGGGATTTACAGACAAACTTAAGTGGTTTGAAAAACGATCTAAAGAAGGCTTAAAAATAAAGATATTGAAGGACAACGATGACAAGATGATCGGGTTTATTGAATATGTTCCTGCGAAAAATGCATGGCGGCCCATCGATGCTGATAACTATATGTTCATTCATTGTATATACATCTATTCAAAAAAGGTGAGAAGCAAAGGATACGGTGCTATGCTCATCGAAGAAGCTGAAAAGGAAGCGAAAGTCAAAGGACTGGGTGGCCTATGTGTAATGACAAGTCATGGCGGTTGGCTGGCTGATAAAACGCTGTTCGAAAAAAATGGTTTTCAACAAATGGAAACAAAAGATAGGTTCGAACTATTTGCTAAAACATGGGACAACCAAGCGGATAAGCCTACATTTTTTAATTGGACGGACCAACAAAAAAAGTACAAGGGTTGGCATTTGAGTTATGCAGATCAATGTCCGTGGAATGAAAAGTCCGTAGCAGCTATTTTGAACGTTGCCATGGAGTATGGTATCGATTTGAAAGTGTCTAGAATAAACACCGTAAAAGAAGCAAAAATGGCTCCTTCCGGCTTCGGAGTTTTCAATCTTTTACATGACGGAAAATTATTGGATGACCACTATTTGAGTGCAACACGATTCAGAAATATTGTCAGAAAGGAATTAAATATGGCAAAATAATATAATGTGTTGTATGTACTTGAGCTGAAATATTTTCTGCTCCAAAGATCAGGACTAACCATTGGCTCATAGCAATAGTTTACTAGCATGAATGAATCATACCACCCATTTAAGTCAGAGAAAGCAAAGCAACAATATCTCGCTTTTTATGATGAACATGCGCAACGATGGCCTGTTCCGTCCAAAAATAAATTTATTGAAACTTCCTATGGACAGACCCATGTCCGAATAAGTGGTGCAGAAGATAAACCGCCGCTAATTCTTTTACCTGGAGATACCGAAAATTCACTGTCCTGGATGCCTCAGATAAGGGAGTTTTCAAAGCATTATAAAACGTATGCATTAGACAGTATCTATGATCATGGGCGTAGTATATATTCACGCCCTTTGCGGGAACCGAGAGATTTTATCGACTGGCTAGATGAAGTATTTCAAGGACTCAATTTGAGAAATGACATTAATCTATTGGGGTTCTCATACGGTGGTTGGTTAGTCAGTATCTACGCGGTAGCCCATTCCAGAAAGCTTCGTAAAATTGTACTAATAACTCCCTCTGCTACCGTAGTGCAACCAAGAATAAGATATTTGATACCTGCTTTGTTAGCTCATTTTATCCCCAATTATTTTTTCACAAAGCGAATGGTGTATTGGGAACGAAAATGCTTAATCAAACAAGGAGAAACGGGTCGGGCCATTGCAGATCGAATGATTGAGGAGGTCGTATTGGCAGGCAAATGTTTTAAAAAAAGAAAATTTATCAATCCTACTATTTTATCGGATCGGGATTTGCAAGAACTCCAAGTTCCTGTATTGTATCTCATTGGAGAAGAAGAAGTGATGTACTCTCCATACAAGGTCGTGAAGCGCCTAAATAAGGTTGCCCCTCAAATAAAAACAGAAATGATTCCCAATGCCAGTCATGATATAACTCATGCCCGGGCAGCGTTAGTAAATAAAAAGATTCTTGATTTTCTAAAAGAGAGTTAAGGATGGCGTACAAGTCAAGTTAGAACGGAGTATACGAGTAAGGAGAACGAGCGGGCAAATCATATGTAAATAGCTGCAGGTCAATAAGTAGCATCCCGTTTTATGATGAAAATCATTTCCTAAACAAATTCACTACGGTAATTTCCTCTCATAAATATTCGCACAGTATGAAAGCCATATTCTTGTCTATTTTTTTTGCCCTTTCGTTATCATTGGCCTTTGGCCAAGCAGATGCCACAACAGAGAAAAAGACCACCGTTGGATTTGAACTAGACGCAGTACCCTATATATTCAAAGGATATTATGGCTCCATTTGGGTAGGTCATGGTCATTTTAGATATAGAGCTGTACTTACAAAAATAGAAACACCGGACTTTATCTTAGAGGATGGCTTTACCAATAATGAAATGAAGGTTTATGCTGCAATTGTAGATTATTTTTTTAAACCGGACTTTAATGGTTGGTGGATAGGACCCGGCATAGAGTATTGGGATGCTGAGATACAGACCGATGCTCAATTAGAAACTGCAGAATATGAGAATGTTATATTCACGCTTGGAGGAGGATATGTCTGGAAATTCTACAAGAATTTTTATTTGAACCCATGGATAGCAGGACATCTTAGAATTGCTGGGGATAAGGAGGTTAGTGTAGATCAAAGCTTATATGAAACGCGACTTTTCATACCGGAAATTTCGCTGAAGCTTGGTTGGCATTTTTAGTCTATTAGGAAGAATTGAGATCATGAAAAGACGAAAATTCATAACCCTTGCAGGAATAGGAACCGTGGCAATTGGCGGGGCCGCCTACTTCATAGATAGTAACTATCAAATGGGCCAATATGAGAGGCAGGTGGCGACTACATGGAGTCATTCGGCCAAATTTACCGGATCTAATCAATGGGTAATGAAAGAATTAGTGAGGTATGCTACCCTGGCAGCCAATAGTCATAATACCCAACCCTGGCTTTTCAAAATAGGAAGCCGCAGTATTACTATTTCCCCTGATTTTAATCGCAGATGCCCTGTTGTTGATCCGGATGACCATCATTTATATGCTAGCTTGGGATGTGCCACAGAAAACATTGTACACGCATCGAAAGCCTTTGGATTAAAAGCCAACGTTTCTGTTCAGCATAATTCGAATGAGGTGATTGAGATAATTTTTGAACCTATGGCCATAAATAAAACGGAGCTATTTCATGCCATACCCAAAAGGCAATGCACTAAAGTCACATACGATGGAAAAAAAGTAGCTTCCGAAGAACTTAAGCTATTGGAAATGGCTGCTCAAGTAGAAGGGATATCCACGCAACTCTTTACAGATCACAACAACATGGAAACGATCCTGGAATATTTGGTCGAAGGGAATATGGCTCAAATGCGTGATAAGGCTTTTATCTCGGAACTTAAAGATTGGATGAGGTACAATCCTTCTTCTGCGCTTAAATTTGGTGATGGTCTGTTCTCGGCAACAACGGGGAACCCAACGGCACCTAATTGGCTGGGAGACTTAATTTTTGCTATGGCTTTTACCGAAAAAGGAGAAAATGATAAGTATATGGAACAAATGCGAAGCTCAGCAGGTGTGATCGCCTTTATTTCGGAGCAGGATAATGTTGAACACTGGATCAAGGCAGGGAGAAGTTATCAGCGTTTTGCCTTACAGGCTACAGCCTTGGGATTAAAGCACGCCTTTATAAATCAACCTGTTGAAGTACCTGAGGTAAGGGCGCAATTTGCGGATTATTTGAATATTGGTGACCGTCGAACCGATTTGCTAGTGCGCTTTGGGTATGGCCCCACAATGATAAAAACAATGAGACGGCCTTTAGACCAGGTTATGGTATAGGGATTTATACAAAGAGGGAGGGGATTACTCGCTTTGCTTGTGATCCCAGACCGAACGTGCAAAAAGCATCCTCTTCATGCTTTTTAATTACGGAGTAGCTGGTAGTTTAGGGTTTACCAAAGATTAAGTTATTCTTTTACTTTTCCATAGAATGATTATTCAATTTCATATGGGTTTTGCTTCATGGTTGTATCGTTTTATATAAAAGAATTAGCACTATAAAATTATATGAGACATCAAAACAACTAAGAACAGGGGCGTTGGAATTTCGTTTATCTACTTTTGGAAAAAAAAGTATATATGGGAAAAAGGTATATGAATTCCTTGAACTTTTCAGGCTTCATGGTAATTTTGATGTTGCTAGGCATTCTCAATTGTAGTTCAAAAAGTATCGACAAAGAGAAGGAAAAGGAAGTCATCTTTCAGGAATTTTCTGCAAGCTTCAAACTAATGGGGGATGGTTACGACGAAACCATCTACTATAATAGTAAGGACAACCTGATTTTCTGCAGAATCGAGGGAGATAATCTATGGATTCGTTTCGCTCGTGATAAATCGGACAATGGCAACAATAGCCCCCATATAGATATTGATATATGTAATTATGCCGGTGCCGGTGTTTATGCACCTGTCGACCCTAAAAAGAGACCTTGTCCATTAGGTTTATTCTGGGATATTTTTTGGCATGATGACGAAAGGGTTTACGCAAATCAAGGGAGCTCTTCGCCATGCCAATTGACCTTAAACTTAAGTGGGGACATTCTTTCGGGGATATTCAATTGTAGAGATGTTGTACGTTTTCAAGGAACCGAGACTATTGAAATTACAGAAGGAACTTTTACATGTAAAATAGAAAGGAATCCATAGAAAGCTTGAACCGAATACGATACTACTATATAGATTTTTTGAGGGTTATTGCAATTCTATTGATGTTCATCTATCATGTTAACATGATTTTTGTGGCAGAATGGGATTGGCATATTCAAGATGAATCTTCCAGCAATGTGTTATTAGAAAGTAATTACTGGATGTCTTCCTTTAGGATGCCGCTGTTGTTTGTGGTATCCGGATATGTTTCAGCAATTCTTCTCGAGCGTATGAACTGGAAGTCGTTTGTTAATTTACGGTGGAAGCGGCTGCTCATCCCAACAGTGGTTTGGACATTTATCTTAGTAGCGCCGCAAATTTACTTCGAACGCCTTCTGGAAGGAGTTGAATTCTCGTATTCCGAATTCTATCCATCATTTTTAAAATTTGAGTGGTATCCGGAAGG
>JBCBDM010000151.1:0-9401 GCA_038529705.1 Bacteroidota bacterium
GAGGATATCCCGGTTATAGCAAGCCATGGAGCGGTAAATGGAATGCATTCCATATCGCAATGGCACACAACAGATTATCCAGAAAGAGCTGAATTGTTTAACAATATTGATATTAATTTTTACGATGATGAATTGATTCGAATTGCCAGGAGCCATGGTTTATTCGGTATTCAATTAGATGAACGTAGAATAGGAAGTAAAAAAGCCATAAAAGAATCGAAAATCTATGTTCCAAATAAGCGTAAGCAATTGAGAAAGAAGTCTCTTTTAGTTTGGCGTCAGATAGAGCATGTTGCGGAGGTTTTAGATGCTGAAGGACTTTTTTGTTGGGGAATTCAATCTATTGGGAGCGACTTCGACGGTATGGTTCATCCCATTAAAGGGCTATGGACCGCAGAAAATATTAAGGATTTGGGAGCAGAGCTGTTCAAACATGCTTCTGCTTATATGAATAAGAACAGGACAAATTTCAATCATTTCAACCGACTCACCCCGGAATCGATCGTCGAACGCGTACTCCACCATAATGCTATGGAGTTCATTAAAAGATACTACTAGAAACTTATAAAACTAGTACACTCCTTGCATGGCCTTTTCGTAGGTAGCCTCATAAAGCGGCACAATGTTATTGGTTTCAAATTTAGAGGCTACTTCTCTTGCCTGTTTTTTGAAGGTGTTGAGGATTTCATCGTTTCGTAGTATGGAGATCGCTTTTTGAGCCATATCATCTACATCTCCAATATCACTAAGGTATCCGCTCACCCCATCTTCGTTCACCTCAGGCAATCCTCCCGTATTGGATGAAATTACAGGGACACCGCTAGCCATTGCTTCAAGCGCCGCCAAACCGAAGCTCTCCTTTTCTGAAGGAAGCAAGAAAATATCACTAAAACAGAGGATCTTATCAATTTCACTACTATTGCCTAAAAATATCACCTTTTCACTAATTCCTTTCACCCTACTCAATTCCTTCGCTTTCTTTTTTTCAGGCCCATCTCCAACGAGAATAAGCTTAGCAGGAATTTCTTTCTGTACCCTGTCGAATATTTCAACAATATCCAAGATTCTTTTTACAGGGCGAAGGTTACTAATATGAGTGATGATTCGTTCGTGCTTTTCCGCCATCATATCACGCTGACAGTCCGTAAAGGTATTACTGAACTTGGCAAGATCGATAAAGTTAGGAACCACATGGATATCATTGGTAATATCGAAGAGACGCAGCGTATCATCTTTTAAACTTTGAGATACAGAGGTCACCACATCACTTTTGTTAATACTGAAGGTAACAGCAGGTTTATAGTAGGGATGATTTCCAACCAACGTAATGTCGGTTCCATGCAGTGTGGTAACCATGGGGATGGAAATTCCTTCGGACTCAAGCATTTTCTTCGCCATGTAGCCTGCATAGGCATGCGGAATGGCATAATGGACATGAAGAAGATCTATTTTGTATAATTTCACCATATCTACCAGCTTGCTGGATAAGGCCAATTCATAAGGCTGATATTGAAACAGTGGGTAGTCCGGAACAGAAACTTCATGAAACCGTATGTTTCTGGACAGTAGCTCCAGTCTCACAGGCTGTTTATACGTAATGAAATGGACCTCATGTCCTCGTTCCGCCAGAGCAATTCCAAGTTCGGTGGCGACAACTCCACTACCTCCCCAGGTAGGATAACAAACAATGGCAATTTTCATAGCTTCAATTTAATGATTCCTGAGGAGCTAAGAATCTCCTTTTTCATAGTTATTCTCTATTCCTCGATAGTTACTGTTTGTACCTCGGTCCGTTTCTCACGGATAATAGCTTCATAGATGGCCTCTTGAATATTACTTCGTAGATTGCTACCTATGATCTTACGGTTGTCGGCGGTAGGATAGGTCCTATTGGAAAGGAACACATATACAATTTCTTCCTCTGGGTCTGCCCAGGTGAAAGTGCCTGTAAAGCCACTATGGCCGAAACTGGTCATGGATACACAACCACAGGTAGGCCCACTTTCTCCTAGTTGGGGTTTGTCGAAACCAACACCTCTCCTAATATCATCTTCACAATAATAGCAAGTATTAAAGGCGTCCAGTACTTCCGGCTTTAGATAACGTCTCCCACCGTAAAACCCCTTCCATAGATACATTTGCATGATCTTGGCTACGTCGTTGGCATTGCTAAACAGTCCAGCATGTCCGCATACACCACCTAACATGGCAGCTCCTTGGTCGTGAACATAGCCGTGAACTTTCTGCATTCTAAAATAATCATCCTTTTCGGTAGGCGCAATATCCTTCTTCGAAAATTTGCCTAAAGGATTATAGGTGGTGTAATTGGCGCCCATAGGTTCATATAAATTACGCTGTACGAGACGATCCAAGGAAGTCCCATAGAAATCCTCCAGATATCGCATCAGCATATAATAGGGTAAGTCACTGTATTTATAGCCTGATCGCGTCCTAAGATCACTCTCTTTGATCATATCAAAAATACTGTCCTTATAGTCTTTACGCATAAACATATCATTGGCGACACGAATGGGATATTCTTTGCTTTTTTCTGCTGAATAATACTTTACGTCCGGCAATTGGGTTATGGTATCCATGGTATTGCCATAGAAGGGAATCCATGCTCGTAGCCGGGCTGTATGTGTGAGCATTTGTTTGAGCGTGATATTTGCTTTGTTGGAGCGTTTGTATTCCGGGAGCATTTCCGAAAGTTTGGTGTCCAGGTCAATGATTCCACGATCAACCAACTCCATTATCATGGGTAGGGTCGCCAATATTTTGGTTAAGGAGGCAACATCATAGATGTCATTACTTCGCACTCTATTATTCCTTCCCGGCGTGTGATGGCCAAAATTCTTTTCGTACACTACCTTACCTTTTCGAGCCACTAAAATTTGGGCACCGGGCATCATTCCGGCCCATACGCCGATCCGTGCTAAGGAGTCTATCTTCTTCAGGCGTTGGCTGTCAAGTCCAACGCTTTCAGGAGTTCCATATTGCAATCTATCGATAGCGGCTAGCTCTATGGAAGTTCCCTCCGGATACTCCAATCCAATCGAGACAGGAAGCTTCCCATTAGACATTCTGGCGCCAAAAATAAGTTGAGCAGATAGCTGTTGGGCTACCTTGCTATTTTGGTAGGAAACAATGATGGCTTCAAAGTTAGCTGTGGTTTTTAGATCAAGGAGTGCATAGGGTCTGGCAAACACATCTAGAATTACTTTGTTCGTTCTGGCAATTTCATAGATCCAGACCAATTCCTTTTCTCCAATTTTATAATCTTTCCAGGGATTGTCGTTGGATTTGTGAAAACCGATGATCACTCTGTCGTATTTCTTCAGCTTCTTGATATAGCTATCCAGGCTCTTTGCTTTTACCCAATCGATCTTCCCGTATTTTCTAAGATATTGTAAGAACTCGGTACCGCTATCATCTCCGAAATTAATGTAGGCAATTTTTTGATTTTGTAGTTTTTGAATGGGTAGGATAGCAGAGTCATTCTTGATAACTGTCAAAGCCTTTTCCATGGCTTTTTCGTACAATGCTCTATCCTCCGGGGCGTTTAGGTCTTCAAACAGATTCTCTTTATTGATAGGGGTGTAAGCATTCAGTCCCACTTTGTATTTTGCATACAGGATCTTTTTCACCGAATGGGCTAAACGTTCTTCGGTTACGGCACCTTCTCTGTAGGCCCTTATGATCATGGCATGAGCCTTGGGAATATCCTCCGATATGAGCAGGACGTCATTACCGGCTAGAAAAGCAGCCAAATCTATTTCACCGGGTTCCCTAAAGTTAGCAGCTCCTTTCATATTTAGGGCATCGGTGAATATAAGTCCGTTAAAACCCATCTCCCCTTTCAGCACATTGGTCACTACATTTTTGGAAATTGAAGTGGGATAGCCTGATTCCGGAACGATGGACGGAACATTCAGATGAGCCACCATAACACTGCTTAAGCCTTCATTTATGATCTGTCTATACGGGTATAATTCCAGGGTATCCAAGCGTGCTTTGTCGAACAATAATGTGGGCAGAGTTTTATGAGAATCGGTGTCGGTATCGCCATGACCCGGAAAATGTTTGGCATTTGCCAGAACTCCGGCGCTTTGCATTCCTTTCATAAACGCGATGGCCTTTTGAGTTACATTGTCCCGATCTTCTCCAAAGGACCGATTCCCAATAATGGGATTCTTTGGGTTGGTATTGATATCGACAACAGGGGCGAAATTAAAATGGACCCCCATGCGCCTGGAATGGTCTCCAATGCGCTTCCCAACTTGTTCTACAATGCGGTTATCCTTAATGGCTCCCAACGTCATATTCCATGGATAGGCAAAGGTAGAGTCAAGGCGCATGGCCAACCCCCATTCTGCATCCATACCAATGAGCAGCTTGGTCTTTGCCATTGCCTGAAATTCATTGTTCAGTGTTGCCTGGCGTCCAGGCCCACCTTTCGAAAAGATAATGCCGCCAATGTAATAATCGGAAATAAGTTTTTTGATCTTATCTGTATTTGTTTTCGGATCACCGGAAAAAACATCGACCATGAAGAGTTGCCCCACTTTCTCCTGTAGACTCATATTGCCGTAAATACTATCTACCCATTGCTGCTGATTTTGGAGGTCGTCCAACACAATCAGCGGATTAATTTGTTGCGAAAAGCTGATGAAAAAGGTTAAAATGAATAGTGAGGTTGTTACGAATCGCTTCATATATCTAAAGTAACAAAAACTATGCTAAAAATCGGCTGTGCCAACTATCTTTTGCAGGTACCTCCCAGTGCTCCAAATATTCGGCTTTGGTATTCACGAGATTATTGAAAACGATGGTGTTTGGAGATACCGATCGATTCTTCGCCATTTTTTTGAAATCGGCCAGGGTTTTATGTGCGATAAATTGTCCGTTGTAAAACGTTACGTTCATTTTGTCCAGGAGATCCACGCCCAATTCCTTTTCCAACGATTGAATGAAATGAACGGATGCGTCAATGCTACAACCAGAGGCTGAAGCATTGGCCTGGTTCAACCCGATCACTATAAATCGATTGTGCCTAATCTCGAACCCGGCCTCTAAATCGGAGCCATGAGCGGTCCATTGGGTTAGAAATGCATCTGTTTTAAGTGCTATGGTCGTCACTTCTTCTTCGGAAAACTTTCGGTTGGACTGATATATCCAAATTCTTGAATTGTCCGGAAGGTCTTTAAAATCTGCTAACATGGTGCCGTCTATAAATCGGATGCATTGGCGATCATTTCGGCCACATCCATCACTTCAATACTATCTTCTTTCTCCTTCCCTTTAACGCCGTCGGTCATCATGGTATTGCAGAAAGGGCATCCAGCTGCAATGATCTCCGGTTGGGTTTCCAGGGCTTCCTCGGTTCGTTCTATATTGATATCCTTATTTCCTTTTTCGGGCTCCTTGAACATTTGAGCTCCTCCAGCGCCACAGCAGAGTCCGCGTGTCTTACAACGTTTCATTTCGACCAGTTCTACTTCTAACTTCTGAAGTAACTCACGAGGGGCCTCATATTCACCATTGGCCCGTCCTAAATAACACGGGTCATGGAAGGTAATACGCTTTCCTTTAAATTTTCCTCCCGCTACTTTCAACCTACCTTCGTTCAACAAGGATTTCAGGAATTGGGTATGGTGCATTACTTCGTAGGTACCTCCTAATTCCGGATATTCATTTTTGATGGTATTAAAGCAATGAGGACAAGTGGTTACAATCTTTTTGATCTCATAGCCATTCATTACCTGAATATTCATCATGGCCTGCATCTGAAATAAAAATTCATTTCCAGCTCGTTTAGCCGGATCTCCTGTGCAACCTTCTTCTGTACCTAGGACTGCAAAGTCCACTCCCGCGTTGTTGAGTAGTTTTGCGAAAGCTTTGGTGATTTTCTTGGCACGATCATCAAAACTACCGGCGCAACCTACCCAAAACAGTACTTCAGGATTTTTGCCTTGGGCCATATATTCGGCCATTGTTGGGACCTTGATTACTTCGCTCATGCGTTTTTCTTTTTAGTCTTCAAATACCTCAATGGTCACTTTCTTTTCAACCAAGTCTGTGAACTTCCCTTTATATCGGGTAGCTTTTACCAGATGATTATCTACCCAGTGATAGTTACCTCCTCTGGGTTTTCCCATGAGCATAGAGTGGTATTTAAATCCGTGTTTCTTTAACCACTGTTCTGTTACTTCACGATGTTCTTCAGTACGGGAAGTAAAGAAGCAGATAATGTGTCCCTGATCATACCATCTATTGAGCGTCTTTAAGGCGTCCGGATACAATTCGGCGGTTGCCATACGTTCCGGTTCCTCATTAGGAATGTCGTCGCATATGGTACCATCTATATCGATAAGGTAATTTTTTACTCCTTCTGGGAGTACCGGGCTTACGGTTTCTCCTTGTTCTACTTTTTCATGTAGCATTTTTTCTACTTCTTCTTTCTTCATAATATCTATTTTTCGGTGGTATTCTGTTTTATTGCTCGTTTATCCAATTGGCTCTGTCCATCTGATTGAAAGGCCAGGGAGCCGAGTTATTTTCTATATTGGTCATGGTAACATTTAATTCTGAAGGGGCCGCAGATTGCTCCATGACCAGGTATTGTCGCATATCCATTATAATAGACAGAGGATCGATACTTACCGGACAAGCTTCAACACAGGCATTACAGGTGGTACAAGCCCAAAGCTCTTCTCTGCTGATGTAATCGTCCAGTAGTTGCTTGCCGTCTGGCTGAAACTCCCCATTCTTGTCTACATTGGCGCCCACTTCTTGTAAACGATCCCTCGTGTCCATCATGATCTTACGAGGCGATAGCTTTTTTCCCGTCTGATTGGCAGGGCATTCGCTGGTACAGCGTCCGCATTCCGTACAGGTGTACGCATTTAAAAGCTGAATTGTGCTTAGGTCCATTACATCACTCGCACCAAATTTGGCTGGTGTTTCGGCTCCTTCCGGAGGAGCAGCATATGGATCGGCGCTGGGATCCATCATTAATTTCACCTCGTTGGTAACCGATTCCAGATTCTTGAACTTCCCTTTGGCGGTTAGTTTTCCGAAGTACACATTGGGGAATGCCAATATGATATGAAGGTGTTTACTAAAATAAAGGTAGTTTAGGAAGATCAAAATACCTATGATGTGCAACCACCAGGCGATTCGCTCAATAAGGATTAACGTGCTTTCAGAGAAATTTTCGAAAATAGGAGCCAATAAGCTGCTTACGGGAAACAGTCCCGCTTTTGCGTAATGGTCTGAACCAAGAAGCTGCAGTTGTAAGTCGGCCCCATTCATGGTTAAAAACAGCGTCATTAATACCACTTCAAAATAGAGGATGATATTACCATCGTTCTTGGGCCACCCTTTCATTTCCGGGCTTAGAAAACGTTTTACACGCTGTACATTTCTCCGGAGCCAAAAGACGACGACAGCAACGAGTACTAGTAGTGCTAATACTTCGAAGGAAGCAATAAGATAATCATATACTACCCCAAGAGAACCAAAAATACGATGTGTTCCAAAAAGTCCATCAATGATAATTTCAAGGACCTCTATATTGATAATAACAAATCCCAGGTACACAATGATATGCATGATACCAGAAATAGGTCGAACCACCATTTTGGATTGCCCCAATGCAATGCGCATCACATTTTTCCAACGCTCACCTTTATTATCACTGGCATCGACTTCTTGTCCCAGTTTGATATTTCGGATGATCTTTCTAATATTCTTGGTGAAATAACCCACACCAAGAACCAGGATGATCAGAAAAAGAATGTTAGGTATGTACTGCATTATTGAAGGGTATCTAATTGCGATTCGTACTGTTTTGGTCGTTTTCCGAAGAGGGAAAAATGAACATATCGCTTGGGGTTCAACTTCATATCTTCCAACAGTTCCTCCAATTGTTTGGAGGCACCTGTTAGATTGTCATATAACTTTTCGTCTTTTAATAATTTGCCTACACTACCCTCTCCGTTGTCAATCCCTTCGGCTATGCTGTTTAGTTTTGATATGGTGGTTTCCATATTCTTTACCAGCTCCCCGGTTTTTATTTGCGCCAGGGAATCCGATAATTGGGCGAAATTCTCGGCCGTTGTATCCAAATTGGCAAAGGTGTTAGATAATTTATCCTTATTGCCGTCTAACAAATTCTTCATATCCCTGGAAACACCATTAAATGAGGTCATCGTGGCATTTAGGTTGGCAATACTCGACCGCAAATTCGCCTTAGTCTTTTCATCCAGTACTTCGCTCACCCCACCCAGCACGGTGTCTAATTTGGATAAAGTCTCGGTTAAGCTCGCTTCCAGGGGGTCAAACTTATCCATGATGTTATCGATAAGTCCTACTTGAATATCTCCTTTCAATTCATCCCCGGATTGGGCCATTATTGTTGAATTATAATCCGGAATAATACCCAGATTATTCCCGCTAATAAAACCGCTACTATAAATCTGTACCGTACTTGTCTTTGCGAACTGATAATCTGCGTCGATCGAGAATTCCACTTTGAGTTTACCATTTTCATCCGGAAGGTTGATCTTTTCCACCTTTCCAATTTGAAGTCCGTTTATGGTTACAGGAGCCGACAAGGAAAGCCCGGAAACGTTTTCATATTTCACGTAAAAAACTCGCTTACTGGAAATAAGGTCGGAGTTCTTGAGAAAGTTGAATCCAAAGATGAATAATAGGATCCCTAGAATGACTAAAATACCGGTTTTTACTTCTTTTGAAAGTTTCAAAGGCGTGGTTTTATTGATAAAAACAAATTTAGAAATAAATCTGGGGAAGGAAATTATTTTAACGGAAAAGATTCTGAAGTAATGCAGGGGTTTTTAAAATGCCAACTTCGAACCAAGAAATTGGGAGCCACGATCTAACTTGAAGTTGCGGCATGGGCCCCTCTCAAGGGTTCATCATTAAGTTACCTGTCTTCAGATTTAAGAATATCGGCCAACCGCACCTTGGTTTCTCCTTGAAATGCGACCACATAACTACCAGGATACCCTTTTTCTCGAGCAAATTTCTTCATGAGTTGTATCTTGTTGAAATCTGAAGTCTCTCCGTAATAATATTTATAGAGTCCGTCTTCCTCATTTCGGGAGATATCCTCCAAGCCCTTGAAATTATAAGGCATTACCTCTAATTTGTTCTTACTGGCTGCAAGTTGAACCTTGAAGGTAATACCTTCGTAGATGCGCTCTTCCGTAGCTTCTATGGCCTCGTCGATCTCTTCTTGAGTAATGACCGGGTTTTGAGCATCACTGGTGGCCAATGCCAAGTTTTTGCTCAGGATGAGGTAAGGCTGCCCGCTTCGCAGGCAACGCGGTGGCTGGAGGTGCGCAAGGTCGAAGGTGAGGTGAGCTATCAGCCGC
>JBCBDM010000152.1:0-9398 GCA_038529705.1 Bacteroidota bacterium
CATAGAGCGATTGCGCATCTCCTCGATTGAGCCTAACTTGCTTAAAAACGAAACTATCGATTTCGTTTCCCAATCCAGAACTTTCGTACCTCATTTTCATATTCCGTTGCAGAGCGGGAGTAACGATATTTTAAAGCTGATGCGCCGCAGGTATATGAAAGAGCTGTATGTAGATAGGGTGAACAAAATTCGAGAGGTCATGCCGTATGCTTGTATAGGGGTGGATGTGATTGTTGGTTTTCCGGGAGAGACAGATGAACACTTCCTGGAGACCTATAACTTCCTGATGCAGCTGGACATTTCCTATTTGCATGTGTTTACCTATTCTGAAAGAGACAATACTCCCGCTGCCGAAATGGAGGGAGTGATTCCTAAAAATATTCGTTCCAAGCGGAGTAAGATGCTGAGAGGCCTATCTGTTAAGAAGCGAAGAGCTTTTTATGAGAGTCAGTTGGGTACCCAAAGAACCGTGCTTTTTGAGGGAGAGAATAAAGAGGGGTATATTCATGGTTTTACTGAAAATTATGTAAAGGTGAAAGCTCCCTGGAACCCAGAATTGGTGAATACCTTGCATGAGGTGGAGTTGACAAAGATCGATGAGGATGGGATGGTTCGGTTTGAATTTGTCTCGATCGATGTGATGCGTTAGCGATTGAGCGGGTGTACCGCGTACCAGCGAAAGCGCGGTCCTCTTGAGTATTGCGCAAGAGGAAACGCCCCAATACTTCTAAATACTAATTCCTACGGGAAGTAAAGCCTTGTATTTTCTTCTGTTCCGTCTCATGAAGCTGGCAATTTCCGGGCTGGTGGGTACCAGGCTAATTCCACGATCTTGTACTTCCTCGAAGACGGCTTTGATAAAAATATCACGAAACCCCTGTTCTTCCATGTCCTCGGGCATGTCGTATTTGGTAAGAAAAATCTTGCGATCTTGTAAGGCATATTCAATGCGCGCCATATTATCGCCTACTTCGAGTTCGAATTGTCTTAAAAATTCGTTGTCTGTAATTTCAACATCTTCAATCATAGGGAGTTCGTTTAACAGTTAATTCATTGGTACTTCTATAAGCAACACCCGGCTATCTTTTTCTACAGTCATGTTGACGCTGTTTGCGTCCCATATGCCTATAGCGTCTCGATTGCTAAGTGTTTCACCTTCAGCAATAACGGTGCCATTTACCACTAAAAGGTAAATTCCATGTCCCGGTTGTTGAAGGGTATAGGTCGTGGTTGTTTTTTCTGAAAATTCTCCAATATGGAAATAGGCTTGTTGATGGATCCAAAGTTCGTTTTCTTTGGCGATGTCTTTAGGCTTGACCACAGCACTAAAGGTATTGGGCTGGATGAGGTCCGCTATTTTTTTTTGGTCGTAGCGGGGGGTGACGTTTTCGGTTTCCGGGTGGATCCAGATTTGGAATAGTTTTAAGGGCTCATTTGCATTTGCATTCACCTCACTGTGTTCCACACCACTTCCGGCGCTCATTACTTGAATGTCTCCGGAGGCTACCACCCCTTCATTTCCCATTGAATCCTGGTGTCTTACGGCGCCGTGCTGCGGAATGGTAACGATCTCCATATTTTTATGAGGGTGTTTACCAAAACCCATGGCCGGTGCAATGATATCGTCATTGAGCACGCGTAATTTTCCGAATTGTAATCTATTGGGATCAAAATAGTTAGCGAAGCTGAAGGAATATTTTGCCTGAAGCCAGCCGTAATTTGCTGTACCTCGGGTAGCTGCAGGATGTAAAATCTTCTTCATAACTCCTCGAAAGCGGGGTGAGAATTATATCTTTGTATACAAAGTTACAAAAAATAGCAAGGCAAATGATAGTATTACTGTTAAAGCCCTATGAACACTGAAAAAGTCCACGTATATTTTGTTCCTGGGATGGCCGCCGGAAGAGAGATCTTTAAGAATATCCGCCTCCCGGAAGACCGTTATGTCACCCATATCTTAGAGTGGCTTATTCCCCAAAAAGAGGAATCACTTGAGCAATATGCGCAGCGGATGGCAGGGAGAATTACAGAACCAAATGCGGTACTCGTTGGAGTTTCCTTTGGAGGTGTGGTGGTGCAGGAGATGAGTTTGTTTGTCTCTTTGCGAAAGTTGATCATTGTATCCAGTGTGAAAACACGGAATGAAATTCCGAAGCGCTTGAAATACGCCGGCAATACGAAGGCTTATAAATTGGTGCCTACGAGTTTGGCTTCGGCAGTAACAGATCTTACCAAATTGGCCATTGGGCCTCGAAGTAAAAAACGATTGCGATTGTATCAGGAATATCTTTCGGTACGAGATAAGGATTATCTAGACTGGGCAATAAAGAATATGCTATGTTGGGAAAGGGTAACTCCGGTACCAGGGGTACATCACATTCACGGGAATGGAGATTTTGTTTTTCCTATAAAGAATATTGAAGATGCCCATATCCTGGACGGGGGAACTCATGTCATGATTCTCGATAAAGGAAGCAAGGTTAGTAAACTGTTAGAAAATATTATAGAAAATCATGAGGCCCGGCCCTAAAATTTTTATCTTTAGTCAAATTTAAGGTGTTATGAGTATTTTGTCGAAAATTGGCTTAGCAACTGTGCTTATTGGGGTAGGCGGGTTGTGTACAAATGCCGTTCAGGAACCCCGAATTCAAGAGAATAAAGTAGTCGATGAAACCATGGAGGAGAAGTTGATGAACGATTACAATGTCTATGCATTGGATCTTCCGGAAGAGATGTACTTTGCCGGAGAACGGGTTCCTCTGGAGAATCCGGATATCAGAGAGCGAATGGACAGGGAGTTGTTGGTAAATACCTATTGGCAATCTAATATGTTGATCATGATGAAGAGAGCCCACAAGTATTTTCCTATTATTGAACCTATGTTGGAAGAACATGGACTCCCGGACGACTTTAAGTATCTCGCTATTGCGGAAAGTGGTCTCGATAATGTTAAATCTCCTGCGGGCGCTGCTGGTTTCTGGCAATTTTTAAAGGGAACAGGGAAGGAATATGGTCTGGAGATCAATGATTATGTGGATGAACGATATAATCTGGAGAAAGCTACTAAGGTAGCAGCCGAATATTTGATAAAATCTAAAAAGCGTTTTGGAAGTTGGACTTCGGCGGCAGGTGCTTACAATGCGGGTAACGCTGGTATTTCTCGTCAAATGAAGAAACAAGACGTTGAGGATTATTATGATCTGCTGCTCAACAGTGAGACCAGTCGTTATGTTTTTAGAATATTGGCCTTTAAAGAGATCATCAGTAATCCAAAAAAATACGGTTTCAATTACAGGGAAAAAGACCTATATACCGCGGTGCCTACTTTTAAAGTTAAGGTAGACACGGCGGTAACCGATTTCGCTTACTTCGCAAAGCAATTCGATATTAATTATAAGATATTAAAGATTCACAACCCTTGGTTACGGGATAATTATCTGAAGAATGCCTCAGGGAAGGAATACTACATTGAAATCCCGGAAAAGGGGCATTATACTAGTGGGCAGTAAACATTAAAGCAACCATTTAACTCCTTATTAACCTTTATGAACCTAACTCTTATACTATCGTTGATCGCTATTGGTCTTTTAGCTGGAATTTTAAGTGGGTTTATGGGAGTAGGAGGTGGAGTGGTCATGATTCCTCTTATGATTCTTTTGTTGGGGTATGATCAGCATCAGGCTCAGGGCATGAGCCTTGCGGTATTGGCGGTACCCGTTACTTTTGTTGCCGCATACACCTATCATTCGTCGGGACATGAAATTAGTTGGAAATACGCCCTGGTTATTGCGGTCTTCTTTGTAGTGGGAGGCTTTATAGGGTCGAAGTTTGCCGTAAAGATCGATCAGGTGCTATTAAAGAAGATATTTGCGGTAATCCTCATTGTGGCTGCATTTAAGTTATTCTTCTCCAAGTAGCAGTATTTTAGTTCTCGATGATCTCCTCTTGCACAACCCCTCTCTGCAACAGTGCGATTCCACTGGTAAAGCTCTGGTAGTTGGCATTATATGAAGTTGTATAGCTCTCCAGATAGTGATGCATGAAATTACGTCGAACATCGAGAATTTTTTTGTCCTTGTCGATGAAGAACGACGTAGGGAAACCTAAACTGTGTTTCATGGTTCGGATCACAAAATCACTCCTATTGTTCTTTTCGTCGACATAAAGTACATTGACGTATTTATTAAACTTCTTTTTGAATTTCCTGATTTTCTTCTTTGAACCCCAGAAAAGAATAACAAAATCTACATCCTCGTGATACCTTTCAGCAATATCATTGAATGCAGGTATCTCACCAACTCCCGGCACACACCAGGAGGCATAAGTAACCAAATAGATGGGTTTTTCGAACTTATAGAGTTCGATCTTTCTGCCGGAAAATTTACGGACCTTGAAATTATCAAGGTAGGTTCCGTTTACCACGTGCTTCACCAGGGAATCGAATAAGAACTCCGCGCGTTCCGTATCTTTCCTGAGGTAGGCTCGCTTGGACTCGTTTCGATATTTTCGGATATTTTTTCCAATGGCTTTGGAAAATAGATTCTTAGGCTCTGTTTCCTGAGAAAGAGCGGTGAAAGAAAATAATAAGAAGAGCAGTAGTAGTTTTCTACCCATATGCATTGGTTAAATTCGGCGCTAAACTATAGAATTGTTTTCTATAAATTTGACACTTTTGGACGAAATGTAATAAAAATCAGGTGAATAACACAAATGTTGTAGGAATCAACTCACTTTTTCCTACGAAGGATTTAGCGTTTTGCTCTCCGGCTGGCACGACCGCCTCCATAGGGTTGTCTGGGAGCGCCTGCTCTTTTCATCTGCTGTTTCATCATTTTTATCTGATCATCCAGCATATGGTGTTTATCGAGTTTTTTGGCTTCTGTGAGCAGGAGTTCCGCTTCTCGTTTACGGTTTTTAGACATGGCGATTCCCGCCAGATTCAATTTTACCATGGCCATATCGGCACTCATAGAGAGTCCTAGTTTTTCTGCCTTTTTGAAGTATTTTTCGGCCTCGTTCATATTGGTTTGAGAAACCATAAGGCCGTTGAGGTAATTGTAATATCCTTGTTGTTTTGGAACTAAAGCGGCTTCCGGGTTAGGAATTCGATCCAGCCATTTCTTTGCTCCCGGAAAATCCTGCTTTCTCAACCTGAGAAAGGCCAGCAAGATCATTTCATTTTTAAAGTACAGAAAAACGAAGACTCCAGCCAGGAGGATGAACATGATGCCATTCCCGATATTACCTTCAACAAATTGCCAAACGGCCGTGGCAACGGTTAATAAAGCGAGGATTAATTTTATATTTTTGTGGAACATTTTTGTCTTTTTTGTTGGGCTGGCAAAGTTACTAAAAACTAATAAAGATTGGTTGTTTTTTGGCGTATTCCTGTTGCCTGAATTTAAAACCAAAGGATTTGGACTCAGTTGTTGAGAATCACTCCTCTATAGGAGTCACGGTCTATAATGATTTGAATCGAAATATTTTTAATAGAAGGGCTTGCCAAAGTAAAAATTCATTGTATATTTGCACCCGACTTTTAACAGAGGTCCATTTGAATTAAAATTTTTTCTGAAGATATAATCTATTTACAATGAAAAGAACATTTCAGCCATCAAAGAGGAAAAGAAGAAACAAACACGGTTTTAGAGAGCGTATGGCTACTGTAAACGGACGTAAGGTATTGGCTGCCCGTAGAGCAAAGGGCAGAAAAAAACTTTCTGTATCTTCTGAACCACGTCACAAGAAATAATGTTGATAACTCATAAATAAAAGGTGTTGTTTTTATAAGCAACACCTTTTTTTTATACCCGTACGCATCGTAATTTTATAACCTCAAAAAAAGCGCTTCATTCATGCCGAAAAACAAAAAGCTCAACTCTGTTTTAATCATTGGCTCCGGTCCTATTATTATTGGACAAGCATGTGAGTTCGATTATTCCGGTTCACAGTCATTACGTTCATTGAGAGAGGATGGTATCGAGACCATTCTCATCAATTCCAATCCGGCCACCATCATGACGGACCCGTCCATGGCGGACCATATCTATTTGTTACCACTTACTACCAAATCCATCGTCAAGGTCTTGAAGGAACACCCGCAGATAGATGCCGTACTTCCAACTATGGGAGGGCAGACTGCCTTGAATCTGGCCATTGAAGCAGATGAAAAGGGTATTTGGAAAGATTTTGGAGTTGAATTGATTGGAGTTGATATTGCAGCGATCAATATTACCGAGGATCGGGAACAATTTAGAGAATTGATGCTGAAGATTGGAATTCCCATGGCGCCTCAGGCGACAGCCAATTCCTATTTGAAAGGAAAAGAAATAGCCCAGGAGTTTGGTTTTCCTCTAGTCATTAGAGCTTCTTATACCCTGGGAGGAGCCGGAGCTTCCTTTGTATATAAAGAAGAAGATTTTGATGAGTTATTAACCCGTGGACTGGAGGTTTCTCCCATCCACGAGGTCATGATAGATAAAGCCTTGATAGGCTGGAAAGAATATGAATTGGAGCTCTTAAGGGACTCCAATGACAATGTGGTTATCATCTGTGCAATAGAAAACATGGATCCTATGGGGATACACACCGGGGATTCCATAACGGTAGCACCAGCCATGACTCTTAGCGACAGAACATATCAGCGAATGCGGGATATGGCCATCCACATGATGCGCAGTATTGGTGACTTCGCAGGAGGATGTAACGTTCAGTTTGCGGTGAGTCCGGATGAGAATGAAGATATTATTGCGATCGAGATCAATCCTCGAGTATCCCGCTCTTCGGCACTGGCATCTAAGGCTACGGGGTATCCCATTGCGAAGGTTGCAACCAAATTGGCTATGGGTTATCACCTGGACGAGTTAGATAATCAGATCACCAAATCCACTTCAGCCTTATTTGAGCCCACTTTGGATTATGTTATCGTGAAGATTCCACGTTGGAATTTCGATAAATTTGAAGGATCAGACAGAACCCTGGGCTTACAAATGAAAGCCGTAGGGGAAGTAATGGGAATTGGTCGTTCCTTCCAGGAAGCTTTGCACAAGGCGACACAATCCCTGGAGATTAAACGAAATGGCCTGGGAGCAGATGGAAAAAGCTACACGAACTACGAACAGATCATTGAAAAACTCACCTATGCCAGTTGGGATCGGGTATTCGTGATCTACGATGCGATACAGCTGGGAATTCCATTAAGCAGAATCCATGAGATCACTAAAATAGATATGTGGTTCCTTAAACAATACGAAGAATTGTATTTGCTTGAGAAGGAGATCTCAGCCTATACATTAGATACCTTGCCCAGAGAATTACTACTGGAGGCAAAACAAAAAGGGTATGGTGACAGACAGATTGCCCACATGCTCAAATGCCTTGAGAGCCAGGTATACAAAAAAAGAGAAGAACTCAATATTCAGAGAGTATACAAACTCGTAGATACCTGTGCGGCCGAGTTTAAGGCCGAAACACCATATTACTATTCTACCTTCGAAAATGAAATGGAAACCGCAGACGGAACGGTGTATGCGGAGAACGATAGTGTAGTCACGGACAGAAAGAAGATCATTGTATTGGGTTCCGGGCCTAACCGAATTGGACAAGGAATCGAATTCGATTATTGTTGTGTACACGGAGTCTTGGCAGCGGCAGAATGCGATTATGAAACCATCATGATCAATTGTAACCCGGAAACGGTTTCTACCGATTTCGACGTAGCAGACAAGCTTTATTTTGAGCCAGTGTTCTGGGAACATATTTACGATATTATTAGGCATGAAAAGCCGGAAGGAGTTATAGTTCAGTTGGGTGGGCAAACCGCATTGAAACTGGCGGAGAAACTGGAACGCTACGGTATCAAGATCATGGGAACCAGTTTTCAGGCATTGGACCTTGCTGAGGACAGAGGAAGCTTTTCCACCATTCTGAAAGAAAATAATATCCCATATCCAAAGTTTGGAGTAGCCGAAACGACCGATGAAGCTCTAGCCCTGGCAGACGAATTGGACTTCCCATTATTGATACGGCCGTCCTATGTATTAGGAGGACAAGGAATGAAGATCGTGATCAATAAGAAGGAGCTGGAAGAACATGTGGTGGACCTCCTTCGAAAGATACCTAACAACAAATTATTGTTAGATCATTATCTGGACGGAGCCATAGAAGCCGAAGCAGATGCGATCTGCGATGGTGAAAATGTTTATATCATTGGAATCATGGAGCATATTGAGCCTTGCGGAGTGCATTCCGGAGATTCTAATGCCACCTTACCTCCGTTCAATCTCGGGGAGTTCGTGATGCAACAAATTAAAGATCACACTAAGAAGATTGCCCTGGCCCTCAATACGGTTGGACTCATCAATGTGCAGTTTGCCATCAAAGATGACCAGGTATACATTATAGAAGCCAATCCAAGGGCGTCCAGAACGGTTCCTTTCATAGCCAAGGCCTATGGAGAGCCCTACGTAAATTATGCTACTAAGGTCATGTTGGGGAAAAAGAAGGTAACCGATTTCAATTTCAATCCTCAATTGGAAGGATATGCCATCAAGCAGCCGGTTTTCAGTTTCAATAAGTTTCCAAATGTGAATAAACAACTGGGTCCTGAGATGAAAAGTACAGGAGAAAGTATCCTATTTATAGATAGCTTGAAGGACGATGAATTCTACGAATTATACTCAAGACGCAAAATGTATTTGAGCAAATAATAGTGGGATATACCATAGAAGGATCCTCTGCTGGAAAACGAATTTATTTCCATCAGAGGATTTTTTCTTTTTGAGGGTAGGGTAAATTGAGACATGCCTGTTCTAGTATAAAGTAATCGAAAGAATCACTTTATAACTAACTCAATGATACACCCAATGTTGTCCAGATTTATTTTCCTTCTTGGCTTAAGCACCCTTTTATATAGTTGCAGTACCAATACCATAGATGACGTTTTGGAGCCTGTCGAGGTAGTACCCGAGCTGGTTACCTTTCAGGACGTTCAACCCATCTTCAATAACAGCTGTACGCAGTGCCATAGCAATCCGCCACAGAATGGAGCGCCCATGCCCTTGGTGGACTTTGAAAGTGTTCGTAATGCAGTATTGAACAGGGGGCTTATCGATAGAATTAGCCGTGAAGAGGGAGAATCCGGTTTAATGCCTCTGGGAGGTCCAAGATTACCCCAAAACTCGATTAATCTTGTCATAGAGTGGGAACAAGATGGATTGTTGGAAAATTAATATTGCAAATATGAAACGTACTATTTTTATTGCCCTGATGTTTTTATTCGTTGCTACTGTAGGTGCCCAAAGCAAATACAGTACGAAAACAGGGACTATAGATTTTGAGGCCTCGGTGCCTTCTTTTGAGGAGGTCAAGGCTAAAAATGAGAATGTAAGTGCCATTTT
>JBCBDM010000153.1:0-9375 GCA_038529705.1 Bacteroidota bacterium
CCCAACTGTCGAAAACCTGGACGGCGTTGACTCCGGCCCTTACCTTTTCTTTCAGATAGGCAATAGTGGTGTCTGTGATCTTTTGCAGTAATTCATGTGCAGCGACCGGTTGCGTGAAGCAGAACTCCTTTGCTTTGTCGAAGTTTTTACTACCCTGGCCTTGTACACAATAGCAAAGTATGGTCCACGGGCTGCCGGCAAAACCGATCAAGGGAATCTCGTCATTGAGTTTCTCCTTGGTCATTTTTATGGCATCCATTACATATCCCAGCGTGTCGTTGATTTCCGGAACGATAACGCGGTCCAGATCTTTAGGACTTCGAATGGGTTCCGGGAGCCAGGGGCCAATGGTAGGCTTCATCTCCACATGGATATTCATCGCCTGGGGAATAACCAAAATGTCACTAAACAAGATAGCGGCATCCATCCCGTATCTTCGAATAGGTTGTACGGTGATTTCACTGGCTAGTTCCGGAGTTTGGCAACGAGTAAAGAAGTCGTATTTGGCTTTAATCTCCATAAATTCAGGCAAGTACCTTCCGGCTTGGCGCATCATCCAAACGGGAGGCCGCTCTACAGTTTCTCCTTGTAAGGCTCTTAAGAATAGGTCGTTTTTAATCATCGTTAGTCTTTAAGGTTTTTACAGTTTTGGCTATTACACTTTCTACACTGGTGGTGTTGGCTGTAATCACCCTATCTGTATATTTCTTTGCGGCAGTGGCTGTGGTTTCTCCAATACAAAATGCATGACATTTCGCAACATCTTCCTCGAGAGTGGGATTGGAGGAAAAATAGCTTTCTACTCCACTAGGGCTAAAAAACAGGATTCCGTCCCATTTTTGCTCAAATTTCTTCAGTTTTAGGTCGGTTTTGTACGTTTTTATCTCAGAAAAGATGATTTTTTCCGTTTTTAGGATGTTTGGAAGTGCATCCAGACGTTCCTTCCCGCAGAAATACAAAAAAGCCTCGTTTGTATGTATTTTTGAAATAAAATGAGCCAATTCTGTCGAATTTTTAGCGCTTTTGGTGACTTTATAACCATTTTCCTCTAGAAGAGTTTTAGTCTTTTCTCCCACACAAAAACAGTTTTCAATTTGGATATCACGAAAAAGAATAGATGTAACTGCATTCTTACTTGTAAAAATGGCGTTTTCTACTTCTTTGGGAGCTTCAAAGTTCAAAGGTGTGATGGCAATGGCATCGTATTCAACAAACCTCAATCCCGAATTCAGTAAAAGTTCTCGTTGAGATGAGGTGAGCTTTTTTGTAGAGAGAATTAACGTATCCATCAAGACATCTCCTTTTTTATCTCGTGCATCAATTTCTTGCCTCCATTATGCAAGAGTAGCATGGCACACTTCTTTCCGAAGCCTTCATATGCTTCTAGTGGTGTTTGTTCTTCGACTACCAATCGGGTTTGGCCGTCAAGCGACAAAAGGACCCCCTTGAAATCGATAAGATTGTTCCCTATTTTGGCCATCGCCCCAATGGGTGCGGTACAACCTCCTTCCAAAACCCTTAAAAATTCACGTTCTATATGTGTGCAAATGGCCGAATTCGTAACATTTAATTTTGAAGTGGCCTCAACGCCCAATGGATCATCGGCCATGGCAACTACGACCATAGCTCCTTGGGCGGGTGCCGGGACCATCCAATCCAGATCCATGTAATCTGAGGGTAAAACTTGAATTCGCTCAAGTCCGGCCTTAGCGAAGATGGCTCCCTGCCAATGGCTATCCTCGAGCTTTTGCAATCTCGTGTTTACGTTGCCACGTAAACCCACCACTTCGTGATGGGGATAGCGGTGTAACCATTGTGCTTTTCTTCGTAAGCTACCCGTAGCAATAGTACAGCTGTTATTGAAGTTTGGAGCTCCATTCATTACCAATATATCACTAGGGGATGCACGTTCCAGTACGGCTGTCTGAACAATTCCCTCGGGAAGTGCAGTGGGGACATCCTTCATGCTATGAACCGCAATATCAACGGTCCCATTCAGCATGGCTATGTCTAAGGTTTTGGTGAAAATACCCGTAATCCCAAGTTCGTAGAGCGGTTTGTTCAGCACCAAATCACCTGTGGATTTTACAGGGATCAATTTGGTTTCATACCCAAGGGATTCCAATTGCTCTTGAACGGTACGAGCCTGCCATAAAGCGAGCTGACTATCTCTCGTTCCAATGCGAATTACCTTGCTCACTGATCCTTATTTTCGAGTTGAAATACCTGGCGAATCAGCTCAATGCTCTCCTGAGTGGTGCCATTTGCATTTTTAAGGTGATTCGCAAAATGGGTGGTTATTTTCTGAATGATCCGGTTGCTTACGATCTCGGCTTGCTCTTCGTTAAAATCTGACAATTTCCGGCGCTGATTATCGATCTCGCCCTCTTTAATTTCAGATAGTTTCGATTTTAATGCCTTGATGGTAGGTGCAAACTTTCTGTTTTCAACCCAGGTGTTGAATTCCGTTTCTATCTCCTCAATGATAGCCTGGGCAAGAGGGATTTGCCGTTGTCGATGCTCTAGAGTTTGGTCCGTCACCTTAGACAACTCGTCCAGGTGGATCAAAGTGACGTTTTCGTTTTCCGTAACGTTGGAGGCAACATTCTTAGGAATCGAGAGGTCCAGGATCAATAATGGCTTTTTTAAATAGAGCAACTCTTTGTTGATAGTGGGTTGCTGAGCCCCTGTAGCTACTATTAATATATCGCTTTGTGCTATCTCGCTTTGAATATTGGCATAGTCTTTAACAATCAGGTTAAACTTTCCAGCGATCTCTTCGGCCTTTACCTTCGTTCGGTTGATCAGCGTGATATGCTCATTTTGGGTGTGTTTGATAAGATTTTCGCAAGTGTTTCTGCCAATTTTACCAATTCCGAAAAGCAAGATGTTCTTTTCAGAAACATATGGAACCCTTGCCATAATATATTGTACTGCTGCAAAGCTCACGGAGGTGGCTCCGGTAGAAATCTCAGTCTCGTTTTTTATGCGCTTACTCGCCTGTATCACTGCATTGGCCAAACGCTCCATATAGGCATTTAACAGCCCCATTTTTTTTGAGAGCTTGAAACCGATTCTCAACTGACTAATAATCTCAAAGTCACCCAGGATCTGACTATCCAATCCTGTGGCCACTTTGAATAAGTGGGAGACAGCAAGTGCGTTCTTATGAACATACGCCACTTTTTCGAATTCTTCCACAGTTCCCTGTGTATGTTCACAAAGCAATTTTATAAGTTGAAAAGGATGTTGGGCGAAGCCATACAACTCGGTTCTATTACAGGTTGAGATGACCGTAAGAGATGGGATACCATTAGATTTTGCCTGCTCAAGAATATTTTTCTGAGCATTTTCGGAGATACTGAAATGACCACGGATTTCGGCATCGGCCTTCTTATAGTTGAGGCCAATAGCGTAGAAATTTCCTTCCGAAGTAATGGCAGAGGCGTTGGAAGTGTTTGAAAAATGTCGTTCTCCGTTATTTTTCATAATGAACTTTGCAAATGTATGCGGTTGTATAATAAAAAAATAACGCTAGCGGTATCAAATGTAACGCTGGCTGTTAAAATTGAGAAAAAAATGATATAAATCAGTTTTGAGGCCTTATTTTCGTGCTTTCTCAAGTGAAAAAATGAATTTTGTTTAGAACAATTCTAAATAAACTACAAATTCAAACGCCATGGAAATCCAAAAAAGTATCGCTGAAAGTATTTATGACGAAACCCTTATAGAGGATGGGTTCTTTATTCTGAAGTTTCATAACGAAAGTGATGACACTAAGTTGTTTAAGCGGGAGGTGAGTTCTAATTTTATACAATTTCACTTCTGTGTGAAGGGAACAGGTTCTTTCAGTTTTAACAATGGAAATTATAGACTCCCTATTCAGGAAGATAATTCCCTATTGCTGTATAATCCGGAGCGGGACCTCCCCATTGAGGTTTCGGTGAGTCCGCATTCCTGGGTGTTATCGGTTTTGCTTCCTATTAAAAAGTTCCATACCCTCTTTTCCCGCGAGGCTAACTATATCACTTTTTTAAGTGAAGAGAATCGGGATCGAAAGTATTACAAGGATGCCTCCATTTCCCCTTCTATGGCTATTGTCCTGAACCAGCTGATGAATTATAATTTACACCCATCGGTAAAGTCGTTGTATTTTAAAGGCAAGGCCTACGAGTTATTGAGTTTGTATTTCAATAGGCCCGCAGACGCAGATATTGAGCAATGCCCTTTCCTGGTGGATGAGGACAACGTCGCGAAGATTAAAAGGGCAAAAGAGATTATACTCTCACGTATGGCCGAACCTCCAACCCTTCAAGAGCTTTCCAAAGAGATCCATTTGCCTTTAAATAAGTTGAAAGAAGGGTTTAAACAAATTTATGGAGACTCGGTGTTTAGTTTCTTATTCGATTATAAGATGGAAGTTGCGCGCCAGTTGTTGGCTACCGGAACTCATAATGTCAATGAGGTAGGGCTGAAGGTGGGTTATAGCACTTCCAGTCACTTTATCTCAGCGTTCAAGAAGAAATTCGGCACCACTCCGAAGAAATTTGTCATGGGGCTTTCCACTTAGAATTTTCAAAAGACTCAACCCCTAAATTTTGATTCTTTTTTAAGAATCCTTAAACATACAGACACTATTTTTGTGTTTCTTAAGAACTAGCTATGAAGAAAGGAGTGCTCCTCGTTAACCTGGGTTCCCCGGATAGTACAAACCCCAAAGATGTAAAAAAGTATCTCGATGAATTTTTAATGGATCCTCGGGTGATCGATGTACCCAAATGGGCACGAATCCTTTTAGTGAGGGGGATCATCTTAAATACCCGACCGAAGAAATCGGCCGAGGCGTATGCCAAGATCTGGTGGGAAGAAGGGTCCCCATTGATCGTACTTTCGGAACGGCTTCAGAAAAAAGTACAAGAAAGGGTAAATGTGCCAGTAGCACTTGCTATGAGATACGGAAGTATGACCCTTAAAAAGGGCTTGCAAGAATTGGTGGATCAGGGAGTGACAGAGGTGAAAACAATTCCGCTGTATCCGCAATTTGCCATGGCTACAACAGAGACCATAGATGTGAAAGTAGACGAATTGGTGCAAGAGTTCTTCCCTCAGGTAACGATCACAAGAACCCCTGCTTTTTATCACAAAAAGGACTATATAAAAGTGTTGGCTGAGAGTATAGGAGAAAAACTGAAAGGACTTGAGTACGAGCACTTACTATTTAGCTATCACGGGGTTCCTGAACGTCATATTAGAAAAAGTGATATTACCAAAGGCCAATGTAAAATGGACGGAAAATGTTGCTTTAAGATGGGCTCTAAACAACATGAATTCTGCTATAGACATCAGTGCGAAATAACGACTGTAAATGTTGCGAAATATCTCGGCCTGGAACGAGGGACCTATTCTACCTCTTTTCAGTCCCGATTAGGGTTCGATCCCTGGCTACAACCCTATACAGACCGAACTATTGAGCGATTTGGTAAGGAGGGAATGAAAAAAATGGCGATTGTGACGCCGGCCTTTGTTAGCGATTGTCTTGAGACTTTGGAAGAGATTGCGATGGAAGGTGAGGAAATCTTTCATGAAGTGGGCGGAGAGGAATTTACGACCATACCTTGTTTGAATGACCGTGACGATTTTGCACAACTTTTGGCCAACTGGATCGAAGAATGGCGTATTGTTGACCTGAAAACTGCGATTGCGTAGATGGCAAAGCGGCATTCAGATACCTTAGGGACCGACTCCATAGGGAGTTTGTTGGTACGTCAAGCGGTTCCTGCTTCCATTGGTATACTCGTAATGTCATTGAACATGATCGTCGACACTATTTTTGTAGGTCGATGGATTGGGCCGAAAGCTATTTCGGCTATTACGGTAGTGATTCCTGTTACTTTTTTCATCGCGGCCATTGGTTTGGCTGTAGGAATTGGTGGAAGTTCTGTCCTATCCAGAGCTCTGGGAGCAGGAAAGAATGAAAAGGCCCTACGGGTTTTTGGAAATCAGATTACCATTACCTTTTTTACTTCAGGCATACTGGCCGTATTGGGACTCATATTTCAAAACTACCTCATAGAATTCTTTGGAGCCGATGATTCCTTCAAGGATCTGGCTCTAACCTATTATCGGATCGTTCTATACGGTATCGTAATGCTGGCCATGTGTATGATGGGTAATAATGTGATACGTGCAGAAGGTAAGCCAAAGTTTGCCATGTACGCCATGTTATTACCGGCTATCGGGAATATTTTAATGGACTATATTCTCATTAAAGTCTTGGGAATGGGGATGGAAGGAGCGGCCTGGGCTACGTTTATCAGTTATTTTATCTGTTTTGCCTTTATTGTTTGGTTTTTTGTTGCGAAAAGCGAACTGCGCCTTAAGTTTAAGTCTTTCTTTTTGGAGCGAAGTATCGTAAAGGAGATCAACGCGCTGAGTTTTGTAACCTTGGCTCGCCAAGGGACTATAGCAGTACTTACCATCCTGCTCAACAACGTACTGATTACCTACGGAGATGCCCTGGACGTGGCTTCTTATGGTATTATAAGCAGAATGCTCATGTTTGCGTTGTTCCCTGTTATTGGTGTCAACCAGGGATTTTTGCCTATTGCAGGATATAACTATGGGGCTCAAAAATTTGGTCGTGTTCGAGAGGCCATTAACACTTCTATAAAATATTCTGGACTCTTAGCTCTGGGAATATTTGCTATTATCATGTTTTTCCCGGCAGAGATCGTCTCGGTATTTTTAAGCAATTCTCAAAACCTGGATGCCGCCACATTAGCCGATAATCAGGAAATATTAAACCGAACACCTTCGGCTTTACGATGGGTATTTGCGGCTACCCCAGTCATTGTAGTGCAATTGATAGGGGCGTCTTATTTTCAAGCTATTGGAAAAGCGATTCCCGCTTTGCTCTTAAGTTTAACCAAACAAGGTTTCTTCCTTATACCCCTGTTACTTATCCTTCCCCCCTTTTTAGGAGTATTCGGGGTATGGATATCGTTTCCAATAGCCGATGTGCTTGCCACTTTAGTTACTGGTTATTTCCTGAACAAGGCTGTGAATCAACATCTTGGAGGTGAATAAAAAAAGGAGCCCGAAAGCTCCTTTTAATGCTGGTAAAATATTCTTACCAAATTCTTACTCTATCTTCCGGTTTGAGATACATTCCATCTCCTTCTTTAATATCGAATGCCTCGTAGAAAGCATCTATATTCACAAGGGGTTGTGTCGCTCTGTAGCGTCCCGGTGAATGTGGATCTGTCTGCACCTGTGTCCGTGTATACTCATCTCGTTGCTTGGTTCTCCAAACGGTGGCCCAACTCATAAAGAAACGTTGTTCTGCCGTAAAGCCATCAATATCATCTGGTCTTCCGTTTTCCGAAAAGAACAATTGCAATCCGTCGTAGGCGCCTAAAACACCTCCCAAGTCTCCAATATTCTCACCTAGGGTGAATTTACCGTTTATAAATACACTGTCTAATACCTCAATGGCACTGTACTGTTCAACCAATTTATTTCCTCTATTGGTGAAACTTTCAAGATCGCTATCTGTCCACCAATTAACCAGATTTCCATCACCGTCGAAACGAGAACCGCTATCGTCGAAAGCATGGGAGATCTCATGTCCGATTACCGCTCCGATTCCTCCATAATTTACCGCTTCATCTGCTTTATAATCATAAAACGGCGGTTGTAGAATGGCCGCAGGGAATACGATCTCGTTGTTAAACGGATTAAAGTATGCATTTACAGTTTGAGGAGACATTCCCCACTCTTCACGATCCACCGGCTCATTGATCTTTGCAAGGTTTTCCTTGAATTGCCAGTCGTTCACTGCTACCATATTTTGATAATAGGAATTTCCTGGTTTTACTTCCATGGTAGAGTAGTCCTTCCACTTGTTGGGATAACCAATTTTTACGGTGAATTTATTCAACTTTTCAACAGCCTTAGTTTTGGTACTATCACTCATCCAATCCAGCGCCATAATTCTGTTTTGATACGCTTTAATGACATTGGCGATCATTTTTTCGGCTTTGCTTTTAGCTTCCGGAGGGAACATTTCGTCTACGTACAATTTCCCCAAAGCTTCTCCAACTGTGCCATTTACAGTGCTTAAAGCACGTTCGTCTGCTGGCTTTTGTTTTTTCGCTCCGCGAAGAGTTTTACTGTAAAATTCCCAGTTGGCCTTGTCTATTTCGGTGGTTAACATTCCCGCGGCGTTGTTCAAGGTGGCCCAACGCATCACCGTTTTCCAGGTTTCTACATCCCCTTCTGCTAAGGTGTTTTGAACTACCTTCATGTATTCTGGTTGCATAACCAGAACGGTATCTAATGACTTAGCAACTCCTAAGTCTTTAAATGCACTTTTCCAGGATATACTAGGCACCATTTCCTGTACCTCATCCATAGACCTAGGATTGTTAAAGTTTCTGAAGTCACGACTTTGAACTTTGTCAAACCTGGGTTGTGCCAGTTTTGTTTCGAAAGCTAGTATAGTCTCCGCAGACGTTCGGGCTTCTTCTTCAGAATCTCCTAAGAACTGAAGCATTCGGGTAATATGATCTACATATTGTGCTCTAATTTCCACCGATTTAGCATCCGTTTTCAAGTAAAAATCGCGATCTGGCAATCCGAGGCTACCCGGTGTGATATAACAGGAATTGATGGAGCTATCATTGGGATTGGAAAATGCGGCTACTCCAAAAAAGGGCTGTGAAACCTCCACGGCTTGAGTAGTCATCAGATTTTGAAAATCGGCTAAAGTCTCAACTGCAGCAATCTTGTCCATAATAGGTTTGATGGGATCTATCCCTGCAGCGTCTCTGGCGGTACTGTCCAATTTGGTCTCAAAGATCATCATGGCCTTTGCCTGATCCGTATCGTCTGCATACTTATTACTTTCCTTTGCTTTGGCCAAAATTGCGAGTACGTCATGGTCGGTTTTCTTCCGAAGAACTCCAAAACCTCCCCATCTGGATTGGTCATCTGGAATTTCCGTATTCTTCATCCAGGTTCCGTTCACATAGTTGTAAAAGTCATCTTTAGGGTTCACCAGGGTGTCCATATTGGCCAGGATGATACCGTGAGGACCATCGTCTTCTAACTGGGCCGTTTCTTTATTTCCACAGGAACCTGTCACCAAGGTGACGGCGCCAAGCAGGAGCATAGATTTAAAAATATTTGTCTTCATTCTTTTTTTGGTTTTAATTGAGCCGTAAGCCCTGTAATTGGTTATATAAGTAGTTTTTTTAAGGATTTGTTACGGGGATTTTTTTTGTTGGTCTTCCAGCTCTGCCCTTTGAACCGAATCCAGAAATCTTTTACGTTTCTCCAATTCTTTTTTTTCATTTTCGATTTTCTGCATATCGA
>JBCBDM010000154.1:0-9308 GCA_038529705.1 Bacteroidota bacterium
GTGTCGTTCAGCATCCTTTCTTCTTCCAGGATGACGTTGGACATGCCGAGCATAAAAGCCGAGATCACTAAGATGGTTGCTCGCCTAAAGCGACGAACACAATAGCTAGTGAATTTTACGACCTGGTAAAATCCTATATTCATGCGGTATTGATGTGAATAGTTAAAACTCTGGTTTTATAAGGTGATCTGTTACCTTACAGTTCGTTTTGTGTGCTATTCAGTGGCATGAGGAAATACCAGCAATTTGAAGTTATATAGCCTTGCATTTAGGCACCACTTCAAGTCTTCCCTAATATTCAAATAAAGGTGGTTTTGGAGATGAAAGCGTATGGAAGTATGAAGATTTGCAATTTTCAGGAAGGTTGTGAAATGCCGGAGCGAATAGGTAACCTGGAACCTTGTTTTGAGGAACCATCCATGAGAAAAGCCTTTTTTCTTTCTTGATCTTCGGGATTCTACCAGCTCTATGTTAGCAGTGGTGAGAGCACATGTTTCGTTAAAGGTTACACCCGCACTGGTCAGGGAAATGCTGAACAACAGTAGTAAGGAAATAAGATGTCGCGCGAATGATCTCATAGCAGAAAACTGATGTAAAAATACACAATTCTTAATAAAGAGTTAATTAACAGGGCTTTAGTGTATTTAACAGGATCGTAACAATTTGAGGAGCGCTTTGACTGTACTTTTAAAGAAACAATCAAATCTTTAAATTATGTCAAATGTTTACGAACACCTAGTCAGGTTGTTTGCATTTATGTTGCTTACTACCTTTTCCATTCACGCGCAGATCAATACCCCGAGAGGCAGCCAGATGGCTACTATTTCACAAACGGTAGGGACTTCAACGATAGAGGTCACTTATTCTCGTCCCAGTGTTAACGACAGAGAGATATGGGGGAAGTTAGTGCCCTATGGAATGAACGATCTTGGTTTTGGTACATCCAAAGCGGCGCCCTGGAGAGCAGGCGCCAATGAGAATACTACTATTACTTTTTCACACGATATGAAAGTAGAAGGAAAGCCTGTCAAAGCTGGAACCTATGGGCTTCATCTAGAGGTAAAGGAAGGAAACGCTGCCACCCTGATTCTTTCTCGTAATTCAACTTCCTGGGGGAGCTATTTTTACGATTCTTCGGAAGATGCATTGCGGGCAGAAATAGCTTCCCAAAGTATTCCACATACCGAAATGCTCACCTTTAGTTTTCCAGCAGTAACGGCCAATGAGGCGACCGTAGCTCTTCACTGGGAAAAGAGGTCTTTCCCTTTTAAAGTAGAGGTGCCTGTAACAGATATTGTAATGGCGGAGATTAGAAATAATATGAGGGACCAGCCTGGATTCAATCGACAGACCTGGGAGCAAGCGGCCAACTACGCCCTTAACAATGGCGGAGATCTAAATGAGGCTTTAGGTTGGATAGATAATGCCATTGCGGGACAATTCTTTAGTCAAAAGACATTCGCTAATATGCAGATCAAATCCGGAATCCTCAATAAAATGGGTAAACAATCCGAAGCTTTGGCAGTTATGGAAGAAGCCAAAGAGATGGGAACCGTGTTGGAGGTGCATCAACTGGGCCGTCAAATGATCGCTTTGGGCATGAAAGATAAAGCATTGGATGTCTTCGAATACAATGCTAAAAAGAATAAGGATACCTGGCCCGTACACTATGGGCTTGCCAGAGGTTATTCGGCCAAAGGCGACTTTAAAAAAGCCTTAAAGCATTTGGAGATAGCACATCAAAATGCTCCAAATGAGGCCAGTAAGGGACGTGTAGCGGCTAATATCAAGAAGTTAAAAAATAGTGAGGACATCAATTAATTTTTTAGATATTGCTGAAAGAAAACCTGCTGGAAACAGCAGGTTTTTTTAATTGCACTCCAGGGCGTAGCTGTCCTCTTCGTCCTTTTCCCATCGTTGTGGGATGTTATTGAGTTGGCTTTCACTAACTTCTATACAGGTCAAGGGGTTGTTAGATACTTTAAGAATGTTGAGTTGGGGATTGTTCGAAACATCCAGAGATTCAACGTTATTACCAGCCATTTCAAGCACCTGAAGACTTGTGTTGTTTGAAACAACAATACTCGTAATGCGATTCCCGCTAAAGGCTAATTTTTCCAGTGCTTCAAGGTTACTTACACCAATAGAGGATAGATTGTTGTTTTCGACGTAACAAAATTGCAGTTTTGAATTGTTACTTACATTAATGCTGTTTAGCTCGTTACCATTGAGCCACAGATTTACCAGGTTTTTAAAGTCGGCAAGCCCGGTAACAGTTGTAATGCCTTTTTCATTCAGGACCAGGTCCGTAACGTTTTCAATTCGGCTGGTTTCCACACTGCCGTCTAATTGGCTGTCGTACCCCAAATCTATCAAGCCTTGTTCAAAGGCCGGGTCGGGGATGGAAGTAAGGGCAACAACAGGGTCACTATCGTTTTGAGTAGTATCTGTTTCTTGAGTATCATCGCTGGAGCAGCTTATCAAGCAGGAGAGACCTCCTATAAATAAAAGGGGTACTAGTTTTTTCATTTTTTTCTTTTTATAGCTTTGTAAATGTAGTGGATACTCGCGAAGCTATATAGCTCTTTGTGAAAATGTTAAGAGTTTATATGCAGTGAACTCGATCTAGAAGCGGTATTGGAAAGTGAGCAGATAGTTGCCGTTGCCGGAAGCAAAGCCCACATCAAAATGATTTTTAGGATAGGGGGCTGTGAATAGATATGTGGTTCCCACGCCCACACTGGCCCCTGCGATCACATCCCAGATGTCGTGATATCCGTCCGGCCCTTCCATTCTACTTACGCCTACCAATGTCGCTAAGATATAGCCCATCCAACCGTATTTCCACCCATAGCGCCTTTGTATAAATGACGCCCCGGAAAAAGCAGAGGCAGTATGTCCACTGGGGAACGAATCATACCGTTCTCTGCCTTCGGGGCGCTGTTTATGAATCAAGTATTTTAAAGAATGAGTGAGTACCATGGCACTGCCATAGGAGTATGCAAATTGCTTGGTTCCCTCGTAGTCACCTTCTATAAGAGTTGCGCCCACAGCGGTAATTGGGATAGCTATTTGGAGTACATCTCCGGAACCTTCTAGCCAATATTCCCATTGTTCATGACCTCCTTCGTCAACCCTATCGATAGTTTGTGAAAGACAGATTTCCGAGAAAAATAAAATGAAAATAAATACGGGAAGCGTAAAAGTACCTTTGCCTTTCATAATTGAAAAATGGGTTAGGGTATTTTTTTACATACGCAACTATCTGTTTTGTAGGTAGATAACGTTTTATATTTGAAAAAATTATGGCCTACGAAATGTAGTTCCAAATATTCTTGTACTTGGCCAATTGGGCATAGGTCCTTCTCATAGGAGCGTTATACGACTTTTCAAGCCCGGGATCATCCTTTAGTACCTGAATGGCGTAGCCTCGGGCGATCTTTAAAATTTCGGAGTCCTTTACAATATCGGCAATGCGCAGGTTCAATACACCGCTTTGCTGGGTTCCCATAATGTCCCCTGGTCCCCGAAGTTTTAGGTCGACTTCGCTTATCTCGAAACCGTCATTGGTACGTACCATGGTCTCCAAGCGGGTTTTGGCATCGGCGGTGAGTTTATGGCTGGTCATAAGGATGCAATAACTCTGTTCGGCTCCACGTCCCACCCGCCCTCGTAATTGGTGTAATTGTGATAGTCCAAAACGTTCGGCACTTTCAATAACCATCACAGAGGCATTGGGTACATTCACTCCAACTTCTATCACTGTGGTGGCGACCATAATCTGAGTTTCACCCTTTAGGAATCGATCCATCTCATAGTCTTTGTCGGCTGGTTTCATTTTTCCATGCACAATGGAAATTTGATATTGTGGCTTCGGAAATTCTCGTTCAATACTTTCATATCCGTCCATGAGATCTTTGTAATCCAGGGCTTCACTTTCTTGTATTAATGGGTACACAATATAGGCCTGTCTTCCCTTGGTAATTTCATCCTTTAAAAAGCGAAAAACCTTGAGTCTGTTTGCATCAAATCTGTGCACTGTTTTTATGTCTTTTCGGCCGGGGGGTAATTCGTCGATTACGCTAATATCCAGATCCCCATAAACGCTCATGGCGAGCGTGCGCGGAATAGGGGTGGCGGTCATGACCAGAATGTGTGGAGGATACTCATTTTTATGCCAGAGCTTACTTCTTTGAGCCACGCCAAAACGATGCTGCTCATCGATAATAGCCAAGCCTAAATTTCGAAATTTCACCTTATCTTCGAGCAGTGCATGAGTTCCGATAAGGAGTTGTAAAGAGCCATTTTCCAAATTTTCGTGAATGGCCCTCCTTTTTGAAGTATTTGTTGAACCAGTGAGTATTGAAATACTGATTTCCAGTTTGTTACACAGTGTAAACAATCCATTGTAGTGTTGGACTGACAAAATTTCAGTTGGCGCCATTAAACAGGCTTGAAAACCGTTGTCAAGTGCTATCAACATTGACATGAAGGCCACTATAGTCTTACCGCTTCCCACATCTCCTTGCAAAAGACGATTCATCTGTGCTGTACTTCCCAAATCGTTTCGAATTTCTTTGATGACTCGCTTTTGAGCTTCGGTGAGTTCGAAGGGTAAGTGCTGTTTAAAAAAGGTGTTGAAATAGTCCCCTACTTTTTCAAAGGGGTAGCCCTTAATTTTTGCTTTATGTAACCGATTTTTTTGAAGTAATTGTACTTGGATGTAGAATAATTCTTCGAATTTTAATCGGTATTGAGCCCTTGCCAAAAGCTCACTGTTTTGAGGAAAATGGATGTTGAACAGCGCCTCATTTTTTGGGAGTAATTTCAGGGTCTTCAGCAGGGGTTCCGAAAGGCTTTCTGAGAAGGCATTTTTTACTTCGGAAAAGAGCTGTTGCATGAGGGTGTTTATGACCCGATTTGTAATACCGCTACTTGCTAATTTTTCGGTAGACGGATACACCGGCTGCATGGCAGAACGCAAACTTTTTTCATGAGCGGAAAGCAATTCCATTTCGGGATGTGGCATGGAATACATACCGTTGAACCACTGGGTCCTTCCGAAGATGACATACGGGACATTGAGTTTTAAATTTTCACGGATCCATTTGTGTCCGCGAAACCAAACCAGTTCCATTTTTCCTGTATCGTCCTCAAAAGAAGCCACCAGGCGTTTGCCTCTTTTTTGTTCCACGGTTTTAATATGGGTGATCTTTCCGAGGATCTGAATTTCGGCGTTGGTTCGCTGTAATTGACCAATTTTATGGTATTGGGTGCGATCTAAATAACGTTTGGGAAAAAGGTGGATGAGGTCTTGAAAGGTATGAATGCCCAATTCTTTCTTTAGTAGATCTGCCCGATTGGGGCCTACACCCTTCAGATAATCTATAGGAGTTTGAAGAAAGTTGGCGTTCATAACACGAAATTAAGTCATTTCAATTGAAGGCCATACTTCCGCTTCAAAATTCTCATATATAATGACTAATTTGGCAAAACAATTGCTATGGCTACACTATGAGGTACTTGCTTTTATTTTTATTCCTTCCTTTTTTCGTCTCCGCTCAACAAACGGATACGGTGGATTTTCAAAGAATCGAAGCTCGTGTTTTTCTGGAACCAAAAGAAAAGAAGGTGATGGGAGAATGCAGCGTCAAGTTTGCCATGAAGAAAGACGCCAATGAGGTCTACCTGGATGCTATTAATATGACCTTACTGCCCAGTACGGAGGAACCTATAGAAATCACTGCTTCGGATAAAAAGATAGTTTTCTTAGGTAGTTTCAAGAAAGATAGCGTCTATACAGTGAAATTATATTATCAGGCTTATCCCAAACAAGCACTTTACTTTGCTAACGATGAAATTTGGACGCAAGGCCAGGGAAAATATACCTCACATTGGTTACCCAGTATAGATGATATGAATGACAAGATTGAATTCGATCTTACTCTTTCCACCAAAGATTATAAGACCGTTGTTAGTAATGGCAAGGCTTTGGGAGATCGATTCTTGAACGAAACAAATGACATGACGTTCGATATGCAACAACCCATGTCCAGTTATTTGGTTGCTTTCGTGATGGGTAATTTTGAAGTGAAGGAGCTTCGGTCTAATTCAGAAGTACCTATTTTCTTATACTACCGGCCGGAAGATTCCTTGAAGGTGGAACCTACCTACCGATATACTAAAGAGATCTTCGATTTTTTAGAAACCGAAATAGGAGTCGCCTATCCCTGGCAAAACTACAAACAGATTCCGGTACGGGATTTTCTGTATGCAGGTATGGAGAATACCACAGCCACGATTTTTTCCGAAGCTTTTGTGGTAGATTCAATTGGATTTAACGATCGGAACTATGTAAATGTAAATGCTCATGAAATGGCGCATCAATGGTTTGGGAACCTAGTCACAGAAACGGAGGGAACCCATCATTGGTTGCACGAAGGTTTTGCTACCTATTACGCATTATTGGCAGAGAAAGAGGTTTTTGGGGAAGATTATTACTATTGGAAATTGTTTAATACAGCAGAACAATTAACGGCTCTTAGCGATGAGGGGAGAGGTCAGTCGCTGTTAGATCCCAAGGCGAGTTCTCTCATTTTTTATGAGAAAGGTGCCTGGGCGCTTCATATCCTGAAAGAGTTGATAGGGGAGGAAGCTTTCAAAAAGGCGATCGTAAACTATTTGAACAAGTACGAATTCAAGAATGTGACCACTCAAGATTTTTTAACCGAAATAAGGGCCGCCACTTCGGTGAGCATTGATGAATGGGAAAAAGACTGGTTAAAACAAACTGCGTTCAAGTCGGAGCAAGCCTATGAATCGCTGAAACGCTCTGAATTTATACAAGGTTTATTTTCTGTGATCGCTCTTCGGAAGGTGAGCTTGAAAGAGAAGTATGATTATTTGGAAGCTGTGTTGGATTCCGGAAATGAATATATTGCCAGTGAAGTGATATACCAATTGGCCTTAGAAAGAATGCATGACGTCAAGGAGCTTCTAGTAAAGGCATTTGAAAAGGAGGATATCTATGTGCGTCAGGCGCTGGCACAGTCGTTTGAGGCTCCTATTCCTGCCGCAATACAGAAGGATTATGAGAGTTTGTTGGACGATCCTTCGTATTTAACCCAAGAAATAGCCCTATTGCAATTATGGAGTTCTTTTCCCGAAAAAAGAGTACTCTATCTGGATAAATTGAATGGTGTTCATGGCTTTCAGGATAAGAATGTGAAGTTACTTTGGCTCGTCTTGTCCATCTATACCGAAGACTATAAAGTTTCTGCCAGGCCTATTTTGGTAAAGGAGTTAAGGGGATATACCCGACCTGAATTTGGTCATGAAATTCGTCAAAAGGCATTTGGTTATATCAATAGTATGGGATTGTATGACGACGAGGTAATTGATAACTTAATCAATGGAAGTGTACATCATTATTGGCGTTTTCGGGATTTTTGCAGGGAGCTTTTAACGGAGGTCTTAAAGAATCCGGGGGTAGAAGAGACGATCATGAAGAATCTATCCTCGTACAGCACAAAAGAACAAGAGTATATTCAACGTGTTACGAAGGGATGAAGGGATTAGTAATTTCTGGAGGGGGAAGTAAAGGCGCTTTTGCCGGAGGTGTGGCTCAATATCTGATAGAAGATTTGGGCAACCAATACGACGTGTTTGTAGGTACTTCTACGGGTAGTTTGCTTATTTCTCACCTGGCTCTCGGAAAAGTAGAAAAGATCAAGGAAGTGTATACTTCGGTTACGCAGAAGACCATATTCGATATTCGTCCCTTCCGAATCAGGAAAACCAAATATGGGGGTAAAGAGATCGTTATAGACCATTTCGCGGTACTGAGAAATTTTTACAGAGGAAGTAAGACCTTCGGAGAAAGCAGAAACCTGCGTAAGATGATCCGTAATACCCTTACCAAGGAAGAATTTCACTTCTTGAAAGAAAGCCATAAGGATATCGTAGTAACCGTTTCTAATTTATCCCTTAACCAGGTAGAATATAAATCGGTGAACGATTTTAACTACGAAGACTTCTGCGATTGGATCTGGATCTCCTGCAACTATATTCCTTTTATGAGTCTGGTGCAGAAAGGCGGTTGCGAGTATGCCGATGGTGGATTTGGTAGTATGGTACCTATCGAAGAGGCCATTGAGCGCGGAGCCACCGAAGTGGATGTAATTATCCTGGAAACCGAAGTGGCACTCTACAATCGTCTTCCGTCAAGAAATGTATTTTCCCTGTTAACCAACTTGCATTCCTATATGTTCGATAGAGTTGAAAAACAGAATATTCGTATTGGGAAATTCGTAGCGGGACATAAGGATGCCGTGATCAACTTTTACTATACTCCTACGGTACTTACTACAAATTCGTTGGTATTCGATAAGAATAAGATGGCCCAGTGGTGGGAGAGTGGGTTTCAATATGCCAAACAGAAGAATAAGAATCTAAGCGAGATCAAGGCCCAGGACGAGTAAGTCTAATGTACTCCCAAACCTTCAAACATCAATAAGCTCATTGCGGTATCTTCATATTTTTTTCCTGCATAGACATCACTTATCTCAAACTTCAAGGTGGTCACCTTATTTTCGGGAAAGTAAATAGGCTCTATGGTTACGGTCTGTAATTCGAATTGATCCAACAAATTGATCATTGCCACTTTCTTGCCATCCACGTAAAGGATCATTTGCTTCACTCTTGCGTTGTTCTCCCAGGTACTTTTACTTTTTTTATAACCATTGGCAATGATAAGCTTGTTAATGCCCAATGTGCCGCCATAGTCCTTCATATGATCGAAATTGAACCGGTACTCCAGATACTCTCCTATACCGTAGCCTTTCACACCTTCAACCCAGGCTGTTTTAAAGTCGAAGTCATGAGCATTGATAGCTGCATAACTATTCTTCTTAGTGTCAGCCAAGGATGACGAGGCCCTTACAGATTGAACATCACCTCCACAATACCAACTACATCCCGCGAGAAACGCAGGTTCGCCTATGAGATTTCCTTTTTTGTCCTGGTCTTGAAAGATATAGGCGCTGTCTTCCACACCAATGGCATCGTATTCCTGACCGAACAAAACCGGGCTAAAGGCAAGAGCCATTAGAATTAATAATGGTTTCATAGGTTTAAAATAACTCTCCTACTTCTTTTTTGATATAGGCTAACGCCTTTTGAGACGGTGTCACCTCTTCCATGAAATTCCGAAGTAAATATTCACGTACTCCATCCGCATTTCCATCTTTTTCATGCATGGCTGCCTGGCGAATGAGATGAATAGTAGCATTCTTGGCCGCATTGATCAA
>JBCBDM010000155.1:0-9182 GCA_038529705.1 Bacteroidota bacterium
AAGAACATCATTTTAAAGGCCTCTTCCTCTATTCCAACAGATTACTCGAAAATGCCATTTATATTTACCGGAAATTTGGCTTCATAGAAATTGACATGGAACCTGATTCCCCATATGAACGGAGTAACATAAAAATGGAATATCCGCTGTAGATTATTCTTAAGCCGGTAATTCGTATCTTCATAAAAAATTCTAATCATGATACGTATTATCCTCACATCGATGGCCTTAACCTTTGTTTTAGGCTGCAAATCTGATAAAAAACAACCCGACACCGCTCAAGAAAAGAACAACAGTGAAACCGTTGTCGTCGAAACACCCGAACAAGTTGAAACTGAAGTTGCCGTGAACACCCCAAAGGGCTTTGAGGTAACACCCATCTCACATGCCACTATGGTTCTTAATTGGGACGGCACTATTATCTACGTAGATCCGGTTGGAGGAGCTGAAGCTTTTGCGGGACAACCGCAACCAGACCTCATTTTGGTGACAGACATCCATGGAGACCATTTAAATGTAGAAACGCTACAAGCCGTAAGTACAGATCAATGTAAGATTATCGTACCTCAGGCCGTTGCCGACAAACTCCCTACCGAATTTGATGCTCAAGTGGATGTACTCAATAATGGCGATTTTAAAGAACGTTTCGGATTTTCAGTAGAGGCTATTCCCATGTACAATCTCAGGGAGGAGGCCCTGCAATTCCACCCCAAAGGGCGCGGTAATGGCTACGTAATTGAAAAGGACGAAATGCGCATATATATCTCAGGCGACACCGAAGACATACCCGAAATGCGCGCCTTGACCAATATCGATGTGGCATTTGTTTCTATGAACCTCCCCTGGACCATGACCGAACTACAAGCCGCCAAAGCTGTTGTAGCGTTCAAACCGAAAAAGGTATACCCCTATCATTATCGGGGTAAGGATGGCTTTACCGATGTTGGCAAGTTTAAAGGATGGATCATGAAATCCGGAGTGGGTCCGGAAATTGAGGTGGTCCAGCTGGATTGGTATCCTAATAGGCCCACCGTTCCGGAGTAGGAAGAGCTAAATACGTACAAAAATCAACATGACATAGGTAACTACGGTATTACTCCCTCCATAGTACTTATGCTAGCGACCTTTTTCGCTTTTATCTATATTTCTCAAACCAAGCCAACGTATGGGCTACTTTGGAAATAAGATTACTGGGTCTTGCTGCTATTCCGTGGGAGGCCTCCGGGATCTCCACCAAAACCGTTTCCTTCTTCCGAAGTTTCAAGGCATGGTATAATTGCTTTGCCTCACTGGGCGGTGTGCGAAGATCTTCCATTCCCACCATGACCATGGTGGGAGTTTCTACATTACCTACTAAGGATATGGGTGAAAATTTCCAATAATTCTCAAAGTTTTCCCAGGGCTGCCCTGGATATCTGGAGTTCGCATAACCATAGTAATTATCGGCTACCAGGGTTTTACTAATCCAATTCATTACAGGTTTAGCCACGACCGAGGCCTTAAAACGATTGGTCTTACCAACGATCCAGGCGGTCATGATACCTCCTGCACTCCCTCCAGTAACATACATCTTACTTTCATCTACTTTACCCATGGCCAGGACTGCATCCACTCCATCCATTACATCATTGTAATCCTCCCCAGGGTAATTATTGTAGAGCAGATTTCCAAATTCCTCACCATAGCTAGTACTTCCCCTAGGGTTGGGATAAAATACAATATAACCGGCCGCTGCATACAATTGAATCTCTGCCGAGAAATGCGGGCCATAATTTAAGATGGGACCTCCGTGATTCTCAACGATCAAGGGATAGTCTTTACGCTTCTCAAAATCTGGGGGATAGACGATCCATCCTTGCAAGTCCCTTCCATCTACAGAAGATTTATACCAAATCTCATCTACAGGAGCCATTGCCTTGAACGCTAACAAATCTTCATTAAGGGAAGTTAAGACTTTTGGTTTTTTACTTCCCTTCTCCACATAGGCCACATCGGCAGGCCTGTCGGGATAGGAAATTGTATAAGCGATCCTATCGTTGTTTGAAACGCTAAAGCTTCCACTGGCATAAGGCCGTCCTAACGTTGTTCCCCCCACGTTGTCCACTATTTCACTTACTCTTCCATTCAAAGACATGTATGCGATCTTGGTCTTTCCCAGGTCGTTGTACTGTATAAAAAACCCTTTACCGTCCTCGGTCCATTCCGCGGAAGAAATACTTCTATCCAACTTCGCAGAGACCACTCGTTTGTTTTCTCCTTTGGTGTCCATTATATGAAGCTTGCGAGTCTGATAGGCCTGCACCTTATCTTCAAAGCCCAGATAAGCGATTGTCTTTCCATCCGGTGATACTTTCGGGCTGTAATCCGGTCCCGAACGCTCGGTTAAGGTCTCAAATATCCCTGTAAACGTATGGATACCATAAATCTCACTGTTTCTAAAATCGTATTCCCAGTCCGGATTTCTATTGGCCGAAAAGTAGATTCTTTGGCCGTCCTTAGACCAGGACAAACTCCCTCCATGATTAAATGGACCGGAAGTAAGCTTACGTGGAGAACCGCCATCTGCTGGAATTACAAAAATATGTGTGTGACCCGGTTTAATATAACCGGCGCCGTCTGCTTCGTGCTTCAATCTATCTGTAATCCGGGCAGGGGCTGCCCATTTTGCACCTTTGGGGGCCGAAGGTAGTTTCGCCAAGACGGGAGCCTTGGCATTTACTTTCATGGTGAATGCTATTTGCTTACCATCTCGAGACCAGGCAATATTAGACGGACCATTTTCAAGCTGTGTTAGTTTCGCTACTGCTCCCGTATCCGTCCAATACACGTATATCTCACTTCCCGCTCCACTACTGCTTACAAAAGCGATCCTGTCTCCGCTGGGAGACCATCTTGCCTGACTTTCATTCGTATCTCTCGAAGTCAATTTATGATGAATGGAACCATCGGCACTTACCAGCCAAAGACTTCCCTGGGAACGGTCTTTCATGATATCGAATCCGGTTCTTCTATAAACCACATAATCTCCATTAGGGGAGATTTGCGGATCGCCCGAGTATTCCAATTGAAAAACATCCAGGTATTCAAAATTTGTTTGAACCTGGGAGTGGCTCAAAGACGTAATACATAGAAAAAGACTTAACAACAAAAGACGTTTCATAAATTCGGTTTTAGGAAGGTTAAAGGTAGTAGTTTTGGAACGTTTTCATTTCTAAAAAATACCACAGATTTCTCATATTAACAATTAGGAAGTCTTATTTACCTTATTTTTATGTTATAAAATCTAAAAAAATGCGCTATCAATTCAAATGGCAGTTACTTGCTGTACTGGGGATTACTTGTCTCGTTATGCTGTGGTGGTTCCCTTCCGAAGAGAAAATGGAAAATGAAGATATCGATCAGGCTGCGCTCAACGAGCAATTTCCGGGGGAATGGTTTTATAATGAACGAGCCTATCCTAACAATTACATTAATGAAGAGGCCATCAAAAGAGCCGAGATACAGGCGAAAGAAATCCTTTCCAGTAGACAAGGTAGTGGTGGCGATTGGGTTTTGGCCGGACCCTTGAATACCGGTGGAAGGGTCACAGACCTGGCCATATCTCCCGATAGTGACGACGTTTTCTATGTGGGCACTGCCTCCGGAGGAATTTTTAAAACTACAGACCAGGGAAGTAACTGGACCCCTGTATTCGATAATATTGCAAAAGCTTCCATTGGAGATCTCGCCATTGCTCCTTCCAATGCCAATATTATTTATGCGGGTACAGGAGAAGCCAATGCCACAGTGAATACCGGTGCCTTTTTTGGAGATGGCGTTTACCGAAGTAGCGATGCCGGAGCCACCTGGACAAACATAGGTTTGGAAGAGTCTCACCACATTGGTAGAATCGCCGTGGACCCAAACGATCCAGATCGGCTATTTGTTGCCGCAACCGGGAAACTCTACGGTTATAATAGTGAACGTGGTGTGTACAGAACCACCGATGCCGGAGCTACCTGGGATAAAGTTCTGTTTAAAACCGATTCCACAGCAGCTATCGATGTAGCCTTGAACCCCTCCAATACGGATATTGTCTATGCCGCTATGTGGGAACGCACTCGAAAGCCCTGGCAGCGTGACTACGCAGGAGTAACCTCTGGTATTCATAGATCCATGGACGGAGGTGATACCTGGGAGGAATTGGGAGCTGCCAATGGACTACCGGCACCGAGTACCCAGACCGGAAGGATCAGCCTTGCAGTTTCAGAATCGGAACCCAATGTAGTGTACGCCCGATATACCACCAATCCCATTACCAATACCTTCAACGGGCTCTATAAGTCTACCGATAATGGTGAAAATTGGACCCTGGTAACATTGGGGGCCCTAAGCTTTATAGATGCTTCTTTTGGGTGGTTCTTCGGAAATATACGTGTCAATCCAACAGACTCGGATGAAGTATATGTACTGGGACAACTTATATATCGCACCACCAATAGTGGCGCCAATTGGAGTGAGATCAACGGAATGCACGTAGATCATCACGCCCTCGAATATTCCAGGAATAACAACGACCTCTTGCTGGCCGGAAACGACGGTGGCGTATACCTCTCTACCAATGGAGGTAATAATTGGAACAAGTTCACAAACCTTCCGTTAACTCAGTTCTATAATATTGAGGTGGATTTCCTGCAACCGGAACGACTGTACGGAGGAACACAAGACAATAATACCATACGAACCCTTACCGGAGGCCTTGACGATTGGAGTTCTATCATAGGTGGTGACGGTTTTCATGTCCTGGTAGATCCTACGGACAATAATTTTGTATACGGCGAGTCCCAATTTGGAAATCTGAGAAGATCCACCGATGGTGGTTTTACTTTCACCAATGGAACTAATGGTATTAGCGGAGGGGATCGGGTAAACTGGAACACTCCCGTGGCCTTGTCCAAATTTGAACCTGCTACTATGTATTACGGTACACAGCGGCTCTATGTTTCCAATCGGGCTGTATCCTGGAGTCCTATTAGTCCGGACTTAACAGACGGGCAGCACCCCAGTGGTTCGTTGAGCTACGGAACCATTGTGAGTATTGGTACTTCTCATTTGAACACCAATACTATTTATACCGGAAGTGACGATGGAAATGTACATGTAACTTTCGATGCCGGAGCCACCTGGGAGAATATTAGTGCAGGACTACCGGATCGCTACATCACGGCAATCGCGGTTTCCCCGGAAGATGACATGACCGCCTATGTAACCCTTTCAGGTTATAAGGAATTGGATTACGATCCACATGTATTTAAAACGGAAGACGGAGGGCAGAATTGGATCGACGTTTCCGGTAACCTCCCCAATATCCCAGTGAATGACATCGAGATCGACCCTGTTGACGATCTGTTGATCATCGCAACGGACCTTAACGTATGGTATTCTGCCAATGATGGGGATAGCTGGACTATTTTGGGTGATAACTTACCGCTTACCCTTACCAGGGAACTAAAGATACATCAACCTACAAGAACGGTTTACGCCGGAACCTACGGCCGGTCTATGCATAGCTTCGATCTTAACAACCTTATCTTGAGCACAGACGACCTGTCTTCAGAAGAAAGGATCACTCTTTACCCGGTTCCTGCCGATACAGAACTTACACTCAAGCACAATTTGAATGCAACGGCTTTGGTACAACTGTTCGATATTTCGGGTAAGTTGATCAAAACCTTATTCCAGGGTGATTTGGATGCTAACAGAACCGAATCCTTAGACATTGCAGATGTCAATGCCGGTATTTATTTAGTGAGTATTAAGACCGACGATGGACTTTTTTCAAAATTGTTGTTCATCGAATAAAGCAGAATCCTAAAGTAGTTCCAGCATTTCGGTCGAGGTGCCCAATAATTTGAAATTGGGGTGTTCTACCGGATCATTTACCCGCTCATGCTCCCAGGTGGTATGAAAGGGAATATGAAAGGCATGCCCCCCTATTTCCAATACAGGAAGTATGTCGCTCTTCACCGAATTACCAACCATCAGGAATTCTGAAGGGGTAAGATCCAGGTGATTCACTAATTTCCGGTAATGCCTGGGTTGCTTGTCCGACACGATCTCAATATGATGAAAGTAACGCTCCAACCCGGATTTGATCAATTTTCGTTCCTGGTCTAACAAATCTCCCTTGGTAGCCATTACAAGGCGATACTTCCCATTCAAACCGGCCAGCGTATCCTCTATACCGTCGATGAGCTCCACCGGGGCTTCCAGCATACGTTTCCCTATATCCATGATGGCGGTAATGGTTTCCGAGGACACCTTTCCCTCTGAAAACTCTATCGCAGCTTCAATTAACGACAAGGTAAACGGTTTGATCCCATAGCCATACATAGGTAGATTCTTCATCTCCATTTCGAAGAGTCGTTTGTTACAATCATCTTCGTCTATGAAATCCTTCAGTAGCACACAAAATTCCTGCTCCGCATCCCGAAACAAAGTTTCGTTCACCCAAAGCGTATCGTCTGCATCGAAAGCAATAGCTTTTATTTTTGATAAGGGCATATTGTTATCCTTGTTTAAGTGGCAGGTTGCAGTGAGCCATTCCTCCATGGCATGACATCCAGTAAATTCACCTTAAAATCATGTCTAAAACGGTATCGTACAACCACGTGATGTCTACCGGATCAGCTTCTTGTATTTAATTCGCTTCGGAAGCAAATCTCCTCCTAAACGCTTTTTCTTGTTCTCTTCGTAGTCGCTAAAACTACCTTCAAAGAAATAGACCTGACTATCCCCTTCAAAAGCGAGGATGTGCGTACAGATTCTGTCGAGGAACCAACGGTCGTGACTAATCACCACGGCACAACCTGCGAAATTCTCCAAACCTTCTTCCAGGGCACGCAACGTATTTACATCCAAATCGTTGGTAGGCTCATCCAGCAACAATACATTCCCTTCTTCTTTTAAGGTCATAGCCAAGTGTAGGCGGTTCCGTTCTCCTCCGGATAACATAGACACCTTCTTGTTCTGTTCGCTTCCGCTAAAATTGAACCTACTTAGATAGGCTCTGGAATTTACTTCCCGTCCCCCCATTAGGATCAGTTCCTGCTCATCGCTAAAATTTTGCCAGATGGTCTTATTAGTATCAATATTAGAATGCGACTGATCTACATAGGCAATCTTGGCGGTTTCTCCTACCTCAAAAGAACCCTTATCCGGTTGTAGTTCATTCATGATCATTTTAAAGATAGTGGTCTTTCCTGCACCGTTCGGACCGATCACACCAACAATTCCCGCCTGCGGCAATTTAAAATTAAGGTCTTCGTACAACAACTTATCGTCAAATGCTTTGGAAACACCCTTGGCCTCTATTACATTGGTTCCCAAACGAGGTCCATTGGGAATAAATATTTCCAATTTTTCGTCCAGTTGCTTCTGGTCCTGGCTCATTAATTTTTCGTAGTTCTGTAAACGAGCCTTTTGCTTGGATTGGCGACCCTTAGGTGCCATTCGCACCCATTCTAATTCACGTTCCAGGGTCTTTTGACGTTTGCTGGCCTGTTTTTGCTCCTGTGCCAATCGCTTAGATTTTTGATCCAACCAGGAAGAGTAGTTTCCTTTCCAAGGAATCCCTTCTCCTCTATCCAACTCCAATATCCATCCGGCCACATTGTCTAGAAAATAACGGTCGTGCGTTACGGCGATCACCGTTCCTTTATACTGCGCCAAATGATGTTCCAACCAGTGTACACTTTCTGCATCGAGATGGTTGGTGGGCTCATCCAGTAGCAACACATCTGGTTCCTGCAACAACAGACGGCACAAAGCCACCCGCCTACGTTCCCCACCGGAAAGCACCTTAATGGGTGTGTCTGCTTCCGGGGTGCGCAAGGCATCCATTGCGATCTCCAATTTGGTGTCCAGTTCCCAGGCATTGGTCGCATCGATCTTATCCTGAAGTTTTGCCTGCTTATCCATAAGCTCCTGCATTTTATCCGCATTCTCATAGACTTCCGGCAGGCCAAACATATCGTTGATCTTGTTATACTCATCCAATACATCAACTACCTCCTGCACACCCTCTTTTACGATGTCGATTACCGTTTTATCCTCATCCAATTGTGGTTCCTGTTCCAGGTATCCCACGGTATATCCCGGAGCAAAGACAACATCTCCCTGGTAGTTCTTTTCTACTCCGGCGATGATCTTAAGTAAGGTAGACTTACCACTTCCATTGAGTCCCAGAATTCCGATCTTGGCACCGTAGAAGAAACTTAAATATATATTTTTTAAAACCGGAGTTTGTGCACTTTGATAGGTTTTTGAAACCCCGGACATAGAGAAAATTACTTTTTTATCGTCAGACATTGGTTCAATTTGAAAATTTTAAAATATTGTAATTGATTTCAGTAACATTCCCCTTTTGAAGGGGATTAAGAGGATGTTTACATCCTAACTATATATTTCGATATTGCGCAAAGTTCCGAAAAATGGTTGCTGCGCAACCTATCAATTTTTGGAACAAACAACCATAACGCATGGGGCATACTCTTTAAAATTACATAGTATTTCCACCATTCAGCAACGGTTAAACTCTACCCTTTCGGTAAGGTTTTACGCAAAGTTCCCAAAAATGGTTGCTGCGCAACTTGTCAATTTTTGGAACAACCACCCATACGCATGGGTTCATTTGGTCATAAAACATACAATATCTAGCAGCCCAACTGTCGTTAGACTCTACCTTTTAGCGCATTAAAAACCCATGCAACGGCAAAGAATCCAATGCCCACGGCAGCAAAACCCCATCCCGCTACCTCATCATAGCGAAATGCCCCCAGGGCGATAAGGGCGCAGCCCACAAAGATCATAATAAAAGTGGCCCAAGCCAATACTGTATTTTTATTCATTCCCATACTAACAAGTTTTGTGCGTCCCCCTCCTTCGCAACGCTTTGCGTCGCTTCGTAGGGTCAGGCTTTCGGCTGTATCTTTTTTAAGTGGCTTCGATACAATTGCTCCGCAATCACTCAGCCACCGTTAAAAGGATGCCGCCTCTATCCCTGGCCGAATGTATCGTCAACCACTCCTTGATTATCCTGAGCAATTATAAACTCCTTTAGTTGTGATGTTAGTTTAGTTGAGTTTATGAATTCCTGATTTGTTTTTACCGCTGGGTTTATAATACCTAGCCCTCCAAGACTT
>JBCBDM010000156.1:0-9151 GCA_038529705.1 Bacteroidota bacterium
TAGTTCTTCAGCGGATATTTATTCGAGAGCATTAGAAATTCTTAGTACCTACCCTTTTGGACCAAATGGAGCCACAGGTTCGAGACTTCTTTCAGGAAATCACAAGTTGTTTTCTGAGGCAGAGACCATGCTGGCTCATTTTCACCAAACAGAAGCGGCGCTATTCTTTAACAGTGGTTATGACGCGAATCTCGGATTGTTGGCCAGTGTTCCGCAGCGAGGGGACATCATTTTATTCGATGAGTTGTGCCATGCGTCCATACGCGATGGAATACAAATGAGCCACGCCAAATCCTATAAATTCAAGCACAATGATTTGGAAGACCTCAGTCGGTTGCAGGATAGATTGACGAAGCTGGACGATGGTGCAGAGATCTATATCGTTACAGAGTCGGTCTTTTCAATGGACGGAGATTCCCCGGATCTTAAAAGCATGGCAACGATCTGTAAGACCCATAATGCAAAACTCATCGTAGATGAAGCACATGCGGTAGGAGTCTTTGGGACTAGAGGAGAGGGAAAAGTTCAGGAGCTAGGGATGGAATCACAGGTGTTTGCCCGAATTGTAACCTTCGGAAAGGCCCTGGGGTGCCATGGAGCTGCTGTGCTGGGGAGTGCAGATTTGAAGACCTTTTTGATCAATTTTGCCAGAAGTTTTATTTACACGACCGCACTTTCTCCTCATGCAGTAGCAACGATCATGGCATCCTACGAACAATTGGCGAAAGAAGATACAAGGCGAGAAAAGTTAAAACATAACATTGCAATATTGCAAGATAACGTGAAAAAATTTTCGATCGAAAATTTCATGGATCCGGGTTCCTCGAGCATCCATTGTTGTAGACTCCCTGGAAATTCTCGAGTGAAAAAGATCGCGCAGGAACTTATGGATACTGGATTCGATGTGAGGCCTATTTTGTCTCCTACGGTACCGGCAGGAGAGGAAAGGTTACGGATCTGTTTACACAGTTTTAATTCGGAGAAGGAGATTAGAACATTGATTGAATCCCTGCACAATGCTATAATCATGTGCACTCACCAAGAGTCTTAAGGCTTTGTTTGCTACTTTTACAACATGAGTGAAACCTTTATAACCGTTGCCAAGTTTACCTATTCTTCTGAAGCTACTATAGTAAAGGGGCGTCTTGAATCTGAGGGAATTCCTGTTTTTATGACAGACCACGTGACTATCGATACAGATCCCCTGGTGAGCAACGCCATAGGCGGGGTAAAGCTGAAAGTGTATGCAACCGATGAAGAAAAAGCGCGAGAAGTATTGTCCTCCATACACGAATTTTCCCTGGACGATCAAGGAAAGGAGATGCACTGTCCCTATTGCGATAGCACGGAGATCGATTATTTTACCCATATCCATAGTTTTAGGTCGCTCATGGCTTTTCTCTTCGGATTTTTATTCGGAGTATTACCCTTCTATAATAAATACGACTATCGCTGTCGTAATTGTAAAGAAAAATTTCTCAAGGAATGAATCAAACCTATTTTATAACGGGTATTTCCACCGACGTTGGAAAGACGGTAGTTTCCGCGATCATTACAGAGGCTTTACAAGCCGATTATTGGAAACCAGTGCAAGCCGGAGAACTGGATTATACAGACACCCATAGGGTTAGGGCCTTGGTGAGTAATCCCAGATCTCAATTTCATGAGAGTTCCTTCAAGTTAAAAACCCCGATGAGTCCTCATGGAGCAGCCCAAATTGACGGGGTTAACATTTCGGTTAGTGGACTGAAACGTCCTAATACTCAAAACCACCTGGTTATCGAAGGGGCCGGTGGATTACTGGTACCCTTGAACGACACGGAAGTAGTAGCGGATCTTATCAGTCCGTCGGACCGCGTAATCGTGGTATCCAGACACTATTTGGGGAGTATTAATCACACCTTGCTCACCATACGTGAATTGCAGGCACGTAAATTGAATATTTTTGGAATTGTCTTTAGCGGCGATGAACATCCCTCCACCGAAAGCATCATCGCAAAAATGACCGATGTTCCCATTTTAGGGCGAATCGATGAAGAACCCTATTTCGATACGAACGTTGTTTCGGAATACGCGGAAAGCCTGAAAATTGGACTTAATTCGGAAAAATAATTCCTCTTGAGGGGGGAGAAAGGGGGGTGTTCTATATTTTTGCAGCATGAATCTTCAACAAAGAGACCATAAACATATTTGGCACCCCTTAACCCAGCACCAGACATCGGCTCCCCCCTTAGGGATAGTCAAGGCGAAAGGAGCCTCTTTTTGGGATGAGCAGGGCAAGGAGTATATCGATGGGATCGCTTCCTGGTATACGGCCATATACGGGCATTGCAATGATGATATTATTGCGGCTGTTAGCGAGCAGATGAGGGAATTGGACCTAGTGGTTTTCACTGGATTTACCCACGAGCCTGCCGTACGCTTGTCGGAAAGGTTGATGGAAATTCTTCCAGTCAACCAACAGAAAATATTTTTTAATGATAACGGATCTACTGCCGTGGAAGCCGGGATTAAAATGGCGTTGCAGTATCATTTCAATAAAGGAGAAAAGCGCAATACCCTGATTGCTTTTGAAGAAGGGTTCCATGGTGATACCTTTGGCGCTATGAGTGCGTCGGGGCTCTCAGTCTATAATGGTCCTTTTGAAGATTTTTTTCTAAAGGTAGAACGTATCCCTACTCCTCAACCGGATAACCTGGAAGAAGTGCTGGCCCAATTGAAGAAGCTAATCTCCAATCACGAGTGTGCTGCCTTCGTTTATGAGCCTTTGGTGCAGGGTGCGGCAGGGATGAAATTTCACACTTCGGAGGGGTTGGATGCGATTTTGGGATTGTGCAAGGAACACGACATATTATGTGTGGCCGATGAGGTAATGACAGGTTTTGGGAAGACAGGAAGGCATTTTGCTTCGCTACATATGCAAACCCAACCAGATATTATTTGTTTGAGCAAAGCCTTAACTGCCGGGATGGTACCCATGAGTATTACCAGTTGCACTCAAGAAGTGTTTGATGGATTCTTAGATGAAGACATTGCCAAGGGATTCTTTCATGCGCATACCTATAGTGCTAATCCCTTAGGATGTGCCGCCGCCTTGGCGGGAATTGAGTTACTCACTTCAGAAAAAATGCAGGCTAATATTCATCGAATTTCTGCCTCCCACCAGCAATTCCTGGAAAGAATAAGACAACATCCAAAGGTAGCCTCGGTACGCAGTATAGGAGTGATCTTCGCTTTAGACCTGAACATAGCAATGGAGCGTTATGGAGACCTGCGTAATCATCTTTTTCGGCATTTTATGGAAAGCGGAGTATTTCTTCGCCCATTAGGCAATATTATCTATATCCTTCCGCCTTATGTGATCACCGATAAGGAGTTGGAGACGATCTATAAAGCAATCGAAGACGCTTTGCTATTGATCCAATAAGCGATCTTCCAACAAGTTAATAATGGTGTTGTCCTCTTTAAGGTACACATCCATTTGTTCGTATTGCCAGTTTTCATCCACCCCATCTCCGGTCACCCGAATGGTCGCTTCGCCCTTAGGACCTTTAATAGGGATAGTAAGTTCTGCCGACCCTAGTCCGTTGGAGTATTGTATACTTCCTCCGGCCATACCATTAGTTTCAATGGGTTCCCCGAGGTACTCAATCACACTTTCGTTGTTTTGTGCTTCGTAAAGTGCCGTTTTGTAAGGTTCCGAATCACCCATAAGGGAGGTAACCCCCCAAAATATTCCTCCCGCCACAAGGACAATAAACATAATGACGATCACTAAGCACCCTACGGGCACGGCCCATTTCCAGTTTCTGCCGAACCATCCTTTTCTTTCCGGATTTTCTTCCATTTAATCGTTAGTTAGTTACACCTACAAAGGCAAGAACCCTTATTTTTGCTTCAAATTACTAAAAAACTTGCAAACACCTATTTCTATTTCCGGTATTGCCTCCATTTCTCCTTTGGGGATCTCCACAGAAGAAGTTTGGCGGCGGTATCTTTCAGGAACTCCCTCATTCAAAATCAAGGAGTTTAGCGGAGAACCAAAACCTATAGCCTCCTTGGGCGAAGAGGCAGAGCAACAACTTTCCCAACTACGCACTTCCAATTCTTCCTATAAAAACCTGGATAAGTCTGTTCTTATGGCAATGATCGCATCTCGTAAGGCAATGAATCCTGGTGACTTTGAGGGAAAGCAGATTGGGATCAATATAGGTTCTTCCCGTGGAGCGACCGAACTATTTGAAAAATATCACACTCAATTTCAGAAAACCAGAAAGGTGTCACCTTATACTTCACCCACCACTACTTTGGGGAATATTTCTTCCTGGGTAGGTCAGGATTTGGGTATAGACGGTGTTCATATTGGGCATTCGGTAACCTGCTCTACAGCCCTGCACGCTGTGCTTAATGGAATCGCATGGTTGAAAGCCGATATGGCGGACGTTTTTTTGGTGGGTGGAAGTGAAGCTGCCATTACTCCTTTTACAATAGCCCAGATGGAGGCACTGAAATTATATTCACATGCTAAAGGCGAGTTCCCCTGTGAATCGATGTTGTTCGATAAAAAGAGGAATACCATGGTCCTGGGAGAAGGGGCTGCCGTTGCTGTTTTGGAAAAGGGTATTTCCGAAAGAACCCAGGCCGTGATTTTAGGATACGGTTTTGCTTCCGAGCCTTTGGAGCACAACAGTTCCATTTCTAAAAATGCCGACTGTTTTCAGCGTTCCATGCAAAGGGCGTTGGACAGCGCAGGACTCGAAACGGTAGATGCGGTCATTATGCATGCCCCGGGAACTGTAAAAGGTGATTGTGCCGAATTCAACGCTATACAAGAGGTCTTTCGTAACAAACTGCCTGCATTGACGACAAATAAATACCTTGTTGGGCATACCTTTGGAGCTTCAGGTATGATGAGTATGGAAATGGCCGTACTCATGTTGCAACACAACAAATTGATTTTCAATCCTTTTTACGGTAGTCACGGAGGTGACATACAACACTTGAAAACTGTCATGGTGAATGCAGTTGGTTTTGGGGGGAACGCTGTTAGTATCCTTGTGACAAAATAGTGAATGTCACCCTTTGGTGGCTGTAAAAAGTTAGTATCTTTCTTCTAACATTTTAAATCTATAAACTATGGGCGAATGGTTTTCTGCGTTATCTACTTTCGAAAAAGTCTACTGGGTTACAGCACTCGTGTCCTCAGCGATCTTCCTTGTTTTACTGGTACTCACCTTTATTGGAGGTGAAGTAGACGATATAGGAGACGTGGATGCCGAAGTAGATGGCGATTCTGGAATTGGTTTTCAATTTTTATCTTTTAAGAACCTCATGGGCTTTTTTACCATCTTCGGGTGGACGGGCATTGCATGTATGGCCGAAGGAATGTCCAAAGGTATGACCATTGCCATCTCCGTTGCCTGTGGATTAATGATGATGTTGGCTATGGCTTCTCTTTTCTATTATTTAAGTAAACTTACCCACAGTGGTTCCTTGAAATTGAAGAATGCTTTGAATGGTGTGGGGGAAGTATATCTCACCATAGGTGCTAATCGTTCGAGAATTGGCAAGGTCCAAATTACGGTGCAAGGTGCGCTAAGAGAATTGGAGGCACTCACGGACGAAGACACAGATCTTAAACAGGGAGATGTGGTCACCGTTACCCAAGTAACACAGAATGGAATATTAATCGTAAATAAACACACTAACTAATATGTATACACTACCATTACAATTGGAAGGCCTCGCTGGATTTGCAGCCATTGGCTTTGCCATTTTATTCATCTTTATAATTATCATCACCTTTATTCGCAGGTATAAGCGATGTCCTTCGGATAGGATTCTCGTGGTCTACGGAAAGGTGGGAAGCGGCAATTCTGCCAAATGTATTCACGGAGGGGCTGCCTTTATATGGCCAGTGGTTCAGGACTACGAATTTTTGGATCTAACTCCAATTTCCATTGAAGTGAATCTCATCAATGCTTTGAGTAAGCAGAATATACGTGTAAATGTACCTTCCCGATTCACGATCGGGGTGTCTACAGAACCAGGTATCATGCAGAATGCTGCAGAACGCCTATTAGGATTGGGGCAGCAGGAAATCCAGGAACTAGCGATGGAGATCATCTTTGGACAGCTCCGTTTGGTGGTAGCTTCTATGGATATTGAGGAGATCAATTCAGACAGAGATAAGTTCCTTAGTAACATTTCGGCCAGTGTGGAATCTGAATTGAAGAAGGTGGGTCTTAAGTTGATCAACGTGAATATTACGGATATAGTCGATGAGTCCGGATATATTGAAGCATTGGGTAAGGAAGCGGCTGCTCATGCCATCAATGCTGCGAGAAAATCGGTGGCAGAAAAGAACAGAGACGGATCTATTGGAGAAGCCAATGCAGTACAAGATGAAAGAACTCAAGTAGCCGCAGCGAATGCAAAAGCGGTAGATGGTGAGAACACCGCCCAGATTGAAGTGGCCAATTCGAATGCCAAGCGTCGTCAAAAAGAAGCAGAAGCAGAGCGTATTGCCATTGCTTCCGAGAAAGTTCAGGCAGCGAAGGCATTGGAGGAGTCCTACATCGCTGAAAAGGAAGCGGAAATGACTCGTGCCGAGAGAGAGCGAAGCACTCAATTAGCCGATATCATTGTACCGGCCGAGATCGACAAGAAGAAGGTAGAGATTGATGCCGAAGCCGAAGCGGAGAAGATCAGGCGTCAGGCGAAAGGGGAGGCAGATGCAATTCTTTTCAAAGCGCAGGCGGAAGCCCAGGGAATTTTCGAAGTACTAACCAAGCAAGCAGAAGGTTTGGATAAGATCGTTCAGGCTGCAGGGAATAATTCGAAAGATGCCGTACTTTTATTAATAGCCGATAAATTACCGGAGTTAGTGAAGCTTCAGACAGAGGCGATCAAGAATATCAAGATCGATAAGGTGACCGTTTGGGAAAATGGCAGTGCCAAAGATGGAAAGACTTCAACGTCCAATTTCATTTCTGGAATGTATAAATCGGTTCCTCCTCTTCAGGAAATGTTCAATATGGCAGGAATGCAATTACCCGACTATTTAAAGGGAAAAGAAATTGTAGATGCCGAAGACATTTCGGAAGAAGAATAGTAAATTTGTAATCCAAAAATTAACACAAAAACTACGAGCGTAAGTTGGCTCGTAGGTTTTAACCATTTGAAAGCCGAAGGATGAGTAGTATAAAACACGACTGGACCAAAGAAGAGATTTTAGCCATTTATAATCAACCCATGATGGAGTTACTGTATCAGGCAGCAACGGTACATCGTGAGTTTCACAATCCCAATCAGGTACAGGTTTCTACCTTGCTTTCTATCAAAACCGGAGGCTGTCCCGAAGACTGCGGATACTGTCCGCAAGCCGCTCGCTACCATACGGATATCGAAGGAAATGATTTGATGACCGTACAGCATGTAAAGGCTCAGGCGCTTCGTGCAAAAGCGTCAGGAAGTTCCAGAGTGTGTATGGGAGCTGCCTGGAGAAATGTGAAAGATGGGGAAGAATTCGACCAGGTATTGGAAATGGTTCGTACTATTAATAAGCTGGATATGGAAGTTTGTTGTACGCTTGGGATGATCACCGAGAATCAGGCACAGCGATTGGCAGAGGCAGGGTTGTACGCTTACAATCACAACTTGGATACTTCCGAAGATTACTATAAAGATGTTATTTCTACCCGTGCGTATCAGGATCGTTTGGATACCATTGGAAATGTTAGAAAAACCAATGTTACCGTGTGTAGTGGAGGAATCATAGGAATGGGAGAAGCCGTGGAAGATCGTGCCGGAATGCTTGTAGCCCTCGCTTCACTGAGCCCTCAACCCGAATCAGTACCCATCAATGCTCTGGTGGCCGTAGAGGGAACTCCCTTGGAAGAGCAAGAACCTATCTCTATTTGGGAAATGATCCGAATGGTGGCCACTACCCGGATCGTGATGCCACAAACCCAGGTGCGTCTTTCCGCCGGAAGAACGGAAATGAGCCGTGAAGGTCAGGCCATGTGTTTCTTCGCCGGAGCTAACTCTATCTTCGCAGGAGATAAGTTGCTCACCACTCCCAATCCCGATGTCAATGAGGATATGGAAATGTTCAAACTGTTAGGCTTGGAACCCATGAAGCCCTTTGTTAAGAAAGCACAACCTGAAACGGTGGAGGCCAAAGATTCTAAATTCGAGGCGCTAGGCGAAAAACCAAAATGGACCCGTCCGGATCATAAGATCGAAAGAAATGAATTGGCTAAGTCTAAGTCTTCCGTAAAATAATCCCATCATACATAGTCATGTTCAGAATTAGCCTTGTGATACTCCTTACGCTATTTGTAGTTTCCTGTTCCGGAGACGACGATACTAATGATCCCGTTCAGGAAACCTGCAATATTCCTACCGGACTTAACGTGTCTATTGGGGTAACGGCAGAGGGCTGGAGAATAATAAATTGGGACAATGCTACCCCACGGGAATGGGAAGTTGAATATGGAGCGGAAGGTTTCAACTTGGGAAGTGGTACAGTACTTCAACTTACCAATAATGGCTTCATTCTGGAGAATGTCCCTTTTGGGGTTCCCCAGGACGTCTACGTTCGAAAAGTTTGCGGCACGGCATTTAGCGAATATGCAGGTCCTGTTGTGGCAGAGGCTATCATGCCACCGAACCCTTAGAGCGGAAACAAGAAAGCCGGATAAAGACAATTAAATAGAATGACACATAATTTAGCGTATGAAATATTTTAAAAACTACCTTTGGATCGCCCTTTGTGTTGTATTCATTGGATGTAATGAAGATGACAGTAACGATGCAGTCTGTAATAGTCCTACGTCACTGGACGTCATTAACATAACTGGCACTTCGGCCATACTTTTGTGGTCCGATGGCAGTCAAAATGTTGCCACATTTACCATCGAATACGGAGAAGTTGGATTTGAATTAGGAACAGGGACTACCTTAACCACCTCTAATGAGTCCATCGAACTTCAGGGCTTATCGCCGGGAGTTATTTATCAGTTCTATGTAAAGGCTAATTGTGCCAATGGTGCGGAGAGTAGTTTTGCAGCTCCCAGATCTTTTACCACGGTCGATGAGCCGTTTTGCCAACAGGTACAGAATTTTCAATTGGTCTTTACATAGAACT
>JBCBDM010000157.1:0-9134 GCA_038529705.1 Bacteroidota bacterium
GGTAGCTTCCACCATACCACTGCTTAATTCGTAACTAATAATGTTGAGAGTTCCCGGACTGGATGCAAATAAGATGGAGCCGCCAATATTGGGGTTATACAATCCCACTTTTTCGGTACCATCAACCAGACTAGTGGACATATCATAGCTTCCAGCCTCTATATCTATTGGGAATGATATCGTTAAGCTTTGGTTGGTAACATCATCGATCGTCGTAATGGAAATTACGGTATTCCCTGAAACAGGACTTTGCGTAATTTCTATACTAGACGGAGTATAGGTTATTCCATCGATATCGGCGCTCAGCGAATTCTCCACCGTCCCGGAATCGTCAATATAGTCAACATTGAATGCGCCTTCCGTGATTTGGAACACCGTGGTATTTCCGGGATCCGTAGGATCTGTCCCTTGGAAAGCAAAATTTGCAGCCAATTTACCCGTAACGGAACCAAATTCGGTAATAGTGATTGAACCTGAACCCACATCGGAAGTATAGGTCTCTCCTCCTGTGGTTGTATAGACAGCAATAAGCTTGGTTCCATCGGAGATTGGGTCCATAAATGGGAATGTACCAACTCCGAGATCTTCAGGGATATCAATTCTCATGGTGGCACCATTATCTGCGGTAGCAAATAGCTTTACCATATCCTGTCCTGCTACTGTGAGTTGCTCGGCAGTAAACGTAATATCCACAAATTCGTTTCCATTAACCAATGCGAAGAAGTTGGCTTCAGGATCTGATCCTCCTCCGCTTCCGCCACCGCCTCCACCGGAGCCACCACCCGAAGGACATTCGCTGGCTGCAGCACTACCATTTACCAACTGAAAGTTAACATCGGTAAATGCACCACTACTTACTTCTACTGTTTCCGTCGAGGTAGTTCCCGTACTATCGGTAACTTCTCTTACGCCTGTAAAACTAAACGTACCCGACACCAACTGGGCATCTGCATCATAATTGGTGATTTCCATCACGCCAAAGCCTCCCACTATATTTACAGAAAGAAACGGGTTATCATTTTGACCTATAGGGTAATAGTTTCCTGGGTTCAGTAGTAGTCCTAAATTATAGGTACATGGCCCTGCACCGGTTACTTTTAGATTTATCGTGCTTCCGTTGTCTGCAACTCCGGTTAAAATGAGCACTCCATCACTAAGGGTAGCCGTGACATTGGTAGCTTCAAAAGCAACACCATCTACAAGCGCAGTAAATTGTCCGTTTTCTCCCTGACCACCCACAACGAATTGTCCTTCTAAGGGCTCATTATCACAAGACGAGAATGTGAATGCCATAAGGGCACATAGCATCCAATTAAGAAATTGAGACTTTTTCATATATAAGTAAGTTTGTTTAGGTACACGCAAACATAAAGAAAAATTGTCAATCCGTTGAAGTCTTAGGGACTCGTAGGAGCAAAATAACCCCCATTACAAAGAATATTATGAGAAAAACTATTGGATATCTCATGCTCCCGGTAAGTTCACCCACTACCGCAAATATGATCATACCTATAATTATACCTATCTTTTCGGCAACATCATAGAAGCTAAAGTATGATGTTGTGTCTTCTGTTGGTGGCAGAAATTTAGCGTAAGTTGAACGGGACAATGACTGAATTCCCCCCATAACTAGTCCAACAAGCCCCGCCGCAACATAAAATTGAACGGGAGTTGTAATAAAATACGCATATGCACAAAGAAAAATCCAGAAGATATTTATATATACAAGAGCTTTGATATTACCTACTTTAGCCGAAAGTCTTGATGTAAGAGTAGCACCTACCACTGCTATGAGCTGAATTAAGAGAATACTTACGATTAAGCCCGTTGTTCTTTCTCCATCACTTCCCCAATCTAATTCTTTTTCCCCAAAATAAGCCGCCGCTAACATCACGGTCTGAACAGCCATACTATAAACGAAAAAAGCGATTAGGTATTTCTTCAGTTTGTATTGAGATTTCAAAGCGTTGACAATGGAACGTAGTTCATGGAAACCGTTTAGCATTACGCCCCTTGTGAATTCTCCAGTGTTTTTATTTCCTTTAGGTAGGAAATAATAGGTGTATTGACTGAAGCCAATCCACCAAACTCCGGTAAGTACGAAAGACCACCGCATCATCTGAACCTTGTTTTCGTCTTCTTGACTTAGAATGAGCCCAAGGCAAAGTACTAACAGTATTACACTGCCAATATACCCCATGGAGAATCCCTTTGCACTAATTCGATCGTGCTGATCTTCATAAGCTATGTCGGGTAAATATGAATTGTAAAACACCAAACTGGCCCAAAACCCAACGAGTGCCAAAATATACAGCAATAGACCAAAATAAATATGATCAAGGCTAAACCAATAAAGTCCAATAGTACTCCCTGCTCCTAAATAACAAAAAAACTTGAGAAAAACCTTTTTATTGCCAATGTAATCTGCTACACCAGAGAGTATTGGAGATATAATCGAAACTATGAGAAACGCCAAAGCAGTACTAAAAAAAATGACATTACTGCTTCCAATAGACATCCCAAAAATATCGATCTTCTCAATGTTCTCTATTCTGAACAATGCTCCATAAAATAATGGAAACACTGCTGACGCGATTACCAGACTGTACACGGAGTTAGCCCAGTCATAAAAAGCCCAGGCATTCAGTAATTTCGAACTTCCTTTAGGTAAGTTTGCCATAGTTACAAAAAAAGGCTGCCAGGAAGCAGCCTATGATTAAAGATTAAAAACGTTATTTCTTAAAAGAGGTTACCCCGAATTTTCGGGCTTCGGCCTTCGCCTGGGGAGCCCAGTCGGTAATATTTTTAATCCGCGTATCGCTAGACGGGTGAGTACTCAAAAATTCGGGCGGCGCCTGCCCTCCGGAATTTGCCTTCATTCGTCTCCAAAGGTCTGCCGCCTCAATCGGGTCGTACCCAGCTATGGCCATAAGCGTGAGTCCTATTCGGTCCGCTTCACTTTCATGGTTTCTACTGAAGGGTAACATGACCCCAACCGTAGAACCTATTCCGTACGCCTGGTTAAATATCTGTTGATTTTTCGGGTCTTTGCTCAACGCAACATTACCGGCTACCGCTCCTAACGCCTGAAGCTGTCCTGCACTCATACGTTGTTGCCCGTGATTGGCCAAGGCATGTGCCACCTCATGCCCCATGATAGCTGCTATACCCGCTTCCCCATCCGCAATGGGAAGTATGCCAGTGTAAAAGACGATCTTTCCTCCAGGCATACACCAAGCATTCACCGTAGGATCATCTACCAAATTGTATTCCCAGGCATAATCCTTTAAATATCCACCATATCCATTGGCTGTGAGCCACCGTTCGGATGCCACAGATATTTTTTGACCGATATTGGTAATCATCTGCGCATCGCTGGTACCTGTGACCACCTTATTTTCATTTAGGAATTGATCATATTGTTGAAATGCCATGGGAAACAGCTGTGAATTTGGCACCAAAGCCAGGGTCTTTTTACCCGTGAATGGATTGGTACTACAGCCCAATAAGACAACAAATACAGTAAGCAAAGAAATGGTTTGTTTAAATTTCATCGTAATAGAATTGAATTTACGTGTTAAATATAACCATATAATTTAAGATGTGACAAGCGCAAGTATTTCAGAAATCGACTAAAACTTAATTTTTGTCGAAAACAAAACTGGAATGAAATTTGATTCGTTTAAACCCGTATCAAATTTATATCCTATGAAAAAATTATTCTTATTCTTTGCAGTTAGTAGTTCATTGATCTTTTCATCTTGTGAAGGAGACCCGGGACCTCCAGGAGAACCCGGTATCAATATCCTGGGACAGGTTTTTGAGGTTACCGTGGATTTCACTGTTGGAAACGATTTTAGACAACTCGTTACTATTCCCTCAAGTGTTGAAGTGTTTGAAAGCGACGCCATACTGGTTTATTGGCTGGAAGATGTGGTTGATGATGGTAATGGGGGAACTCTGGATGTATGGAGTCCGCTTCCACAAACCATTTACCTGGATACTGGTGGATCTTTCCAGTACACCTTTAATCATTCTTTTATTGATGTACTTTTATTCTTACAAGGAGATGTGGATCTCGGTACGTTAGGAAATCAGTTTACCAACGACCAAATATTCCGAATCGCAGTGGTTCCTTCCGAATTTGCCGACGCAAATCTAACCATGGAACAGCTGATGAATTCCGATGATTTCGTATTTTTAGGTAATTAAATTTCCCCTATGAGAAAATTGAGTTTGTTACTTGTAAGTTTGGTATTATTTAGTTGTAATAGCAAAGCACAAGATGAAAAAGAAGCCAAGGTATATCCTGTGACAAAAACCGAAGCAGAATGGAGGGCTCAACTCACCGAAAAGCAGTTTTACGTACTCCGTGAGGCAGGTACTGAACGCCCCTTCTCTAGCGACTTGAACAAGAACTATAGTAAGGGGACTTATGTGTGCGCTGCTTGCAATACTCCCTTATTTAAGAGTGAACACAAGTTTGACAGCGGAACCGGCTGGCCGAGTTTTGACCGGGAGATAAAGGGTAATGTGGAATTTTCAACAGACTACAAAATTGGTTATGCGCGCACGGAAGAGCATTGCGCCACCTGTGGAGGGCACCTGGGCCATGTTTTTAATGATGGACCGAGTCAAACCACAGGCAAACGCCATTGCATCAATGGAGTATCTTTACAATTCATACCAGATAATGAGTAAGAAATATCCTGTCCAAAAGACCGAAGAAGAATGGTTATCGGAACTTGGTGAAGAACGTTATCGTATCCTTAGGCTTAAAGGTACAGAACGACCTTTTTCGGGAAAATACAACCTCAAGGCAGACGACGGAACCTATCAATGTGGAGCTTGTTCTACGCCTTTGTTTGAGAGTAATAGTAAATTCGATAGTGGCTGCGGATGGCCTTCTTTTGATGAATCTATCGAGGGATCTGTAGAATATGTGAAAGACACGTCTCATGGAATGATCCGTACAGAAATTTTATGTGCAAATTGCGGAAGCCATTTAGGTCATGTCTTTGACGACGGCCCTACTCAAACAGGTCAGCGATACTGCGTTAATTCGCTTTCTGTGGATTTTACAGACAAATAATTAAACCATTAGATACTTTTTCAGTCCAAAGAGTATTCACTCTTAAATTTTCGATCATGAAAAAGTATCTTTTTTTACTCGCTATGGTAGGTCTTATGCTTACCTCTTGTGCTACCCGGGTCGTAACTACTACCCCGGCCACTACCAAAGTAGTATATATAAAACAAGCCCCTAGAAATCATACGGTGGTAAGGATCAATGGAAAACGTTATTACAAATGGAATGGCAAGCACTATAGAAAGACCCGCCGAGGATTTGTTTTTGTTAGGGTGTAGCTTAGAAATTAATCAATATTGAAAGTTCCGGGTTTCAGAAGTGATAGGCTTCTGAAATTTGGAACTTTGTTATTTAGGCTTGCATTTTAGATGCTTTTTATTTCGTAAATTCGCTACTTCAAAAAACAAGTCAATTCCATTAAAAAATGAGTAAATACGATATCATAGTTCTAGGAAGTGGACCCGGCGGATACGTTACTGCGATCCGAGCTTCTCAATTAGGTTTCAAAACAGCGGTCGTTGAAAAAGAAAGTCTTGGAGGTGTTTGTCTGAATTGGGGATGTATCCCAACCAAAGCATTGCTCAAAAGTGCTCAGGTATTTGAATATTTGAAGCACGCCGAAGATTATGGCCTGGTTGTAAAAGGTGCCGACAAAGACTTTGGAAAGGTAATAGAACGAAGTCGTGGTGTTGCCGATGGAATGAGCAAAGGCGTTCAGTTTTTAATGAAGAAGAATAAGATAGATGTGATCAATGGCTTTGGAAAGCTGAAAGCCGGAAAAAAAGTTGAAGTTGATGGGAAAGAGTACAGCGCAGATCACATTATTATTGCTACAGGGGCTCGTTCTCGTGAACTACCAAGCCTACCGCAGGACGGAAAGAAGGTTATTGGTTATAGAGAAGCTATGACCTTACCGAAGCAACCCAAAAGCATGATTGTTGTGGGGAGTGGTGCTATAGGTGTTGAGTTCTCCAATTTTTATAACTCTATGGGTACCGAGGTTACCATCGTAGAGTTCCTGCCTAACCTTGTTCCGCTGGAGGATGAAGAAGTTTCAAAACAGTTCGAAAGAATCTTTAAGAAGTCCGGGATCAAAGTAATGACCAATTCCGAAGTATTAAGTGTGGATACTTCAGGGAAAGGTGTAAAAGCAACCGTAAAGACGAAGAAAGGCGAAGAAGTTATCGAAGCCGATGTACTGTTATCTGCGGTTGGAATCGCTACAAATATCGAAGGAATTGGATTGGAAGATGTAGGTATTGTCCAGGATCGGGGAAAGATTATTGTAAATGACTGGTGTCAGACGAATATTCCAGGATATTACGCCATAGGAGATGTAACTCCTGGACCAGCGCTAGCCCATGTTGCTTCGGCCGAAGGTATTCTTTGTGTTGAAAAGATAGCAGGGATGCATGTAGAACCTATCGATTACGGAAATATTCCCGGATGTACCTATACATCGCCCGAAATTGCCAGCGTAGGTATGACAGAAAAGCAGGCTAAAGAAGCCGGATACGAACTGAAGATCGGAAAGTTTCCTTTCTCTGCTAGTGGAAAAGCGAGTGCTTCCGGTGCGAAAGATGGATTTGTTAAGGTGATCTTCGATGCGAAATACGGAGAATGGTTAGGATGTCACATGATTGGAGCCGGAGTTACCGATATGATTGCTGAGGCCGTAGTAGCCAGAAAATTGGAAACAACAGGCCATGAGGTCTTAAAGGCTATCCACCCTCACCCTACCATGAGTGAAGCGGTTATGGAAGCTGTAGCCGACGCCTACGATGAAGTGATTCACCTGTAGAAGGGTCAATGGTACGAGATAAATGATGCGACTCAGATATTTTTTGGGTCGCATTTTTTTATAGACTAACACCTACACCCAGGAAAAGTACGTTGGGTGACAATTCTTCAAGACCAAGGGTGTATTTTAAGTTGGCTTCAAAAGCTTCAGAGAAATGATAGGCGGCACTGATATCTGCTCTTACTTTAAACTTATTGGTGAAAAAATCGAAGAAATAATTCAAACTGGGCCCTACCAATAGGCTTACATTGTTTGCAACGTAGTATTCGGCATAAATGGGAGCATTCAGAAATTGAAACTCCCCCACGCCTTTATATAGCAATTCCGGTTGTATATGAAAACGTTCGTTTATGGGAACATCCAGAAACAACCCACCAAAATAACCGACTTCGGCAGTGGCATCCTGCCCAAATTGTTGTTGATTCTCGTTAAAGAAAGTGAGATTAAGACCTCCTTTTACGCCGAGGTCGATTTGGGCATTTAGTAAGGTTGAAACGCCAAGACAAAGAAAAATGGATATCCAGATTTTTTTTAGTAGCATAGATAAAGACTATTTTGAAATGAAGCTCTGTATGGCTAGTTCATAACTCTGAAGTCCAAAACCTAAAACGATTCCTTTAGCTCCGGCAGAAATGTAGGAATGATGCCTAAATTCTTCTCTTGCAAACGTATTGGAAATGTGGACTTCAACTACAGGTGTATCAATGGCCTTTACGGCATCCCCTATTCCAACCGAAGTGTGCGTATAAGCGGCGGCATTCAGTACAATACCGTGATAAGAAAAACCAACTTCCTGAATCTTGTCGATAAGCTCTCCTTCAATATTAGACTGAAAATACTCCAGTTGAACGTCCGGAAATTTTTGACATAATATCTCAAAGAAATCTTCAAAGGATAGGTCTCCATATATTGATTTCTCTCGCTTTCCAAGCAGATTGAGATTAGGTCCGTTGATGATTATAATGTTCATTTTTCAAATATAGAATAAAAAAAGCGGAAGAAAACTTCCGCTTATATATGTTGCGATCTACTTTACTATAAGTCGAACAAGATACCTAATTTACCGTGTACGTATCCTTGGTCCAGGAAAACGTATTTAACTTCAGCGAAAATATTCACATTATCGGCTAAATTATATTTATATCCCGTTCCGGCATTGATACCAAAATCGCTCGTATCTGTTTCTGCTCCACCTCCAATTGGATTTCCACCTCCAAGGCCTAACTCCCTGATATTCGCACTTATATATTCACCTCCGGCCAACAAGTAAAACTCATCATAGACTTTATATCTGGCATTGAGATCAAGTATGGTCCACTTGGTTCGAAAACCCGTTTCGTCTGCCGTGGCGAAAGTAAAAGTTCCATTCACTCCCCATTTCTCATCGAGCTCATAAATAAGGTCTAAACTTCCACCAAAACCATCTAACTCTGATAGGTATCCTCCGGAGAGTCCAATACCAAAACCTTGCGCCTGAACTCCATAGAGGCTAAAAAGTGTAATTGCCAAAAAAAATAATTTTTTCATAGGATGCTGTTTGTAATTTTCAAGTTCAAAAATACATTTTATTGCCGAATAAAGACAGATACGTATAAAAAAACCGCCCGGTTAGGAGCGGTTACAATTTCAGGGTCTTGCATTCTAGTTGTTTCCTAATATAAGAGGGAGACCACTATCGCCGGAACCCACAATAACCACCTTAGAGTTAGGTGATTCAGAAAGTTTCAAAGTAGCTTCAATCCCCTTATCTTGAAGGATTTTGTCTGTTAACGATGCACTAAGAATGCGGTTGGCATCGGCTTTACCCTGTGCTTCTATTCGTTGTTTCTCGGCTTCTTTCTGAGCCGTCACCAATCTAAATTCATATTCCAGTGATTCCTGTTCCTGCTTTAGTTTTCGTTCGATGGCATCCTTAATCGTATTGGGTAGGGTCACATCACGAACAAGGACTTCGTTGAGCTGTACAAACTGCTTATCAAGAATCTTTTTAGTCTCTGTAAATATCTCATCCTGAATCGCATCTCGTTTGCTGCTATACAGTTGCTCCGGAGTATATCTTCCCACAACGCTTCTCGCTGCCGAGCGTATGGCCGGCATGATGACCCGTTGTACGTAATTTTCTCCAAGGGTTTGATGTAAATTTCCAAGCTGACCGTATACAGGCTGATACCAGGCAGAAGCATCGATCTGAATTTCCAATCCATTTGAGGAAAGCACCTTCATCTCTTCAAATAGTTCTTGCTG
>JBCBDM010000158.1:0-9075 GCA_038529705.1 Bacteroidota bacterium
TAACAGACGCCCAATATAAAAAGTGGCTTACCTTACGGGAACAATAATAGAAATCGAATAGAGAAAAGGCGCCTAATTGGCGCCTTTTTTTATGCTATATCCTTAGAGGCTTTATCGCATGCTTCAATGGTAAGATCCAGGTCTGCCGGAGACAGAGCCTCACAAATAAACCAGCTTTCATAGGCACTCGGAGCAATGTACACTCCCTGCTTCAACATTCCGTGAAAGAACTTCTTGAAAGCATCTCCAGCCGCTGCATGCGCCGCCGTATCGAAATTGGTTACAGGCGTTTCAGAAAAATGTATGGAAATCATTGAACCCAACCTATTAATGGTATGAGGCACCCCATTTGCGGTTAGCACCTTGGCAAAGCCCTCATGGAGATAGGCGGTTTTGTCATGAATGCTGGTAAAAATTTCCGGACGATCGTTCAACTCGGTAAGCATCGCCAATCCAGCGGCCATAGCCAAGGGATTTCCGCTCAAGGTCCCTGCCTGGTACACAGGTCCTTGTGGTGCAAGGTGGTCCATTATGGCTGAACGAGCTGCAAAGGCTCCCACGGGAAGTCCCCCACCTATTACCTTTCCAAAGGTCACAATATCGGCATCTACCCCCAGAAGTTCCTGCACCCCTCCTTTTGCCAAACGGAATCCAGTCATCACTTCATCGAAAATCAATAAAATATCGTGGACATCACACAACTCCCGAAGGCCTTCCAAAAATCCTGGAATCGGTGGAATACAACCCATATTGCCTGCTACAGGTTCTAAAATAATACAGGCAATCTCTCCCGGATATTGGGAAATGATCTCCGCCACATGATCCAGATCGTTATAGCGAGCCAGCAAGGTGTCTTTAGCAGTTCCTGCTGTTACACCTGGGCTGTTTGGGGCACCAAAAGTAACAGCGCCACTTCCCGCCTGTATTAAAAAGGAATCACTGTGGCCGTGGTAACATCCGGCAAATTTTATAATCTTGTCTTTCTGGGTATACCCTCGTGCTAATCGAACTGCGCTCATACAGGCTTCGGTACCACTATTTACGAATCGTATCTTATCGATGTTAGGAACCATGGAAACCGCCAATGCAGCAATTTGCGTTTCGATCTCTGTGGGCATTCCAAACGAGGTCCCCTTTTTAGCTTTCTCTATAACGGCATCCAGCACGGGTTGAAAGGCGTGGCCCAGAATCATGGGACCCCAGGAATTGATATAATCTATAAGCCTATTGCCATCGGCATCATAGAGATATGCACCCGACGCCTTTTCCACATAAATAGGATCTCCTCCAACGGCTTTAAACGCTCGTACTGGTGAATTCACCCCTCCGGGAATCACTTTTTGTGCCTGGGCGAACAAGGCACTACTTCTTTGATAAATCATAGGAATAATTAACGTCCTTTTACAGGATGCAAATATAATACTTGACCAACGGAAATATCACTAGATTGAAGACCATTATACTCTTTTAACGTTTCCACGGTCATATTGTAGCGGCGAGAAATACTATACAAAGTATCTCCCTTTTGCACAGTATAGGTGCTAATCTTGGATTCGTCCAAACTGCTTATCTGAACGGTCCCTCCCAGAACCTCATCATCATATTGTGTTAAGTTGTAACGTTCAATGATACTGATAAGCTTATTGGGATATTTTGGATCTGTAGCGTAACCCGCTTTCTTCAGACCCTTGGCCCAACCTCTATAATCGCGTTTTTTCAATGTAAAAAGATCCTGATAGCGACTCCTTCCTGTTAGAAAAAGGGAATGATCTCTGAACGAATATTTGGGGTCTCTGTATTTTCTAAAACACTCGCCCTTCTCATCGTCATCGTGATAGACGCGTTCACCGGTCCAACTCGAATGGCATTTAATTCCGAAGTGATTATTAGCCTTCCGCGTGAGCTCACCTTCTCCGGCACCACTTTCTAAGATTCCCTGTGCAAGGGTAATACTGGCAGGAATTCCATATTGAAGCATCTCCTCTTTAGCAATCTGGCTGTAGTTATCAATATAGGTGGACACCACCTCGGCATAGCTTGCATTCTTTGGGGGAGCCTTTACAATGGTGTTTGGCACCTCTTTTTCATTCTCTTTTACTTCTTTCGTGTCCGAATCTCCAATAATTACCTTTTCAACGTTAGAAGACTTCTTGGACGACACCGTCACCTTCTTCGACTTACAGCTGTGAAAGAAAAGGGCTAGGACCAATAAAAAAGGGATAATACGAGGATTCATCTTATTCTATTTGAGGTAGATTTTTTCTTTTTAATAGTTCATTCATACCATGAATTCCCTGAAGACCTCCGGTATGAACTGCTAAAATACGGCTATTTTCTTTGAATTCTTTGTTTTTGACCATCTCCATAATTCCGTACATCATCTTACCCGTGTATACAGGATCCAGAGGAATACCATGTGTATTTTTAAAGTCATTGATAAAACGCACTAAACCGGAATCTATTTTAGCATAACCTCCAAAACAATAGTCATCTGTAATTCTGAAGTTGCTACGAACGCAGTGTTTTTCTACTTCGGAAGTTTGAAAATTGCCTTTCAAAGCGGAAAATCCAATGACGGTTTGATGCTCTTCCGAAGCCTTCACCAACCCAGAGATCGTCCCTCCGGTGCCCACCGGAACACAGAGGTAATCGAATGTAACGGTTTCGGGTGTCAGCATCTCTTCGCACCCTTGAACGGCCAAGGTATTAGTGCCTCCTTCCGGCAGCAAGTAGAAATCCCCAAAAAGGTTCTTCAATCCATCTATGAAGACCGGCATCTCTTTCTTTCGATAATCTTCTCTACTCACAAAGTGAAGTACCATGCCCTGTTGTTGCGCAAAATTGAGCGTAGTGTTCCTGGAGACTCCGGCCTCCAGCTCCTCGCCGCGAATTACCCCAATAGTTTCAAACCCGAATTCCTTACCAGCGGCAGCCACCGCCGCTATGTGATTTGAAAATGCCCCGCCAAAAGTGAGCAGCTTTTGCCGACCTGTTTCGGACGCCCTCAACAGGTTATATTTCAATTTTCTGAATTTATTCCCCGATACTGTAGTATGAATACGGTCTTCCCGTAACATAGCTAAATGATACCCGCTATTTTTCAGTAACTGAGATTCGATTTTTTGAATTTCAGGATGGTAGTTCGGAAAAAGCAAATGACTTTCGTTTAAAATTTCAGTCAAATGTAGCACTATTTACCAGACTGAATTTACAGATGGAAGTAGTCTAAAAGAGATGAATAGTTACCTTAAAACCTTTCATCTTTGTTTCATGGATCCTTGCATAGCGAATATTAGAAATTAAATCGTTGATTACTAAGTGTTTGCTCGTACAAAATCACCAAAAAGGCACCTATTTTTGTTAAAAAAGGTGTATTTCATCGAAAAAATCTGATTTTCAACGAGTTATGACTTGTTTTTTATTAACATTGATTCGTTAACATGTAAAGCCCAAATCTATGAAGACAAATTACCTCTATGCAGTGGTTATTTGCTGCTGCACAATTTATTTTAGTTCTAATACGCTTTTGGCGCAACAGGTTGGGATAAATACATCTACACCTGCTGCGGGAGCGGCCCTTGACATTACACACGCCAATAAAGGTCTTCTCATACCCCGTGTAGAACTTACTGGAACCGATGATATCACCACCATTACCCCCTCTGCTACTACGGGACTCATGGTATATAACACGGTAATCGCTGGAGCCCTGGCTGTGCAAGTAACCCCAGGTTTCTATTACTGGAGCGGGGTACAGTGGAGACGTTTATATAATCAGGGGTATACCTTGTTATATGAGCAAACTGCCCAAAATAATGCCGTTGGCAGCAGCACCGTTTATACGGACCTTACCGGATTGGATACCGGCACCATCAATATTCCCTTTAGCGGCATTTATCAAATAGTCGTTACCGGGTATTATGCGGCAGGTAGCATCACAGGAGGTATTTCCGGAGATGGGGCGGCAACGGCCTCCATAAGTCTTTGGATGGACACCAACTCCTCAGGAACTTTTACCAAACTGGATGAAGGGTTTATCACTTCTTCCTCCAAAGATATTGCGGGAGGCTCCAATTTTTATAGTCTCGGCCAGGCATGTACCATGATTTACACCGTTGAGTTAGATGTTGTTAATTCGTACCAATTCAAGGTCGCCGGAAGACAGTGGCATACAGAAGGTGTTCAAAATGGCACCTATGGTATAGACACGAATGGATATACCGGCTCAGCCGGCGTAAATGACGGCCAACGAGGTTCTATGACCATATGTTTAGTTCGCCAGCAGTAAAATTGTACTTGGAAAGATCGATAAATGTCATCTTTAATAGAAAAAAAGTGACATCATAATGACATCATAAATATTAGTTTAAGAGGAGAAATTCCGGGTTAAACATCGAAATTAGATTACTTAAACCGATACTTTTGTTAAAATTTTTAACATTTTGACCCCTAAGTGTTTACACGTAGCGACCTTAAAAACATGCTCATTTTTTCTTAAATTTTGTAGGTCAAGACCTACTTTTAGCGATTTTTTGTGCATTTCATCGAAATAATTTGATTTTCAACGATATATAAGGAGTTTTTTCTGTAAACTTGTTATGTCAATTAGTAAAGCCCAAATCTATGAAGACTTATTACTTGCCTGCAGTGGTTATTTTCTGCTGCGTTTTTTTGTGTAGTACAGCCTCGCTTTTCTCGCAGCAACAAGTAGGTATCAATACTACGACTCCTGCGGCCGGAGCAGCTCTTGATATTACGCATCCCAACAAAGGTTTTCTGATACCCCGTGTAGCACTTACAGGGACTGACGATATCACCACCATCACACCCTCCGCCACCACCGGATTAATGGTATACAACACGGTCATTGCTGGGGCCCTCGCCGTCCAGGTAACTCCAGGATTCTACTTTTGGAGTGGGGTACAATGGAGACGTTTATACAACCAAGGATACACCTTATTATATGAACAATCTGCAGAAGTTGCGGCCAATTCCAATTCAACAATTTATACCGACCTTACCGGTCTTGACACAGGGGTTATAAATATCCCCTTTAGTGGAGTTTATCAGATAGTAGTTACCGGATACTATGCTGCAGGTAGTATCACAGGAGGTACTTCAGGAGATGGCGCGGCCACGGCCTCTATTAGTCTTTGGATGGACACCAATTCCTCGGGAACTTTTACCAAACTGGATGAAGGGTTTATTACTTCTTCTTCGAAGGACATTGCCGGAGGTTCCAACTTTTATAGCCTTGGACAAGCCTGTACCATGGTATATACGGTAGAATTGGACGTGGTGAATAATTATCAATTCAAGGTAGCCGGCAGACAGTGGCATACAGAAGGTGTTCAGGACGGCGCGTACGGCGCAGATACTAGCGGTTACACCGGGGCGTCGGGAGTAAACGACGGCCAACGTGGTTCTATGACCGTTTGCCTGGTAAGACAGCAATAATCACATTACAGCCCAATTTTCCATAATCCCAAAACCTACGTTATGAAAATACAACTACGATCTTTTATATTCCTCTTTCATTTGGCTTGCAGTTCATTTACGCTGGAAGCGCAGGTTGCTATAGGAACCACCACCGTGGACAACGGTGCCATTTTCCAGGTAGATAGTGATGATAAGGGGGTTCTCTTACCGAGAGTAGCCCTAACCGGAAGAGACGATGTTACGACCATTATACCCAGTTCTGTTGAGGGGCTTTGGGTGTATAATACCGCTACGGCAGGAACAGGAAACAATACGGTATCCGAGGGAATGTATTTCTGGGATGGAAGCGAATGGATCCGAGTCTATAATCAGGGATACTCTGAGCAGTTCTTTCAATCGGAAGGTGTGAAGGCAGCCAATCAATCTACCAGTTACACCTTACCAGGACTAGACCAGGAGATTATCCCACCATACACAGGGACCTACCAAGTCATCATTGTTTGCTATTATGCAGCAGGATTGCGTAACACAAGCCCCGATCCCGGCGTTGGATCGGCTTCGGTCTGGCTAGAAATCGATGGTACCAAAGTTGCCGAAACGTGGCTTACTTCTACCTCTAAGCAAATTGGAACCGGAAGTTCGGTTTTCCATGCCTTGGGACAGAATGGCTTGATCATTCACAATGTAGACCTACAGGCAGGAACCACTTACGACTTTACGGTTCGCGCCAGAGAATGGGATGAAGACAACACCTACAATACCTTCTTATCGAGCAGATACGGTAACGGATATGGCGTATGGGGAATTGACTCTAGTTATTACAACGGTAATAGTGGTGGAGACCCGAACTGCCAGGACAACTATATGACTATTACGATGTTACGTCAATTTTAACGAACAACATAAGAAGTATACAGCACCCCCTCTTTCATTTTGATAGAGAACATTAAAACCCAAATCCTATGAAACTAAAATTACATACAACGGCCATCCTGAGTTTCGCCCTGCTTTTATTCGGAGGCGTTACGATGAACGCGCAAATAGGAATTAATACCACTACGCCAGCCAATGGAGCTGTTTTGGACGTGAGCAGTACCGACAAGGGATTCTTGATGCCAAGAGTTACCTTGACCGGAACCGATGACACTTCTACGGTTCCCTCTGCGACTACAGGCGTTATGGTCTACAATACGAACACCGTGGCTTCAGGTTCAGCGAAAATCACCCCAGGATTCTATTATTGGGACGGTGCTTCCTGGAGACGACTATTTACAGAAGGCTACAGTTTAAAGTATGAACAGAGTGCCGAGGTACGCGCCTCCACTTTTGCTTCGGTTTCCGTAGACCTTCCCGGACTGGATACGGGTACGCTCACTATTCCTTTTTCTGGAACTTACCAAATTATTGCTAAAGGCTACATGTCTGCAGGAGATCGTACAGGAGGAGCTTCAGGAGATGGTGCCACACAAGGTTCATTGCGTATAGTACAATCTACCAACAGTGGATCCTTTGTGAATATTAAGGAAACCTATCTTACTTCCTCCTCCAAGGATATAGACGGAACCAACTTTTATAACTTGGCACAAGCCGGAACCATTGTCTTAAACGTAGAGTTGGATGCTGGAAATACCTATCGATTCAAACTCCAGGGAAGAGAATGGAGAGCCAATGGTGTGGACACTGGCTGGTTTGGAAAGGATACCAGTGGATACAGTGGCGCTAACGGAGTGAACGATGCACAAAGAGGTTCCATGACGATATCACTCGTAATGCAGCAGTAATCGAAGAATAACCCAAAATCATCATAGTACTTAACCTACAATTAAATTTTATGAAAAAGAACTTCAGACCCCAAACTAATATTATAGTTCTTACAATGATCGTTGCCTTTGCAGGCTTATCGATCTATTTTCATCTTTCGGAAAAAGATGCAGACAAACCAATCATTGCAGCGGAAAACACCCTTCCTAAGGAAGAAATCGCTCGAAATCATGATACTTCGAGAGATCATGAAGGAGACACCTTTTCTATTGTTGCCTTTGATCCCGCTACGGGAGTAGTCGGTGGAGCCGGCTGTAGTTGTGTTGGTTTTAATGGTGGGATCGACTTCCTAAACGATCTTATTCTTGACGGAAGCGGGAACATCTTGGGTGGAATTAATTCCCAGGCATCTTACAATGCAGGAACCCAAGCCACAGCCCGAACTAGAATGCTCGCCGGAGACACACCACAAGAAATCATGGATTTCGTTGTCGCTTCAGATGGCGGTAGCGCCAGTAGACAATATGGAGTGGTTGGGTTTGACGGAAGTACCCTTACCACAGCCGGATGGTCCGGAGGGTCCAATGGACACTTCTCCAATCATATTGGAGGCATCGAACCGGGAACAGGGATTGGATATTCCATTCAAGGGAACATTCTGGATAATAACAATTCCAGTGACAATGCCAATGGTCAAGATCTGCTCAATGATATGGAAGCTGCATTCTTGGCAACCAATGGTACCCTGGCCGATAAACTTATGGCAGCCATGCAGGGAGCAAAGCGAGTAGCCGGAGATGTAAGATGTGATGGAAGAACCAATAGCGGACGAACTGCATTTGTTAGAGTACTTACCACTGGAGATCCGGACAACGACCCGTCTTTCGAATTAAATACCGATGCAATCCAGGGACAATCTACCACAAGTGGGGTCCCGGATTTTACGGAGCCTATCGACAAATTACAGGCTATGTATGATGATGCCGTGGGTACTGGATTTTGTAGAACTACTGTCAATACCTTCCCATATGCCATGGATTTTGAAACCACGATGTGGCTGAAAGACGATTTGGACAGCAACCCTAATGATAATGATCGTTCCTGGATGCGGGATCGAAGTGCAACTGCCAGTGGCAGTACCGGGCCTAATGGTCCAAATCAAGGCACCTTTTTTGCCTATTTGGAAGCCTCCAACATCACTGGAGCGTCTGATGATGCCGCCATCGCCTCTCCTTGTTTCGAAATACCGGCTGGAAATACCGCAGAAATCACTTTCGATTACCATATGTTCGGCGCTAACATTGGAACATTGTCATTACAGGCAAACACCAATGACGGATCCGGTTGGGTTACGCTTTGGAGCAGAACCGGACAACAGAATACCGCCGCCAACTGGTTTAATGATGAAGCCGTAGATATTTCGGCTTATGCAGGTTCAACCGTAAAACTTCGTTTCCTAGGTAGTCGAAACAGTGGATTCGCCAGCGATATGGCAATCGACGATATTAACATCACCGTTACCCCACCCACCTGTGCAGGAACTGCCCGAATATGGAATGGTTCCAATTGGACCGGAGGACCAGCTCCGGGCGCTACTAATTCCGTAACCATTGATGGAAATTATGACACTGCGGTACACGGTGACATCACGGGATGTACACTCAATGTAAACACCGGAAGAACCTTGACGGTACGAGGAGGCAATTTCCTGAATATTACCGGAAACATCGTGGTAGACGGAACGCTTATAGTGGAACACGAAGGGAGTGTGGTACAAAACAATGTGGCTCCAACAGTGACCAACAACGGTACGATCAATGTATTACAAACCACTCCTAATTTGGCTTCTAGAGACTTTATGATCCTGGGAAGTCC
>JBCBDM010000159.1:0-9037 GCA_038529705.1 Bacteroidota bacterium
CTCCTACACAAGTGCACAGTGAATATAGACTTATATATGATATGAGAATGGCTGGTTTCTTCATAATTTTAGGGTTGAAAGTTTAAAGGATTCAAGATATGCATTTCTGTTCAAAGCCACCTGGGTATGTAGCTATTTTCTTAACAATTTTCAACATTTTTTGTTAATTACTTTAGCATTTCCGGGTTTTTATTTTTGAACCGAAATTTTATCTTAGCCACGATAGATCCTACGTTTATGGCGCAAGCACAATATACCGAAGATAATATACGATCCCTCGATTGGAAGGAGCATATCCGCATGCGTCCAGGGATGTATATTGGGAAGTTGGGAGACGGTTCTTCTCCGGATGACGGAATCTACATCCTACTCAAAGAGGTAATCGATAACTGCATCGATGAGTTCGTTATGGGTGCTGGGAAGACCATCGAGATCCGCATCAAGGACAAAGAGGTAAAGGTGAGAGACTATGGAAGAGGGATCCCGTTAGGAAAGGTAGTGGATGTGGTTTCCAAAATGAATACCGGAGGAAAATATGATTCGAGAGCTTTTAAGAAATCGGTAGGTCTCAACGGGGTAGGTACGAAAGCGGTAAACGCCTTGTCCACCTATTTCAAAGTAGAGTCTGTAAGAGATAATAAGATCAAGAGTGCTGAGTTTGCGATTGGAGAACTTACCAGCAATCCCGAACCAGAGGAGACCTCAAAGCGCAAAGGAACTAAGGTAACCTTTATTCCGGATGAAAGTATTTTTAAACACTATAAGTTTAGAAACGAGTACGTGGAGAAGATGCTTCGGAATTATGTGTATCTCAATCCCGGACTTACCATAGACTTTAATGGAGAGAAATTTCATTCGGAAAATGGTCTGAAGGACTTGTTGGAGGACAATATGTCTCAAGAGGACATGTTATACCCCATCATTCATTTGAAAGGGGACGATATAGAGGTAGCGATAACTCATAGCAAAACCCAATATAGCGAAGAATATCACAGTTTTGTTAACGGGCAAAATACAACCCAGGGAGGCACACATCAGGCGGCCTTTAGAGAAAGCTTGGTAAAGACCATCCGTGAATTCTACGGAAAGAATTACGACGCCAGCGATATACGGAAATCTATTGTTGCGGCCATTAGCGTTAAGGTAATGGAGCCCGTTTTTGAGAGTCAGACGAAAACCAAATTAGGTTCTACCGAAATGGGAGGTGATTTACCAACGGTAAGAACTTATATCAATGATTTTGTGAAGACTCAATTAGATAATTATCTCCACAAAAACCCGGATGCCGCCGAAAAGATTCAAAAGAAGATTGTTCAGGCAGAAAAAGAACGAAAAGAACTTAGCGGAATTCGTAAACTGGCGCGAGATCGGGCGAAAAAAGCCAGTCTTCACAATAAAAAACTGAGAGATTGCCGAGTTCATTTGGGAGATACCAAGAACTCAAGAAGCCTGGAAACAACGTTATTCATTACCGAGGGTGACTCGGCAAGTGGAAGTATCACTAAAAGTAGGGATGTGAACACGCAAGCCGTTTTTAGCTTGAAAGGGAAGCCTCTAAATAGTTATGGACTAACAAAAAAGATTGTTTATGAGAATGAAGAGTTCAATCTGCTGCAAGCTGCCTTGAACATTGAAGATTCTCTGGAAGACCTTCGATATAATAATATTGTGATCGCCACCGATGCCGATGTGGACGGTATGCACATTCGTCTGTTGTTGATCACCTTCTTTTTGCAGTTCTTTCCTGAAGTAATCAAAGAAGGCCATTTGTATATACTGCAAACTCCTTTATTCCGGGTGAGAAACAAGAAAGAAACTATTTATTGCTATTCAGAGGAAGAGCGAGTAAATGCCATTGAGAAATTAAAACCTAAGCCAGAGATCACTCGATTTAAGGGATTGGGTGAAATATCACCGGATGAATTCAAGCACTTTATTGGAGATGATATTCGCCTGGATCCAGTCATGTTGGACAAGGCCATGAGCATCGAAGAGTTGTTGAGATTCTACATGGGTAAAAATACCCCGGATCGCCAGGAGTTTATTATCAATAACCTGAAGGTGGAACTGGATAAGGTAGAGGAATGATATATGAATACCATCACCCTGAGTTTGTAGAAAGGGTTTTTTATGAGTGAACAACAAGAACACAACGAAGAAGAACTAGACGAAACTCCCCAATCCCAGGATGGGGAGATGGAGATATCACCCGAAGATTCTGGCGAAACCATTACCCGGGTCACCGGAATGTATCGGGATTGGTTCCTGGATTATGCCAGTTATGTGATCCTGGAGCGGGCTGTACCCGCTATAGAGGATGGCTTTAAGCCCGTACAGCGTCGTATCATGCACTCTATGAAGGATCTGGATGATGGGCGCTACAACAAGGTGGCTAATATCGTGGGACACACCATGCAGTATCATCCGCACGGAGATGCAAGCATCGCGGATGCCATGGTGCAGATCGGTCAAAAAGACCTGTTGATCGACACCCAAGGAAACTGGGGGAATATCCTTACAGGAGATCGGGCTGCGGCCTCCCGATATATTGAAGCGCGCCTTTCGAAATTTGCGCTTGACGTAGTCTACAATCCAAAGATCACCAGCTGGCAGGCCTCTTATGACGGGAGAAGGAAGGAACCCATTAATTTACCGGTGATGTTTCCTATGCTTTTGGCCCAGGGGGCTGAAGGAATTGCCGTTGGCTTATCCACCAAGGTGCTACCGCATAACTTCATTGAGCTTATCGACGCTTCGGTAAAGCATTTACAAGGGAAAAGATTTCAATTGGTGCCCGATTTTCCCACCGGAGGAATCATGGATGCCACTAACTACAATGACGGCCTGCGAGGAGGTAAGATCCGGAGTCGTGCCAGAATGAGCCAACAAGATAAAAACACCCTGGTTATCACCGAAATTCCATTCGGTACGACCACTACCTCGCTTATTGATTCTATTCTTAAGGCCAACGATAAAGGAAAGATCAAGATCAAGAAGATAGAAGATAATACCGCGGCAGATGTGGAGATATTGATCCATTTGCCTAGCGGAATTTCTCCCGATAAGACGATTGATGCCCTGTATGCCTTTACCAATTGCGAGACGTCCATATCGCCTCTGGGCTGCGTTATTGAGGATAATAAGCCGCTGTTTATTGGGGTTAGCGATATGTTACGCCGATCTACAGATAGAACGGTAACCTTGTTAAAGAGTGAATTGGAGATTCAGTTAGGAGAGTTAGAGGAACAATGGCATTTTGCATCTTTAGAACGTATTTTCATTGAAAACAGAATCTATCGTGATATCGAAGAGGAGGAAACCTGGGAAGGCGTGATTGCAGCCATCGACAAGGGGTTAAAGCCACATACCAAGCATTTAAAACGAGCGGTTACCGAGGAAGATATTGTTCGGCTTACAGAGATTCGTATTAAGAGGATTTCAAAATTCGATATCGATAAGGCCCAGCAAAAAATTGAGGCACTGGACGATAGTATAGCCCAAGTAAAGAATCACCTGAACAATCTTATCGATTATGCTATTGATTATTTCAAACGTTTGAAGAAAGACTACGGCGAAGGAAAAGAACGCAAGTCCGAAATACGTGTATTCGATGATATTGAACGGACCAAGGTTGTGATACGCAATACTAAGTTGTATGTGAATAGAGAGGAAGGATTCGTTGGAACGAGCATGCGCCGTGAAGAATATGTGACGGATTGTAGCGATATCGATGATATTATTGTCTTTACCGCAGATGGAAAAATGAGTGTTACCAAAGTGGATTCCAAAACCTTCGTGGGCAAGGGGATCATACATGTGGCGGTCTTTAAGAAAAAAGACAAACGTACCACTTATAACATGATCTATAAGGATGGGACACGAGGAGCTACCTACGTAAAGAGATTCAATGTAACCTCCATAACCCGGGATAAAGAATATGATCTTACCCAGGGGAACAAAGGGAGCAAGGTGCTCTATTTTACGGCAAACCCTAATGGTGAGGCAGAAGTAGTGACCATCTTGTTGCGGCAAAGTGGTAGTATAAAGAAATTAAAGTGGGATCTGGATTTTGCCGATCTCATGGTAAAAGGACGAGCTTCCAAGGGAAATATAGTCACTAAGTATCCCGTGAAGAGAGTCGAGCTGAAGGAAAAAGGCCTGTCGACCCTCAAGCCACGTAAGATATGGTTCGATGATACGGTCCAGCGGCTGAATGTAGATGGAAGAGGAGAACTGTTAGGAGAATTCACCAGTGAGGATAGATTGCTTATCATACGTCAGAATGGAACCGTTAAGACGGCCATTCCTGAAGTGACCATGCGATTTGATGACGATATGATCATCCTGGAAAAATGGGAACCCAAAAAGCCGGTTTCAGCGATCTATTGGGAAGGTGGTAAGGAAATATTCTATGTAAAACGATTCCTTGTAGAAAATCCCGATAAGGATGAAGTTATCATATCCGATCACCCTAAATCTTATTTAGAACGAATTTTTACAGATCACCGCCCTATGGCCGAAGTGGTCTTTGTGAAAGAGCGAGGGAAGGACCGAAAAGACAATTTGGAGGTAAATCTGGAAGAATTTATTGCCATCAAGGGGATATCTGCGCTAGGCAATCAACTAACCAGGGATAAGGTTTTGGAGATCAATGCCCTCGAATCATTACCCTATGAAGCTCCGGAAGAAGTTCCGGCCGAAGATATAGAAGTAGTGGATGAAGAGCCAGTTTCTGCCGAAATTGACACGTCTGAAGACACCATAAGTAAACCCACGACGTCACCTGCTTCTGATGAGACAATCCCGCCTAAGGATATCGATCCTCCTGCGATAGATGACGAGGGGCAGACAACCTTATTCTAGCATGAAAAGTATCTTTACAGAATTCAAGAACTTCGCCATTAAGGGGAATATGATCGATATGGCGATTGGAATCATCATTGGAACGGCCTTCAATAACGTGATTAGCGTTTTAGTGAAAAAAGTGGCCTTGCCGCCACTCTCCATGCTCACGGAAGGGGTGAACTTCAGCAATAAAAAATACATCTTAAGAGAAGCTTCCGAAGGAATCGAAGAGGTAGCGATCGCTTATGGTGAGTTAATAGAGGTCTTTATCGACTTTATTGTTATCGCTTTTACCATTTTTGTGGTAGTGAAAATGATGAACCGGTTTAAAGAGAAAGCGGAAGATCCGGAGAATGCAGAAGAAAAAACACCTAAGAATATTGAACTTCTTGCTAATATAGAGCAGTTGTTAAAAAGGCAGAATGAATTATTAAGCGGTCAACAGGCATCAGATCGGAAATAACGGTACTTTAGGCGGAAGTGGTTTTTAGGAAGAGCTCCTTGTTGCTCTCTGTAAAATCTTCCAGGACTTTAAAGAAATGGAGGATGTCCTCCGTATCATTCTGAACATTGATGGTTACCAATCGTATAAACTCATCTTTTTCAAATGATCCATAGCCCACCAATAATTTGGAATTCTCATAGAGCAAGGTACAGATATCCCGCGCCGGAATATTCTTATAATTGAAACAGACCGAAATAGATTCATCGATACTGAAATCCTGATAATCCGGATGATTTCTAACATGATCTCTGGCGGTATCGGCCAGATCAAATTGCTTATCCACGATCTTTTCAAGGCCTTTGGATCCTACACTTTTCCAAAGCGTCCAAAATTTTAAGGCGTCATTACGCCTTCCACATTGTAAGGAAGTTTTTCCCAAATTGAATTCGTCGTGATCCGTCTGATATAGGTAGCTGGCATCAATGGCAAAAGAATCGTATAAATGGGTTTTGTCCTTTACTAGTAATAGGGAACATGTTAAGGGAGTTCCTATCATCTTGTGGGCGTTAAAGCTAAAAGAATCTACGCTTTCAATTCCTTTGATAAGGTGTTTGTACTTTTTGCTGAAAAGTACCGACCCGCAATAGGCTCCGTCTACGTGTAGCCATACGTTGTGGCGTTTACATACCTCACTGATCTTCGAAATATCGTCAAAAGCACCTAATACAGTAGTTCCTGCGGTTGCATTCACCAGCGTTGGAGAAAACCCATCTTCAACGTCCTTTTTTATGGCGAGCTCTAGTTTTGAGACGTCCATTTTACCAACCGAGTCCACGGGTATATATCGTACATTGTTCAAACCCATTCCCGAGAAAGAAGCATTCTTTGGAATACTGTAGTGAGATTCTGCAGAAGTGTAAATGGTCATTTTCTGCAAAACACCCTCATAGGGTGCGTTCCTGTGTTTTGCATCTCTGGCCATAAGCATGCCCATAAAATTGGTCATAGAGCCTCCGGAAGCAAAAGTGCCATTCGAATTTTCGTCCCAGCCAATCATATCGCATACCTTCCGTAATATTACTTTTTCCACACCTATTTGAGGTCCTGCCGCCTTGTATGTGTACATGCTGTTATTCAATATAACGGCCAGCAGATCACCCAGGACCGCCTTGTCATTTCTTCCACCGAATAACTGATTGAAGAAGGCATTCGTCGCTGTACGTGGGGTCTTTAATACCAGGTCCTTTAGTACGGTCTTCAGTTGTTCTTCCGAAATAGGTTCGTCGCTCAATGCTAAGTCCAACTGTTCAAAAAGTTCATCTGAAGCCACAAAATCGGCAACAGGTTTTATTGCCTCATCATCTAATAAAGAGTTGACAATCGAATTGAAAATGGAGAGAGAGTCTTGCATAGTATTAATTTACAATATCGGAGCTTATCTTTTTTGCAGTTCCTTGTTTAACAACCAGTTTCTGATTTTTTCTATTAATGACCATAGAATATTCAAAGGTGTATTCATCCCCCTGAGTACTTAGGATCCGAAACTGTACAGGTTTTTTTTCTTCTTGATTTTTTGGGCGTAACTTCTTCATGACGTATTCGCAATCATTGATCCATCGAATGGAGAAGGTATCGATCTTATTATTAAAGTAATCAATTTCTATAGAGTCGTTACGAATGAACTTTGATTTCATTAATTCTGTGCCGACCAGTGTTTCAAATTCAAAAGTTCCCGTTTTAAAGTCGCTGCAGTCCCTCTCGGTCGAGTAACAGCCTATAAGAATGAATAGAAGAGAAAACGCTAAAATTTTGGGCATTCTATAGCTTTTATGCGAATTTCTGAAATTTTAGGCACATGAGCCCTATTCGTAGGACTTAAAACTACCGTCTTTGTAAAAAATTATGATTCTCTCAATTTCTGAGTTGCTTTTAGAGGGAAGAGGCTTTTTTTCGGTAACAGGAAGTTTGTCTTCCATTTGAGAAGGTTGGGTTGTAGATGTTGTTTGGGGGGTAAACTTTTCCGAAGTGGAAGTGGAGGGGAAGTTTCCCGTTCCGTTGAGCAACCAATACAATTCAACTTCCGGAAATTGTTTCAACACCTTCATCACAAATTCCAAACTTGGCTTATTTCTTCCCGAAAGTAAATGGGAAATAGTGGAGCGATTAAAGTCGATACTTTCAGAAAAAGCCGTTGCCGACAGGCCGTAAAAATCCAACACTTTTTGTAGTCTTTTTGCAAAATCGGCGCTGTTTACCATTGTAAAATCCTATGCTAACAATTCGTTGTTACAAATGTAAATTAATAGCCGGTGAAATACAACGATTTCTACCATATGTCACTTTATTAATTAAATTTTTAATTTAATTAATGTAATTTAATAATCTGAAAATAAATAAATTAAATATTAAAATATAAATTTGTTAATTCTGAGGCACTTCGTCGAAGACTTATTACTGCAAATTGTTTACATATGTACACAGGATGCGTTATTTCGTTTGTTTACAATTGTAAACAAGACAATGTTTACCTTTGTAACAGCAGATAAACATAGATGGAATTTTCAAGCTGGTATTCCCAACATTTTGAGGCACGATTACAAGGCCGATATATTCAATTAGAACACATACTTCCTCTCCTACATGAGTACAAAAGTTTGTTCTCCATTTTCGAAATTGGGCGGTCCGAATTGGGAAATGAGATTCATTGTGTAAAGATCGGGCAAGGGAAAAAAGTGATTTTGGGGTGGTCTCAAATGCATGGAAATGAATCCACCACCACCAAGGCGTTGTTCGATCTGTTCAAATTTTTAGGTCAAGAAGATAGATTTCAGGGCGAGATAGGGAGATTTTTAAAGGAATATACCTTGTATCTAATTCCCATGTTAAATCCTGATGGTGCAGCTGCCTACACCAGGGAGAATGCGAACGGTTTCGATCTCAACAGGGACGCAAAGGAACTTTCGCAGGCCGAGAGCCGGGTGTTACGAGATTTTTTTGATGAAATAAATCCCGACCTCTGTCTTAATTTGCACGATCAACGGACCCTATACAGTCTTCCTGGTGATAAATGTGCAACGGTATCCTTTCTGGCTCCTTCGGCTGACGCTGAGCGCTCCTTAACCACAGCTAGAAGGATAGCGATGGAGTATATTGTTAGGATGGCCACAGTTTTGGAGGAGTTGATTTCCGGGCAAATTGGCAGATATGATGATTCTTTCAATGAAAATTGTGTGGGAGATACCTTTCAAATGAAAGGGGTGCCTACCATCCTTTTCGAAGCGGGCCATTTTCCACAGGATTATCAGAGAGAACGAACGAGAGAGTATATTTTTTATGCATTTCTATGTATGTTGGGTTTTATAGAGACAAAGGAACCGGTTGAGCATGTCGAATACTTTCGTATTCCTGAAAACGAAAAAGGGTTTCGGGATGTGATTCTACGAAATGTACTGTTGGAAAAACGCCTGGTTTCTGTGGCGATTCGATTGGAAGAAACTCTTCATGGGGATGCCATTCGCTTTTCTCCTCTTATTGAAGAGGTGGGAGACTTAGATCACTTAGCAGGACTTGAGGAAATTGATGTGGGTGGAGCTCAAATATTGTTAAATTGTTACGAAAACGTTATCGTAAATGAGAAAGTCGTAAGTATTGTTGATAAAAATGCAACTAATCGCGTATTTTATAGAGATTCTTATTCCGATATTTGATTAATTCGATTATTTTTGCTCCCTTAATTTATATACATGG
>JBCBDM010000160.1:0-9008 GCA_038529705.1 Bacteroidota bacterium
CTTTAATGTAAATCGGTCGTATTCCCGAGACACGTCTGTTTCGTTGGGAGAGATCTTACTGTAATGATAGAACACAAGATGGCTTCCGTCATTGAGCAAAATGGTATTTCCATTTACTTCTTTCACACTGCGCTCATGAAGGTTCCAGGGCGCCATATTGTAATTGAAGGTATCCAGAATATGTATATTGCTGTAGAATAATGGCGCATAGACCATCCAGAGTTGGTCCACGAAATATCCTTTATGCGGGCGGTCATATCCCAATTTGAGGTTTCGTTCCTCCCACCAATCGAGCATTTTTTTGGTCTCCTCACTTTTCGCATTGATTCCCAAAAACCCCAGGTTGTAGATGCCAAATCGCAAGAATGTATTTTCATCCGGTTGATGCTGATCTCTTGGAATAGGAGACAAAATATGAGGTGTCAATACCGCTGTCCTTGTTTGCAAGAGTTCATCTGTTTCTGCCAGTGAGCCATAGAAATAGAGATCGGGGTCCAGATAATAGATCGCCTCTGCCTGTGGGTTGTGCTTTATAAGGTGTTTGAAAACACTTGGTTTTACAGAAGTATTCAGTTCTATAATGTAGTATCTGGCAATAAGGTCATCGATATCCACACCTTCCACTTCGGCTACCGTTAGAATCGTCGCCGGTTCGAACAATGAATAATCCACCTCATCCGAACGTTTGTCCACCAGTACGATATAAAACCCGAAGTGCGGGTTATGTTTTAGAAAAGATCGCTTCAATGCCAGGGCTTGTCCCAAATAATTATTAGAACAAATGGTAAAGGCGAAATGGGTGGTTGGTGTCATTTTAAGTTCGTCCAAGTTTCTTTTTAATCCGATTCTTTAATTTCTCAAAGGTATATCTTATCGGGTAATCTTGCTGTTGTTTATAGATTACTTTCCCATAAAAGGCAAAGGAAGGGGTGTTTACAAGGGGGTGAAAGGGGTTAATATCGAAATATGTTAAAACATTATCCACATAGTCATCGCTTAAGCTAGTGTCGTTACTATGGGTGGAGAATCCTCCAGCTACGAAATAAGCAACGATCAAGTTTACATAAACAAAAGGTTGTTTCGCCCAACAACGAAGATTAAAGTCCCAATCTGAGCTCTTATCATATTTCAAATTGAAGTCGCCCACTTGGGTCATAACGAAATCCCTATGGTAGAACATGGCTTGATGGCAAATATTTTGATTCAGAAGTTTTCTTACATCAAATTCCCCGGCATATACTTCACCATCCTTCGCCCAGCCTGTATCACCCTGGATCTTCACATCCCCGTACACCACCTTGGCCGGGGTATCCTCAACGGCCTTTGCTATTTGTTCTAAAACATTGGGGTCATAAAAGCGGTCGTCGCTTCCCATAAAGAAAAGCCAGGTTCCGGTGGCCTTCTTAACTGCCTTGTTCATGGCATCGTAGATCCCATCATCCTTTTCAGCATATATTTTTAATCCCGGAATTCGACTGGTAAACGTTCCGGCAATGGATACGGTACTGTCCTGAGATCCCCCATCCATGATCACTACCTCCACATTGCTAAAGGTTTGGGCAGCTATACTCTCTAAAGAAACCGATAACGTTTCTTCAGAATTGTAGGTGGGTAAGATGATGCTAAATAAGTAGTCCAGAGTGATTGTATATGAGTTGTAACTATGACCTTTTAAATAAACGGAACGGCGAAAGCAATAACCTGCCTAGCTTATAGCTGGAAGAGTTCTTCATGAGCGCCAGGTCCGAACGCAATTTTCTGTTCTCATGCTCCAACTTTTCGTCTGTCGAAGCAAAGAATCCTTCTTCGTACTGTTCCCCTAACTGCAAAAAATTACGGAAGGCAGAGGTATCCTTTACCGACAAGAGGGCGCGCTTTTTAAATCTATCGAAATAGTCTCTTCCCAAATAATTTGCATATCCACTGAGAAATTCCTTAAACTGATCACTATCTTCAAAACTCTGATTTGTGGTCATGGATTCCTGATGCTCTTTATTCTGATAGGGGTCTCCAAAAGCTCCTTTGATCTTGTTATTTGCGTCAACATTCAGCATGGAAGGATGATAATCCAGCCCGATCCAATCGAGGATGTATTTCAACTTTCCTTCGGTATCTGTCAAGAGTTCTTCATAGGTCAGGCCATATATATTGGGGTTTTCTTTTTGAGCTTCCAAAAATTCATCCAGTTCCTTAGGAGCCAGCAAGAGGTCCCGCCTATATATATTGAGTTTGGAAAGTGATGAGATCCCCCAGGTCTTTACCATCGAGGTAGCAACGTCTAATGGGTGACGCTGTAAGACAATAATCTTGCTCTTGGGAAACCACTGGGCCAGCTCTTGGATGATCTCCCAATAACGTGGCGTCTTATCAATCACGAACTCAAAATCTTTCATCAGAGGGTCATACAGCCCTAGTATAAAAGCTTTCATCTGTTCACCAAATGACAATTCCGGATACTTCTCCTTATAGATGTTGAACGCCTGATTTGAGAGTGAATTGCTAAATCTCGTGCTCACCAATTCGGGTTTTAGTTGATTCGCAAAATTGAGCATCAGCCAATGTTCGCTGGTCGTATTTACCTTCTCATGATTAGAGATAAGTCGCTGCAAGAAGGTAGAACCACTTCTTGGTTGGGAAACAATGAATATGAGAGATTCTTCTTTCATTTTACTAACTTCTTATCCACTTGAGCAACTTCCCTTTAATTCGGCTTATCAAGGATGGTTGTAATTGTTTGGGAGGCTCGAATATGGCAAATACCTTTTGAATGCTACTTTGAATTTCCGTTCTTTTCGGCTCCGGCAAGGCTTGCACATCGCTTTCATATTTGCTGTAAATATACTTTAGTGAATCCAAATGTAAATCCTTCTTTGCTCTGGAAAGCCCCTCTTCATGCAATCTATAGACACTTAAAGGCAAAAATGAATAGGAGACTTTACTGTTTTTGGTCAATCTGATCCTAAAATCGAAGTCTTCATAGATTTTTAATTGCTCATCATAACCTCCTACATTTTTGAGAAGGTCCGTCTGTACCAGCTCATAGCGAAACAAGGTAGACTGTGGAAAATTGCGGGCAATCACGTCAAAATAAATATGACTCGAAGATGGGAGTTCATTGCGATTAGAACACCATATCCTGTGATATTCATTAATATCGGACTTGGAGTAGTAGAAATTGGTGTACACCACATCCGCACCGCTTTGCCTTACCACCTTGGCCTGAACTTCTAATTTTTCAGGAAGGTATTTATCGTCGCCATCGAGCCAAGTGGTGTATTCGCCCGTAACCAATGACAAAGCGACATTCCTGCTTTTCGTAATTCCTTTGTTTTCATTATTGAAATGTGCCTTGATCAGGGAAGGGTGAGCTTCGCAATATTCATTGATGACTTCCTGCGAGCCATCGGAGGAACAATCGTCTACAATCACGATCTCATAAGGCTGCAAGGTTTGGGCCAGGACGCTGTCCACAGCCACCTTGAGGTATTCTTTCTGATTGTAAGATGTTATATAAACCGATATCTTCATTTAAGAGAGCACTCTTTTAGGAACCGTTTTAAAACGATAGTTACGCTTATAGTCATTGTAAACCCATTTTCCCGCAACTCTGGCGCTAGTCTTCAAGGTTTCAAAATAACGCGCATTGGGATTGACGAAATCATTCTTCAAGAACATATAGGTAATGAAGGAGCGCTCTGTAAATGTTAATACAGACGCTTTCTTAGAAACCTCTTTAGGATCTTTATTATACATGGATTTGGTATACCAAACACCGTCTTTGGTCATATTTTCCTCACCTGGGTGTTTTATTTTATGAAATTCGAGCAAGTTGTGCGTCCATTCGACTCCTATAAAACGGCACAACTCTTTTGTTTTATCTTCAAGGTGCGTTAAAAGATCTTCATAACGAATTAAATAAAAACTCTCCGGGTACTTTTTAAGTAACCGTTGCATTATTCCAAAAACCACTTCCATATAGGCGACAGCCAGCTTATAGTCTGTAGTGAAATCTGGGGGAGTTACTCCTTTTTTCTTTGCATTGAGTGCTACATTCTTCATGGAATTGAAGATATCCAACGGATTTCGCATGACCATAATAAATTTGGCACTGGGGTAAAGCTGGAACAATTCATCATAGAACAAAATGTTCCAGGGTGTCTTTTCACTTAATAGGGTTACCACTTTATCTGTTTCAATCTCGCCGAAGAGAGCATCGATCAATTGCACCATGGCCTTGTCGATCGCTTCTTTGGAGGTATAAGAGCTAATTCTCCCGGCATCGAAAGACTGTTGCAATTTGTTTCGAAGATCAATAATGTTGGGAATCCGATCGAATTCGGGACCCCCATAGATATTGGGATGGCTATCCAGAATATTCTGAACCAATGTGGTTCCCGATCTGGGTAAGCCCGCAACAAAAATTCTATTGTTCAGATTCATAAATATCTTTGATAGGTTTGGCGGGAATACCCCCTACAACGGTATGACTCTTTACCGATTTAGTCACTACGGAGGCCGCAGCTACTACCGACCCTTTGCCAATGGTAACCTTCTGAAGTATCACTGCATTGCATCCCACCCAAACTCCTTCCTCAAGTACTATATCTCCAAAGAATGCGCCTCTGGCTTTATTGGGTTTGTATTCTAACCCGTGATTTACCGTCTCGAAGCTCACATTTGGTCCGACGAGACAGCTTTGTCCAATTTTGATCTTCGTATTACCAGGAGCAGAAAATCTCGCCCCCGAATTAATAAAAAGAAATCCGTCGAGTTCAATATTACCCGGCCTTGTCTTGGGAGATATACTAAGGGGTGAGAATATCTTTACCCTATTCTTAATTTTAAAACCACTCCAACGCAATGCCTGACATCTCATTCCGTCAAAGCTGGCATGGTTGGGCATCTTGTTAAAAAACCAGATCCAAAATCGGGATCTGAAATAAGCAACAAGACTAATTTCCTTTTGAAGTGGATTCATTATTTTTTATTAAAAATTCTTTGATAGAAAGTCGTCTTCTTTTCAGTTTTAATTTCCGAATTTCCTTCAGATTTCAATTTAAGCAGGGCTTTATAGTATTTCTGAATGACCGCATCACTATCAAATTTTTCCGGATTCACTGCTCTCAATTTTTTGAGCACTTTCATCGCCTCCTTTTCATTATGGGCCACATAATCCGAAAGCTCCGGATTCTGCCACACCTGATCTTCTCCCAGATGAAAAGTGGCATGCTCCTCCGTAAATATTCTAAATTTAACGCTATGCATGATTAGATTGGAAATAAGTGCCAGACCAATTCGGGTCGTGCCTATACAAACCTTTTCTAATTGATAGATGCAAGCCGCTTTTAACTTAAATACAAAACAATCGAATCCCGGATGTTTTTTACCATATTCGCAATACGCACGCCCTAATGATTCGAGAGTATAATCCTTGGATATGGTTCTTCGGTTAATGACAAAGGCATCGAACCCCTCTTGGATCCTTCGATGTACGAATGAATAAAAATGAGGCATGAGCCCAATATCCGTATTGGTATAAATGATGTAATCTGCGGTAGGGTCGAATTCAATGGCCCGCGTAATGATATCACCGATAAAAGGAAGTTTTCGCTGTTTTACAAAGGTTCCATGGTCCAAAATGGACTGTTCCAGATCTGGAGTGATCGTAAATGTCTCCGGGATGATCTCACGATCTTCAGCATATTGGGTGGTGAGTAAGTTTACCTCCACCTCTTCACGAACAAAATCTTTTGCCCGCCTCATGGTTTCAAAAGTAATAGGCTGAGCAGCAAACAGGTCGGAGTTTTCACCCACCTTCACCGGATTGATGATATGACTTATCTTCAGCTTGCTCATATTAAAAAAGCTTGAATTGATTCTGTACCTTATTAAATCCTACCGACTTCATAAACTTAGGTGCCACCGAATTTAAAGATAAAGCTTCACTTACCGGATGTTTCTGTGTTACCTTAAAGTAATTTTCAAATTCCAGCTGTTTCATCCACTTCTTCTTACTCGCCCCTTTTTTCATGATGAATAGGTTCTGCAGGTTATTGCCAATGTGAACATATTTAGGGTAGGCTGAGAAATGCTTCAAGATAGCGACCCTTTCCGCTTCACTGTTCGCTTCAATAATAAAAAGTTTTACATCAAATTCGTTTAGGTCCAGCCCTTTAAGCACTTCCATCTCGAATCCTTCTACATCGATAGAAATGACATCAATCTTTTTCTGAGTGGCGTTCCATTCATTCAGAATAGCGCTCAAAGTACCTGCCTGAACTGTTAGCTTCTTGGGTTCTTTATACTCCAAACCCCTATTCTCATAGCGCTTCTTGATGTCTTCTTCGTCATAAGTTACTCCGGACAATACTCCTATTTCCTCGCTGTAAAATTCGATCTCCTTACTATCGTCCGTTCCCACGATGGCTTTATTTACATTAACGGCATTAGGTCTATTAGCTAACAGATACTTGTAGATCTCCGGATTGGGTTCCAGGCATACCGTATGCCAGCCCAACTGATCGAAACTACACGTATTGCTTAAATGAAGGCCGTCAAAGGCTCCTACTTCTACAGCGACTCCAGTCCTCTTTTTGCCCAATAATTGCCAGGCAATATAATCGTCTGCATGTTGGGCAAACGAAAGAAACCCGTCGTATTGGGTCCAATACAGCGCATATCCTTTATCGACCAAATAATGATACGCAATAGATTCTATCAATGAGATTTGATTCCCATTCAGTTCCTTTAAAAATTGATTGGCAGAACCATCTTTTATATGATTGGTGTGCAATAGCGTGTCCTTGTGAAACTTATTATTGAAACGCTCCTCGGCCTTATCACTATCTATGTGGGTTTGAGATTTCTTCAGCAGTTCCAAATTCAACTCGCCTGCAATTCGTTGCGCTACCTCTTCGTCAATGTCCAGTTGCAGGATCTCCGCATAAGCCATAACCTCATTCTCCAGATCGAAGGCAAAGTCTTCATATTTTCTGGAGTGTATGGTGGTATCTAATTTGATCCAGGAATTATATTCGGCCAAATAATCACTAACACAATTGGAAATGCTCTCATTCTCATTTCCCATCCATCCCTTGTTGATATAGGATACAACTACATCGCGAATATCCCGATAGCTGTGAAAAACGGTAGTTTCGTTAGCATCGATCACTTCTTGTAAGGACGGGGTAAGCACGTGGGCTTTAATTACTTTATACCCTTCCTTCGACCCGTACGTATTGCGAATTGTGTTGAATTCATCCGGCTTAAAATGGGGAATTCGCATTCCCAAATTCGTTTCTTCCACAAGCCTGGACAATATGTTATACTGAAGAGTAGAACCCGATCTTTTAGCTCCTGCACACACTATCCACATGCCTCTAGTTTTTTGAAATTATCTTTTTCCAATTAAAATCGGGTCGCAAAGGACCTTTAGAACGTCCCATCCATCCTCCCAGTTCAATAGGCCTGGGTGTAACGATAAAATGAAGTAATTCCTGCTTTTCTATAAGTCGGGTCTTGGCTCCCTCCACGTCCTCTATCACTACCATATTCACCTTAAAATTCCCTTCATTGAAGAAATTACTAGGAATGGTCATTTGTTGCACATGAGTACCGTGTCCTCCCGTACTTTTATCCCAATCGCAATACTTGCTGGTTGTAGCAAATAATATCTTCCCTGTATCATCTAAAAACTGAGAATTGACAAATATATTCCGCTTAAGATCATCTAATTCAAGATGGTATTCCAATAGGATGGCGTCATCCATACGGATGGAGTCATGCTCCTCTTTCCCTTCCGCATAGATCCTGGCGCACTTTAGTTTTACATCCTTGGACTGTGGTTCATTTCCATGAGACCAACGTTGCACATTAGAATCTATTTGCCCTTCGTGCTCTTTAAAATAATGAACGATCGCATCATCTGTTTCTCCTTCAAAATCGATAAAGCCATTTTTTAGCACCAAACCTTTGGTACACAAGCTCGAAACACTGGCCATATTATGACTCACAAATAATACGGTCCTACCCTGTCCATGGGAGATCTCCTGCATTTTTCCAATCGCTTTTTTCTGAAATTCGGCATCTCCAACCGCCAACACCTCATCGACCACCAGAATATCCGGTTCCAGATGCGCTGCCACAGCAAAGGCGAGACGTACCGTCATTCCACTACTGTATCGCTTGGTGGGAGTATCTATATACATTTCACAACCGGAAAAATCAATAATTTCATCGATCTTGGATGCGATTTCCGTTTTGGTCATCCCCAAAATAGCTCCGTTCAAATATACATTCTCTCTCCCTGTGAGTTCGGGATGAAAACCGGTTCCCACCTCTAATAGAGATGCTATACGGCCACGGCTTTTAATAATTCCTGTAGTGGGGCTGGTTACCCGCGATAATAACTTGAGTAGGGTTGACTTTCCCGCACCGTTCTTACCAATAATCCCAAGGACCTCTCCCTCTTTCACTTCAAAATTGATATCCCTCAAGGCCCAAACATAATCTTCTGTGGCCTTCGCACTTCGATCATTGACCGATCCTATCTGTAAATAAGGGTCTTCTTTACCTCTTATCTTATACCAGAATCGGTTGATATCGTGGCCCAGAGATCCCGTACCTACCAAACCAAGTCGGTATTGTTTCGAAATATTTTCTGCTTTTAAGATGATACTCATTTAGGTTGTTCTGTTGTTTCAAAAGGCCCACGAAAGTTAGGCATTCGCAGGCATTTTAACTAATTCTTTTTTTCAGCTTGCAGCTCTGTTAATCTATCCAATAAGGCTCGGGAGGTTTTACTTTCAAATTTTCGGGCAAAAAAAGCATCGCTTTGCACTACAGCATCCAGGTGGGTTTCATTCAGCATGGCGGGGCTACTACTGCCTTGTTCCCAGACAATAAATCGCAAATTATTGGAAACTACTCGCTCAGCTAACGGTGAGTTCATTAATACGGTTTGAAAGTAGATCTCTTCCGCGCAAAAGGTATGTTTCAGCCGTTTTAGG
>JBCBDM010000161.1:0-8970 GCA_038529705.1 Bacteroidota bacterium
AGGATTGGGAAAAGACCCTACATTTGGTAGATGAGACTGGAGAATATGCTTTGACCGGTGCTGTCTTCAGCGAAGACCGATATGCCCTTGAAAAGGCAGTCCGCATTCTTGAAAATGCAGCCGGTAATTTCTATATCAATGATAAACCAACCGGAGCCGTAGTGGGACAACAACCTTTCGGTGGAGCCCGTGCCAGTGGAACCAATGATAAGGCCGGAAGCAAGCTAAATCTTTATCGCTGGGTTTCCCCAAGAATGGTAAAAGAAACCTTCGTGTCTCCTACCAACTATCGATATCCTTTTCTGGGATAACTAGAAGCTATGATTGTAAATAAAGCCCGAGCACCTAGGTGTTTGGGCTTTATTATTTGGGAATTTTCCTTCATATGGTTAAAATTGAATATATTCGTACCAGACCCTACTTGCGTTTTTATGAGAAAAACTATATTCCTTTCATTATGGGCACTGCCTCTAATGGCCCTCTCCCAGGATCGAGTTTCGAAGGTAAATTACAGCACTTTAGACAGGACCGCAATGACCACTTCCATTCTACTGGAAGAACCCTCTCCTTTCTCCGTATTGACCTCGGAAACCAATAGAACCAGTATGTTTATATTGGAGCAATCCTATGAAGACCTTTCCAAAGCAGATTCGCAAGGACGATTTTCTAATCTTGGAGAGCTTCAATCTCGCATGAGGCCCTATACGATGAACGAAACAATATTCATTGGTGGGTTCCACACTCAATTTGAAACGATTAGCGAGGAGGCTTTAAGCGAGGGAAAAATACAGGTCGCCTCCAATGGAGATGTGAGTACAAATTCTTCAGACTATATATTTCAATCGTACTCCCGAACACTAATGGCTCCACTAAGCTTTCGGAAAACAGGATTGAGCGCTACTTTTTACGTTGATGAAAATCTATTTGTCAATACCACCGCTAATGTGATTACGGATGTTCAAATTGATTTTGACAACGGCAGTGGTTACACTTCCGTGAATTTCAATGATCCCATACCAATTAATTACACGTTGGAAGGAACCAAGGAACTGAGTTTTAAGGTTGTCTTTCAGGATAGTACCGAAGCCATATCCAACGCCCAACTTCAAGTGAGAATGGGACGACAGGATGAGGCCCAAAGTAGGAATTTCGCGCAGCAAGACCTATTCGGAACCATTGCTCCGGACCTGTCTATCTACCCGAGTACCCCAAGTACGCCCGGAATGGCGGAATACGAAATATTTTTAGGAGCAGACGGTGTTTTGGACAAACCGGTTATTGTAGTTGACGGTTTCGATCCAGCCGATTCTAGGAATATTGCAGACGTGTACCAACTACTTGAATATACAGATTCCGGTGGTGCCACTCAGAACCTGGCGGATAAGATTCGGAATGAAGAAGACTATGATGTGGTTATTTTAAATTTCCCGAGATATTTAAGGCTTGTAGATAATAGTTTGATGAACCTAAATCAAGTAACCGACACCAACGGAGACATGATCATCGATGAGAACGACTACCCACCCGGAAGCACATTAGTGGACGGCGGAGTAGATTTTATTGAACGGAATGCGATGATCTTTGTGGAATTGATCCAGCTTATAAACTCTCAAAAAACGGGATGCCAACAAAACGTAGTCATAGGACCCAGCATGGGCGGGCTTATCTCCAGATTTGGACTTACTTATATGGAGCAAAATGCCTTGGATCACGACACGAGACTTTGGCTATCTATAGATTCCCCCCATTATGGAGCCAATGTACCTATCGGACTACAGTTATTGTTCTATTATTTTGGGTATGGATATGGCGACTCAGACTCGGTGAAACTCTTGGTGGAAGGAATGCTTAGATCCCCGGCAGCAAGGCAAATGCTGGTAGACCATTTTGATGCCCATATGGATCCGATCAATCCCAGCACAGACGATCCGGTGTCTCCCTCACCCGGTAAACCCTATACACCGGAAGGAGCACCTCAATATCGTGACAATTTTCAAAACAGGATGAACGCAGTGGGTTTTCCCACCGACGCTAAGAAAGTGTCCATTGCCAACGGCAGTGGTTTAGGCGCCGCCTTCCAGGATATTAACGGGAACGATGTGCTGCCGGGATTCGACCTTATTGACAGTAACATCGATACCGGAGATGTAATCATCTTCATCAATACCCGGGCCGTTACCTTTTGCGAATACATGCCAAGTGCCGGAATTCAGGAAAAAATAGTAGATGTAAAGATCCAGGCTCAGTTCTTTTTCTGGATCACCCAGGATACTTTCATTGCAGATGCCGAATCTTTTGCCTTCACCGATGGCGTGGATAGTGCACCAGGAGGCTTATTCGACATTTTTGCGCTGGCAGACTCTCTGGGAGGAGATCCTGTTTTAACTAACTTCCTTAACGCTATGAATGCCGGCTACTTCAATTTTATTCCGGTAACGAGCTCGCTGGGATTGGCAAATCAACCGGACTATTACGCCATTCCGGATCCAAATAATGGAGCGAATGAAAATATATCACCTTTCGACAGTTGGTACATCCCGCCAACTAATGAAGGACATGTGGTTCTAACCGATGCCAATGTCCAATTTGCCTGGGCGGAAATTGTAACCAATGTAAAGTCTAACATCTCTGCACGTACATTTCTTCAGGGAGCATATGGCCCAGGTCTCATGAATGACGATCTACGTTCTTCCGGACTTATCCCAAGCACCTCACCCTATGCAGACGCTTTAACCTGTGATCCGAATATCTTTACTATCACAGGGGCCGATGCTCTGGTAGACTGGGTATATGTGGAATTACGTGACGCAACGGATTCGAGCAACGTGATTGCCGGACAATCTGCTTTTATCCAAAGAGACGGGGACATTGTAGCCGTGGATGGGACTTCTCAACTTAGTTTTGACGTATTAGGTGCAGATTATTATGTTGCCATACAACATAGAAATCATCTGGGCATACTCACCTCTCATCCGGTCTGTTTATCTCATAGGACTACCTCCCTGGATCTCAGCTCCAATAGCACTTCGGTACAAGGAGGCGCAAATGCGTTAAGTGACCTGGGGTCCGGTGTATTTGGTATGGTAAGTGGAGATCTGGATGCCAACGGTCAAATTCAAAATAAGGATCTACAAGCTGCGGCACTGCTCTTAGGCAATACCGGTTATTCTTCGGCGGATATGGACCTGAATGGTGCCGTGGATAATTCAGACTTAACCGTCCATACCACCCCAAACCTGGGAAAAGGCAGACAGTTCGATTAAGTACTCATCCTCTGTATTTAAGCGGTAAATGCACCACGGATTTGGTTTCGAAAAAGTCTTCTTCAAAGTATTGCTCAAGGGGATAAACGGTGGCCTTCGGAAACTTAGAAAGCTCCTCTGTAAGATCTCCTCCTTTGAGATACAGGATCCCATTTTTCAGCTCATGAACGCCTTTCTTAGCAATTCGATCCTTTACCCAGCGTACAAAGGTTTCCATTTGGGCCACTGCTCTACTCACAATGAAATCGTATTGACCTTGAATGGTTTCAACCCGGGCGTTGGTTATTGCTATATTCTGAAGCCCGAGTCCTTCAGAAACCTCCTGTACTACTTTGATCTTCTTACCAATACTATCCACCAAATGAAATTGGGTCTCGGGAAACAAGATCGCCAGGGGAATCCCCGGAAAGCCACCTCCGGTACCAACGTCCAACACCTTGGCATCCGGACGAAACGCTTGCACATTTGCTATCCCCAGAGAATGTAGTACATGCCGCAGATACAACTCATCGATATCCTTTCGGGAAACAACATTGATCTTGAGGTTCCAGTCCTTGTATAGATCTGATAATAAGTCGAACTGCCTAAGTTGTTCTTCGGTTAATTCGGCAAAGTATTTTTGTAGGACTTCCATACGTTCTTATAAACCGCAAAAGTAGAATATCTTTTCATAAATTTTAAGAAAACCGAACTCTCTATTACACATAAGATGTGTATTTTTGTTTTTTCCTGTTTTGGACCCCAATTAAAAAATGTAACACTGTGAGTGCAACAAACATAAAGTTCTCGAGAGTTGATTCTGCCAAATTTTTCAGAACCCTCAATAAGCGCGTAAACACGTATTTCAAAGAGAACAATATTTCTCGAAACGGAAACTGGAAACTCCATCTAAAGACTGTGATCATGTTTGCCCTGTACATAGGGCCTTACTTTTTATTATTTGCTTTGGACTTGCCTGGATGGAGCCAGTTATTACTCTCCATAGTAATGGGAGTGGGCATGGCAGGCGTTGGAATGAACGTTATGCATGATGCCAATCATGGCGCCTATTCTTCAAAGAAATGGGTGAATAAGTTAATGGGCAGTAGTATGTACATACTTGCAGGTAATGTCTACAACTGGCAAGTACAACACAATGTACTACACCATACGTACACCAATATCCACGGCCACGACGAAGATCTTGAAGCCGGGCGCATTATGCGATTTTCGGAACACTCCAAATGGCGAAGATTTCACAAGTTCCAACACATTTACAGTATATTTCTCTATGGATTACTAACCATCAATTGGGTGTTGACGGCAGATTTCAAACAAACTCGTAGTTATCTTCAGAGAAAATTGTCCTACGGTAAGCTTCCCAAGCCCTTTGCTCAATGGAGTCTTCTCATCTTTACCAAAATCCTATATTCTATTATTTGGATCGTTATCCCCTTGTTGTTCTTCGACATTGCGTGGTGGAAGATCTTAATAGGCTTTTTTGTCATGCACTATGTAGCAGGCATTATTTTGAGTGTGGTCTTTCAACTTGCTCATGTTGTGGAAGATGCGGATGTTATGTTACCAGACCCATCCGGAACCATGAAGAACACGTGGGCTATTCATCAGCTGTTCACTACTGTGAATTTTTCAACAAAGAATAAGATCATGAATTGGTTCACCGGAGGCTTGAACCACCAGGTTGAGCATCATATTTTTCCAAATATTAGCCATGTTCACTATACTAAGATCTCGAAGATCGTGAAGAACACTGCTAAGGAATTCAATTTGCCGTACAACGAATACAAAACCACTCGTAAAGCAATTATTGCGCATTTTAAACACTTAAAGCAAATGGGGATGAAGCCCGCACTGTCCGCATAACAGTTATGAATCCAAAACTTTCCAACCGTGTAAACAACATGGCCACTTCTGCCACCCTAGCCATGGCAGCGAAGGCCCGAGAATTAAGAGAACAAGGGAATGATATTATAGGGCTGAGTCTGGGAGAACCTGACTTTACCGTACCAGACTTTGTAAAAGAAGCGGCTATCCAGGCGGTTAATGACGATTACCATAGTTATACGCCTGTGGACGGTTATGGTGATCTTAAACAAGCCATCATCCATAAATTCAAACGAGATAACAACCTGACGTATACCCCTTCTCAAATAGTAGTTTCTACAGGAGCCAAACAATCATTAGCCAATTTAGCCCAGGTCTTGTTGAACGAAGGAGACGAAGTACTATTACCTGCTCCTTATTGGGTAAGTTATAGTGACATTAGTAAGGTTGCCGGAGGAATTCCCATAGTAATTCCTACCACTATAGACAGTGATTTCAAAGTTACTCCTGAGGCCTTAGAGGCTGCCATTTCACCAAGAACCAAAATGATGATCTATAGTTCCCCTTGCAATCCAAGTGGATCTGTATATTCGAAAGCAGAACTTCGTGCCCTGGCCGATGTATTGGTGAAGTATCCGGATGTTATTGTGGTAAGCGATGAAATCTACGAACACATCAACTATACGGGTAAGCATGTTTCCATGGCTGGATTTGACGATATGTTCGATAGAACCGTTACTGTAAATGGTGTTTCCAAGGCATTTTCGATGACCGGATGGCGTATTGGATACATTGGTGCTCCGGAGTATATTGCCCGCGCCTGTAATAAAATGCAGGGACAAGTGACCAGTGGAGCCAACTGTATTGCTCAAAGAGCTACTATTGCCGCTTTGGAGAACGATCCAAGTCGTATTCAGTATATGATCGATGCCTTTAAGGAAAGAAGAAGCTTAATTTTAAGCTTAATTTCTGAAATTCCCGGTATCAAGGCCAATGAACCAGACGGTGCCTTTTACGTATTTCCTGATATTTCTCATTATTTTGGAAAAACCCTTCGCGGCAAGACCATTCAAGACGCCAGTGACTTTGCCCTTTACCTTTTGGAAGAAGCGAATGTGGCCACTGTAACCGGTGCTGCCTTTGGAGACCCCCGATGCATAAGAATCTCTTATGCTGCCTCCGAAAAGGATATCCGAGAAGCCATGCGCAGGATCAAAGAGGCCCTGAACTAGCTTTAGGCGGTTTAAAGGATTTTATTTCTTATTTTTAAGGTATTGAATCTGGTACCGTGAAACGAATACTATCTCTTTTGTTCGTTGTTACTTCTATAGCTGTTGCCCAAACCAACGAGCATAAGTTCTCTTTGTACTTTGAAAACGCGGCCTATGAGCTCACCCCGGAGCATCACAGATTACTGGATAGCATCAATACTTTTAAGAACAAGGACCTCTTGGATGTTCATATTAAGGGATACACTAACAGTGTAGGAACCGAAAGCTACAACCTGCGTCTATCCAGGAAACGAGCCAATAATGTCAAGGCTCGTCTCAGAGCTTTTACCATCATTTCTTCTGAAGGGTATGGTGAGATCAATAGTGAGGCGGCAAACAATAGGCGAGTAGATATCCTGATCCATTATAAAAAGGATCACATTAAGGTGGAGGGGGAAATCGTTGAACCCCCAAGACTGCCTGATATCCCGCAATCTACCATCGCCGAACTCCAGCAACCCAAGAAAGGAGACAAGATTACCCTTCAGGGAATCATGTTCTATGAAGATCGAGACGTGATCATGGATGAGAGCAAGCATGCCTTGGAGCAGCTAGTCGATTTTTTAAAACGAAACCCTAAGGTAAAGTTTAAGCTGATAGGCCATATTTGTTGTGGGGATCCGATGAAACCAGGAAAAGACCTCAAAAATGTACGCACAGGAAAGGACAATCTCTCTGAAGCCAGAGCCAGGGCCGTTCATAATTACCTGGCGAAAAAAGGAATAGAAACCAGGCGTATGCGCTATATAGGAATGGCTTTTAGACAATCTACAGGGAAAGGAGATCTATTTGACCGAAGAGTAGAGATTGAGATCACCTCGGTAGATTAGTTCATTCTGTTAGAACCAAAACAAGAAAAACATGTTCACTAATTTCTCAACCGTGGAACCTAAGGAAATAGCTCCTGGATTTCAAGCGCGCTTTATTCATACAAACACTCAAACCTTCTCCTGGGTGGACATAAGCAAAGGAGCTATATTACCAGAACACCAACATATACATGAACAATTTTCAAGGGTTATTAAAGGCACTTTTCGGCTTACGGTCGGTGATGAGACTAAAATTTGCGAAGCCGGAGATATTGCCCTCATTGGTTCCAATATACCCCACTCCGGTGTTGCGCTCACAGATTGTGTGATCATGGATGTTTTTACACCCGTGAGAGAAGACTATAAATAAGCTATCTATTTCTCCAAAAAAAAGGAGTGAACAGGATCAGCACTGTGAATAATTCCAGCCTCCCTATTAACATGAGAAAAGTAGCCCACCATTTGGCCGGCGAAGAAAGTGACCCATAATTTTCCACTGGACCCAGATCACCTAGGGCTGGCCCGACGTTACCCAAGGAAGAAGCTGCACCGCCCAAGGCAGTGTTAAAATCGAGTCCAAGGATAGAAAATACGAGCACACCAATGATAAAAGACAACATATACAGAATAAAAAATGCCAATATGTTGAATACAATGGGTTGTTGAACCGCCCGGCTGTTGTATCGAACGGGAAGAATAGCTCTGGGATGTAAGGTTCGCTTAAATTCCATTAATCCGTTCTTGATCATGATCAAATGCCGCACTATTTTAATCCCTCCTGCCGTAGATCCAGCAGAACCTCCCAAAAACATCAGCCCAAAGAAGAATATCGTAAGAAAAGGGGTCCATGCTGTGAAGTCTGCCGTAACAAATCCTGTAGTAGTTACCACGGCCAACACCTGGAATAGCCCATGTCTGAAAGCACTTTCCAAAGGGCCCAAGACCATAGGATGATCTACCGAAGTTGAAGCAGGATCTGCCTTAAAGTAAATGAACAAAACAGCCGTAACGGTCAAACCGACAATGAATAAGGAATACGCCTTGAACTCTTCATCTTTTAGAATCTTACTGAACCGGGTCTTAAAGGCAAAATAGCTCAACACAAAATTAGTTCCTGCCAGAAACATAAATATCATGATGATATATTGAATCATGGGCTGTCCGTTCCAATGGGCAATACTGGCATTTTTGGTTGAGAAACCTCCGGTACTCAGGGTACTTAGGGAATGATTGATGGCATCAAAAAAACTCATGCCCGCTACCTGAAGCAAAACGGTTTCGGCTACCGTATACCCCACATAGATCAACCAAAGACGTTTGGCCGTATCGGTGATACGCGGATGGAGTTTATCCCCGCCAGGACCGGGAGCTTCGGCAGCAAAAAGCTGCATTCCTCCTATTCCCAATAGAGGTAGTATAGCAATAGCAAGCACAATGATACCCATACCCCCAATCCAATGGGTAATACTTCTCCAGAAGAGGACACTTTCCGGAAGACTTTCAATATCGTGTAATATAGAAGCTCCGGTAGTGGTATATCCACTCATAGTTTCGAAAAAGGCATTGGTAAAGCTAGGAATGGCCCCTGTAAAAACATAAGGCAAGGTGCCTGCCAAAGACATAAAGATCCAGCCAAAGGTTACAATAATATACCCATCCCTTTTATCTAATTCTTTCTTGTGTTTTCGGGTGAGAAACATGATCAATCCACCCACCAATATGGTCACCAATCCGGCCAGTATCATCTGGGTACCCACTCCATCCTTGTAAACAAAACTGAAGATAGAGGCCAAAAGCATAAAC
>JBCBDM010000162.1:0-8821 GCA_038529705.1 Bacteroidota bacterium
CCTACTGTCATGGGATTCCAAATTCAATGCCAGCAGGCGCTTATAAGCCAAAATCAATGCCATTGGAGGAATTAACTCCGTTGACAGTTGATACTCGTAAAGGCTTTATCCGAATGACACTGGCCGGAGTAAGTTTTCAGCATGATAGATATGCGTATGTTCTTGCCGAACAGATGATGGCTCTAGTAGATTTGGTGGATCCAAAATCAATTGAAGAAGCCGTCAAGGGGCTTATAGAAGCGGAAAAATTATGCGCCGAATCTGGTGCTAGGATTGATGATATTGATTCGTGGCTCGGAACACTTGCAGAGTTACAGACCCATATAAAACGAGTTCCACCACCTCCGCTCTTTACTCCAATACAAATACCGCAAACGGTTCCTAATGATCTAAGTCCCTATGGATTAAAAGAGATAGATAGAAGTTTATGTGAGCGAATAACTCAAATAAAAAATAAATTTGACATCAATGCCAAAGCAGGAATTCCTGAAGAGCCATATACACCTTTAATAAAATCATTATCAATTGACTATATAGCAACTGCTGAAATAAATGATATTGAAATTATCCATTTATATCCGTTTAAAAATACGTCTAAGTGCGTCATCATTGAAGAAGCCCCCTACCTGTTCCCGTTTTTTGATGATGAGGGAACCCTTTTCCTGGGGATAGAAAATATTACCCCCGGAGGGAGCCTGTCCGTTCTATTTCAGTTGGCAGAGGCAACTGCCGATTCCGAAAGTGATAGAGCGGATATTAACTGGCATTACCTCAGCAACAACAACTGGGTACAACTACGACCAGGTTTCGATATCATTTCTGATCATACGGACGGGCTTACGGTTTCGGGAATTGTCAACATAGCCGTTCCGGATACCATAAGCAAGCTTGGCAATACCATTATGCCCGATACATTGTACTGGATAAAAGTTTCTGCACCGATAAACGCCAGGGCTGTTGCCGAAACAATAGGAATACATACCCAGGCAGCCAAGACTTCGGCCCGATTCAATAAATTACATGACTTGAACAGACTGGAAACACCCTTAGAAGCCGGCCAGATTTCTAAACTGGTGACTGGAGATTTTAGCGTGAAAAAGGTAGAGCAGTTATATCCTTCTTTTGGTGGAAGAAAGCCAGAAGTTTCCGGACATTTTTACACTCGGGTAAGTGAGCATTTAAAGCATAAGGGGCGCGACATCATGGCCAACGATTACGAGAAAATTGTCTTGGAAGGCTTTCCGGAGATTTATAAGGTAAAATGCATTTCCCACGCTATGGCTCTGTCTGCAAACTTGTTCAGACGAGATCTGGAAGTGGCACCGGGATTTGTAATGGTTGCCGTAATTCCAGACTTGACCAAATTGGTTTCCGGTGATCAATTGGAGCCCAAAGCTCCCGTTAGTCTTCTGGAAAAGATAGCAACACATCTCAGCGAGCGGACCTCAGCTTTTGCCCGCCTAAAAGTGGTGAATCCACGTTATGAAAAAATGGATGTAAAAGTGAATGTTAGACTGCACCGGGGCAAATCAAAAAGCTTTTATGCCCAACAATTAAAAGTGGAAATTACCGGTTTTCTGGCACCCTGGCTTTTGGGTGATTCAGAAAAGATTTGTTTTGGACAGCAGCTGTTTTTTTCAGACCTGGTTGGCTTCATAGAGCGTCTTGAGTATGTCGATTTTATTGTAGATATCGTACTAAAAGGAGCGTGTAACCAACATGGAGGGGTTATTGATCCGCTTACGGCCAGATCTATTCTGACAGCGGGTAAAATTTGTGTAGAAATTGATGATGAGAAATGCCCCAAACCAAAAAGAGCAATCATTTCACCCGAATTAATTTAGTATGGCAACACAAACAGAAAATACAGACCCTGTAATATTCCAAAAAGACCCTAATCTTCCGGAGTATATGGATTTCAATGTACTCCGCAAGGAGGGCTTGGAACATATTGGGAATTTGGCTGGGAAAATTTGGACAGACCATAATGTTCATGATCCGGGTATTACCATTTTGGAAGCTCTCATATATGCCCTGATGGATTTGGGGTACAGAACAAACCTCCCATTTGAAGAGCTTATTGCACATAAGGGGAACAGTGAAAAAGAAAATAACTTTTTGACCCCCTTGGAAGTTCTAACCATAAACCCTGTTACCATTCTTGACTACAGGAAGTTGCTACTTGAAATTCCCGGTGTCAGGAATGCGTGGCTAAAGGTATTGGATGAGGAGTCGGGGATATTTATTGATCAGAGAACAAACCAACTCAAATGCGACAGAGTAGACCCTATTGAACCGCCAACAACGACTATTTTTCATCCAGAAGGAGCAATAGAAGTAATTGAGGGCGATGATCAGTGTATAGCTGGAGAAACACATGTTGGTATTCACCTGAATGGATTATACAAAGTCTATATTGAAAAAGATTCTGGTCTTATCACCAACCCGCAGCAAGAGAAAGACTTAGTCGAAGAAGTTCGCAAGCTTTTATCGAGTCATCGAAACCTATGTGAGGACTTTTTCGATATCTGCATCTTAGATCCCTTGGATTTTGGATTTTGTGTTGAGGTTGAAATTCTTTCGGGTAACAGACCGGAAAAAATATATGCCGACATCTATAGAGCACTTAAGGCTTTTATCCAACCAGAGCTCACATATTATACACTTCAGGAATTGTTGGAAAATGGCAAATCTATCGATGAGATTTTTGCAGGCAGGCCCTTCGCCGAAGAGAGTTTTGGTTTTGTGGATACTGAAGAGCTGCAAAGCCTGGAACTTCGTGATCAATTCAATTTGTCCGATGTGTATAGTCTGATTCTAAGTATTGATGGAGTAAGTAAAATTAAAAAGGTACAAATAAAGGGGGGTACCCTGGTTAATCTACATTCTCCATTTTGGAAAGAAAGCAGTAAAATTCCAAAGGGCGCCGTACCTGTATTCTCTGCAGAACTAACGTGTATAGACTTATATACTCCAGATGGATTGGTAGTGCTCGATAAAAACAAAATTCATAAGAGCTTTTCTTTCTTCAGGAAATTCTTGCTCCCTCAGGATAGTCTGGATTGCCAGGTTCCTTTAGGAATGACCCGAGATAGCCTGGGAGATTATGAAACTATTCAAAATGAGTTTCCAGTAGTGTATGGCATAGGTACGGATGGTTTACCCGAAAGTGCAACTCTCGAAAGAAATACGCAAGCTTTGCAATTGAAGGCCTATCTCATGTTCTACGATCAATTGTTAGCAAATTATACGGCTCAATTGAACAACCTACGCTCTCTATTTTCCATTGAACCGGAAGAAAGCAAAGATCAGAATGGGAAAAAAACGTATTTCAGTCAACTGCCATCCGGGGTATCACAGCTAGATCATTTATTAAAGTTTTACAATGAACCCGGCTCCATTTCCCATGGAACATCTTTGGCATTACCCGTTGCAAACAATGCCCAATGGGACACTGCAATGGCTAAACTTGCGGAAAAGCCAAGAACTGCTCTTACAATTAGTGGTGCATGTGAGCATGACACCGATCTTTTAAAACTATTTACATTTTCGTCTGCTTCCATCAGATCCATCTATATGAATTTATTGGTGGATTCCTTTTACGACGAAAAATATACGGTTGAAATAGTACAAGATCGGCATGGGTGTCTTTTTGTTCTGAAACCTGCTCTCCCCAATGATATCTTGTTAGTCGGCAGTAAAAGATACCCCACAAAAATAGAGGCAAGGAATGAAGCTAAGAATACTGCCTTTCTCCTGTCAAAGAAAGAGAGTTATCATTTAGTTACCGATACCTCGGAAACGACAGATCCCGACCTTCATTATTTTGAACTGGTGTATAACCCGGTTTCTTATCTTGACCTGATTCAGGAGCTTACCGAGAAAGATACGGAATATCTGTCTAGGCGGAAACAATTTTTAGATCACTTACTTGCGCGCTTTGGCGAAGAATTTACCGAATACACTTTGCTTCAGTATCAGGCTAAGATGGATACGAAAACACTCGACCAAAATCGGGTGAACGATCAATCCAAATTTATCAATGAATTTTCCGAAATAAGTCGCAATCGCGGTAGGGCTTTTGACTATTTGGAACCATCGTGGAACTCGGCAAATGTTTCTGGTTTTGAACAACGGGTCTCCCTAATGGCAGGGATTAATAATTATCATCGGAGAAACCTCTGTAACTTTGAGGTTACACCGTGTTTTAGGTTGTTATTGAGAGATCCGAACGAGGCTACGCTCTTCAAAAGTAATCGCAGTTATGAAACAAAGGCAGAACTTGAATCTGCGGCAAGCAAGGTGCTTTTGCAATTGCGCGATGCTAAATCGTATGTACCGCTCGAAAAACGCTTGCTTGGTTTTAAGGGCGATCGTATGCGTAGAATTTTTTCCAGACATGCCGGTTATGAAAATATTGTTCCAAAAAAATACAACCATCGTCAGCTTCTAAGAAACCGGGAAAACCAAATAACGGTACTCAGTAAAAATGAAAAAATGTCTTCGGCCAGGGTTGCTTTGGACAGACGAGATGAATTCATAAAGAATATAAACGAGAAAGGAAGAAAAGTTTCTGAAAAGAAGGTTGCGTATCGACTTCTGCCTTTACAAAAAGAAAATTACTATCTCAATGCGGAGGCTTTGAAGCCGGAAATTGAAACGCTGATCAGCTGGAAATGGCATCTGCTCAACCCGGATACAAATAAGAAGCTGTCCAGTGAAAAAGCTTTTGAGAAGAACGACGAGGCATGGAAAGATCTTATAAAAGAAGTGCACTTGGAAACATACTTAACCAAGCATGATAATGGACTAAGATGGAGCATTGCGATACATAAATCGCTGATCTTTGAAGGGCTTGATTTCTATCCTGATGCATACCGGGCTATTGCTTCCTGGAGAGGAGCAAAAACCTTGGGAGCATCTGCCAAAAATTATGGGATTGAGCGGGACGCTACCACGATAAGAATCGTTCTGAGAAATGAAAAAAAGCATGTTATAGCCAGATCCAATGAGCTACCCCCTGCCAATGTAAATCCGGAAAAATATATTGAAAGAAGTATCAAGCTGTTTAACAATAGAAATGCACAACCCGAGTACAATACGGTACCTCTAAAATTTGGTTTTCAAATTCCAGGTAAAGGAGCATTACCGAGCTTGCAGAGTTATTGCGTATATGATTCGGAAGAGCGGGCATTGCTTGAATTAGAGCAGGTTTTCACCTATGGAGCCAGTAAAACTAATTACCTACGGTCTGGAGACGAAGGGAACCCGGAATATAATTTTATCATAAGAGATGACAAAGGTGGATTTCTTGCCATGCCAACCGAACTTTTTGAGACTGCCGTAGACCGTAATAAAGCATTAAATGCCAGCATACGTCATATCAAAGCCAAAGATGCTCCCGTTCTGGTAAAGGAAGAGCCCAGGAGGTACGTATGGTCATTACAGGACGACGGCAAACCTTGTATGGAGTCAAAACGGGAATTCACTTCAAAAGCAAAAGCAAGAGCAGATTTTGATCGTGCTGCCTGTCGTGAGGCTTCAAAGCAATCTACGGAGTTATTTGAACCCCATATTTACACTTTTGAAACCGAAGGTGTACCCGTTCAATTCAATTACGTTTATGGAGGTACCGATCCTCAGAATTCACTCGATCCGGTATTTATAAGTACAGAAACATTTAGGTCTATAGAAGATGCAAAAATTGCCTATGCCAATTTTGTTGAAAGGCTCCCTGCATTTAGCTTAAAATCGTTTACAAAAAAGGATAGCCCATTTGCATTTGGATTGGTAGCATCCGATACTTCCGAACCTGTAGTGGTACAGTATAAAAAAGGGGCAAAAAAATCAAGTTTGGAAAGTGCCAAAGAGCTAACTACATACATCAGTTCAATTTATACGAAAGAGGGTACACCGAGAGCATCTTTTATAAAAAGTGCTATGGCCGAATTCCAGGATGGTCGCTTTGAATGGCGCTTTTACAAAAAGAATTCACCAATTGCCAGAAGTCCGTATTGTTGCCCAACGAATACTTCTGCGGCGGGAATAAAATCTATCATTTGCGATATTGTTCCACCTATAGATCTAAGAGAATGTCCGCCGAAGGAAGTTGTTGTTTGTCCGGAAAAAAATCCTGGTAAATTCCATTTTAGAGTATGCTTTAGGGATAATCAACACAATGACTTTATTCTAATAAGTTATATCGGTTACGACAGTTATGAAGAAGCAAAAAATGCATGGGAATTACAGTGGCTGGATATTGTCCATATCGCTCGCAATTCAACAGCTTTTGGACCTAACGGAAAAATAAGTGTAGATGAGATATATAAGGACCCGGAATCAAGAGCCTGTGATGACAGCTCTTTTGTAGCCGTTGTGCCTGAAACCGAAAAGCGCAGGCTTGCAGAAGCAGGCAAAACAATAAAAGAATATTACTCTACCCTTGCCCAAATGTTTCCGATTTATAAAGTGGAAAATGAAACCGATGAAGAATGCCATCAGCATTATACATATAGGGTAGTTACGGCCGAAAAATTAATTGATACGGATTGCGAATTTCCATATGACGATTCGTTTAACGGACGGTTACTGTGGGAGAGCACTGATTGTTATCGGGCTATAAATGAAGTAATTGCTGCATATCAGCGTTTTTATACGCTTGCCGGCATTTCCAATAATTGCAGGGTACTCTGCGAAAAGGGTTGTCATTATGTAGGCCTGGTAGAGGTTTTGGTAGAGAGCTTGTGTGAATACGATAGTGAGTCCGATGCCTGGGATGATGCCTTTGGCGAGTATAAAAATGACTGTGGAGAATGCAGACCGGGTGGTGTACGGGAGTTTATTTATGCAGCAGAGGATTGTGAGAACTATATTCCTATTTGCGAAAATAATTATTGGTCGTTTAAGGTAGTTTCTCCCGATTATTTTGTGGTAGATCACAAATGTTACTACAATTCTGAAAAGGAGCGCGATATCAGATTAAAAGATTGGGTAAGTTGGTTGCAGGGTATTGATTGGAAAAACTATATTACACATCAAACGTTTACAGCGTCCAATCCCATTCCTGATTTTAGTTTTCTCACACATTTGGTAGCGCCCCAAGGAGATATACAGCTGAATGGTGATGAAATTTGCGATTGGATACATGGTCTAAGAGATTGCCTGAACAGTTGTGACAAAAATGATCAGGATACGCGTTCGCGAAAAGTCAAAATAGTGGAATGCCTCCAGGAAAAGTTTAAAAATAATAAGAGCCTGGCCGGAATTCTTAAACTTGTCGATTTTGAAATATCCACACTTGAAAGGATTGCACGGTACTTTCCCGTCTATAAAACAGATACCGGTTATTGTTTCCGTCTGTATTGGCCGGGATATGAAAAATTGAATCCGGAAAAGGCTTTACAGCCTTGTGGATGTGATGGGGAAAGCGAGCCCGATCGTGGTCCCTGTAATGAGGCCTACCCCTTTGTAAGTAGCAACTGTTTTTCCTGCTGTGAGGAAGCCCTTTCCGCTTTTGAAGCCTTTTGCGAACTTATAACAAGCGGACGTTATTCGGTGGAGTGTACTTCAAAGTCCGAACACGGCCCATATGCATTCCAGATCATCGATAAAAGCAAGGAGCTGGGCTATCACCCTCAGCAGTATAGCTGTCTGCAAGAGGTGCTCGATGCTATAGAAATTACTAAAGCATGTGTAGACAACACGGGAATGCACCTGTTAGAACATATATTGCTACGGCCAAAAGATGATACGGAATGTCTTAACAATAAAGATCAGGAAAAAGAGTGCTGTTTGCTACCAATTTGTCCGGATTATTGTTGCAAAATTGATTGGAGACCGGATATGGATGATGACGATCCTTGTGCCGATACCCATCCGGATATCATCTACTATGTTCCCGGAAGCGATCCCTATTCTTTTTGGGCCACCTTGGTACTACCCGCATGGGACAAGAGGTTCAGGAGCCTGGAAAAGCGAGAGGCTTTTGAGAAGTTTCTCTATCGCGAGGTGCCTGCTTTGGTTGGCCTTCATATCTTATGGCTAAGTCCTCGTCAGATGTGCAAATTTGAGGATGCATATAGAAATTGGTTGGCTTGGAAACAAGACCCATCAGCACCCTTATGCGATTCTGAAAGACTTTCCCCAACATGCAGATTGGTACAATGTATCCAGGATTTAGAATCCGAATCCCCCTGCCCTCCGGTTCCCGGAGCTAATGGATCCTGTACCTGTGAGGAAATGCCTCGCGAAGACACAGATCCATGTTGCCTTCCACCAGAAACTGAAGGCAGTTTGTTTTGGGGGTATTGCCCTCCAGAACCAATTCCTAGTGATGATCCTGCGGGCCCGGTACTTCTCTCCAGAAATCCAGCCGTCGAATCCGTTGCGGAAATGGAAGAGGCTGTTGCGGTAAAACCAGCTAAGAAATCAGTAAAAAGAATAAAGAAGAAGCCTGCAAAAAATCAGCTTCTAGCCAAAATAAGACAGCGAAAACCAAAATACGAAGCCAATATAAAGGAACTGGCAGATGAAAAAATGCGAAAGACCAAGAGCTATGAACGCGCCTTATTTTTTGTTCAGAATGTACCAACCATACCCTCCTATATTCAGCTGGTCAAGTTTTTTGATCGCTACAGCTTACAAAAGGATAATGACAAAGGTTTCCTCGAAATTCTTAGAAATGCCAGCTGGCATTTATTCGACGCCCTTGTGCTGGACGAAAAGGCCAGTATAGGTACCCAGGAAATCGACCAGATGAAACAACATCTGTTGGATTTGAAGGACAAGGGATTATCCCTTAAAAAATTAAATACAGCATGGA
>JBCBDM010000163.1:0-8730 GCA_038529705.1 Bacteroidota bacterium
CTTCGATCTAGAGGGAACTGCTTTCACCAGATTGGGATTCACTCGTACCCCATACTTGAAAAAGAAATCGTTCACGGCCAGGTCCTGTCCGAAGACAAAGGTATTTCCACTTACGGTATCCACTGCCTGTGTTGTGGCATCGACCATCCAAAGAGACGCACCACCATTCATGGTATACTGATCCAGGACATACTTTTCTTTGTCCGTAAAGGGTTGTGTGGGTTGAGCTACGATGACCAGATCGTATTCATTGATGCTATTTAAGGTGCGCTGAGGGCTCACCGCTACAGAATCCAGGGTAAACTGACCAATAAAGTAATAGTCTCGTAAGGTGGTGATGAAGTCGGCTAAGTAACGATCCTCCATTTCAGCATTTCCTTTCAATACAGCCACTTTCCTTCTTTTAGGTTGAGTGAGTTTTCCGAATCCATCTGCAAAGGCATATTCCAGATTCTGTATTGAGCTATTCACGCGTTCTTCGGAGGTAGCCCCTAAAATGTTCTTTAACAGCGGAATGGGTATCGTCTTTTCATTGAAGTAAGCCAAGGCCCACGGATAGATGGTTTCATTGGTGATCTTTCCGTTTTCTCGTATTTCTACGTTAGCGCCTTTCAATCCAAATTGCTGCATATACTGCTGGATGGCTTCCCGGTCTTCTTCGGCATTCAGCGGATCGATAAAATTGTATTTTATATTCGTGTTCACCGCCGAAAACTCCGCCAACAATTGATCGGTCTCTGTTTGTAGGCGTTTGAATTCTGAAGGGAGGTTTCCATCCAGGAAAATATCAACGGACATGGGTGAGTCCAGATCGGCTATCACGTTTATAGAAGCCTCAGACAGCGTATAGCGCTTATCTTTGGTAAGGTCGAAACGTTGGTATAGTAATGTGCTTATCCAATTAACGCCAAAAAGTACAATCAGGGTAAGTACTATTATTTGTATACTCTTTTTACTCTTTAACATTATTCTTCTTTCAGTTTTAAAAAAGTTAATACCAAAAAAAGCAAAGTCACACTAATGAAATATGTCAGGTCCCGGGTATCAATAACTCCGCGGGCAATACTATTAAAATGTGCCTTCATCCCAAAAAAGGACAGGTCCAACGCTGACGAAACAGAGGATAATCCTTCAAAGCCAAAATACAACAGAAAGCACAGGAAAACAGCAGTGATAAATGCCACAATCTGATTTTTGGATAGGGTCGAGGCAAAAAGGCCTATGGCCGTATATGCCATGGATAGAAATAGTAAGCCCAGATAAGAGCCTATGGTACTGCCCAGGTCCCAATTGCCTTGCGGATTTCCAAGATTGGAAATAGTAACCACATACAACAGGGTAGGGATGAGTGCCATCATGATAAGTACTACTGCGCCAAAATATTTTCCAAGGATAACATTTCTTAGCCCAATAGGTTTGGTAAGCAACAGTTCCAGCGTTCCCATTTTCTTTTCATCGCTGAAGGATCTCATGGTCACCGCAGGAATAAGGAAAAGCAAGACCCAGGGAGCCAGTTCGAAAAAGGCCGATAGATCGGCAAATCCAGCATCAAAAATATTGTAATCCCCCGCAAAAACCCATAAGAACAGGCCATTAATTACCAGAAATAAGGCAATAACCAAGTAGCCTATGGGACTGGCAAAAAAACTGCTAACTTCCTTTTTTACTAATGTGATCATATTAACTTCGTCTATCGTCTATCGTCTATCGTCTATCGTCTATCGTCTATCGTCTATCGTCTATCGTCTATCGTCTATAGTCTATCGTCTATCCCACATCATACATCGAATCCACACTCCAGGCCTGCGCTTTAGAACGAAACATAGGCTTGGTTGTTGCCCAAACCGATTTGAAAAGCGGACTATGCCTGTAGGCTTCTAGGTCCGATTCGTGCTTCCACTTGCTGTAAGTGAAAAATATAGAGTCATCGTTTTGATCTCTCAATAACTCTAAATGACAGCAACCCGGAAAATGTCTAATCTTTTCTTTTACGTTCTCAAAATTAGAAAGAAATGCGGGAATCTCTTCTTTCTTGAATTCCATCTTCACGATCCGGGTGAACATTTTTCTTCGATTTACTATTTTGTGACTAATTATATACCTACTGAAAATTAACCGTTATGGTATCCCAATACGCTAAACCGAATAGCGTAGAAGCGCTTCCCACGGTTTTCGGATTACTTTTATAAATGGCTAGCTCCAGGAAATTCGATGAATTCCAGAGTGCTAATTTCTTTCCGTCTTCCTCCCTTCGGTCGGCCTCAATATCAAAGTTTATCGCATCGCTATAATGGCTATGAATCCGTGAAAAACTGGCAGTTCGGGCGGTAATTTTGAAATCCCGGCCTTTACCCACCTTATCGAAAAGGCCTTTTGTGATATTACTCACTACGTTCCCATAATTATCTATATAGATTACGTTGCCAATAAGCTGGGTCCCTTCGGTATTGATAACGGGTTTGATCCCCTTGAGCTCTTTTACCTCCGAAATGGTCTTGCCAATTACTTCGAGTGTTCCACCCCTTGCTATATGACAAGCTACCTTAACGAATACGTCCAATACTGGAAAGTTAGTTTCCACCCGATCGTGAATATTGATCTCTACTACTTTTTCCGGGTTAATTTCCGAAGTTAACATAGACACAATGCCATTATTCGCACAAATAAAATAATGTCCGTCCAGCAGGACGGCAATATGCCTGTTCTCGGGGTTCAACTCACTGTCAATACCAATGATATGAATGGTGCCCACCGGAAAGCTCTTATAGGCATTCTGAATAATATACGCCGCCTCAGTAATATGGAAAGGAGAAATGGAATGAGAGATATCAACAATTCGAACATCGGGCAACTCGCTGTAAATGGCTCCTTTTACCGCACCAACATAGTGATCTTTCTCTCCAAAATCTGTGGTTAAAGTGACAATTGGCATTCGGTAATTGTTGATATTTTGTTAAAACAACTCCCACAAAAATAGGGTACTTTTGCGAGTAGAAAAACTATATTTACATTAGTTTTTAACACCATAAACAAAACTGCTTTTGAACGAACTAATCTTAGAATTAACAGAGATCAGCCCAAGCGATTTCTTCGGCTTGCAAAACTCTAACATCGACTTACTTAAAAAGTATTTTCCCAAATTAAAAATTGTAGCCAGAGGCAGTAAGATAAAAGCGTACGGCGATGAGGATATCCTGGAGGAATTCGATAAACGCCTTACCATGTTATTAGATCATTTCGCGAAGTATAACAAGCTGGATGAAAATGTAATTGAACGTGTCTTGCAAAGTGAAAGCTCCGCAGATTACGAAACCTCACCCAGTAGTGGAGAAGTATTGGTGCACGGTGTAAGTGGTAAGCTCATCAAAGCGCAAACTGCCAATCAGCGCAAATTGGTGGAACTCACCAAGAAGAATGATATGGTATTCGCCATTGGCCCTGCAGGAACAGGGAAGACCTATACAGGAGTGGCACTGGCGGTGAAGGCACTGAAGGAGAAACAAGTTAGAAGAATTATTTTAACTCGTCCTGCCGTGGAGGCAGGGGAGAACCTCGGATTCCTTCCTGGAGATCTTAAGGAAAAACTGGATCCATACATGCAACCCCTCTATGATGCGCTACGCGATATGATTCCTCATGAAAAACTAGAGGCCTTTATTGAAAAAGGAGTGATCCAAATTGCGCCTATGGCCTTTATGCGCGGGCGAACACTGGATAATGCTTTTGTGATTCTGGATGAAGCCCAGAATACCACGCACGCCCAAATGAAAATGTTTTTAACCCGTATGGGAAAGAACGCTAAATTCATGATTACAGGAGATCCAGGACAGATTGATCTTCCGCGACGGGTTACTTCCGGCTTGAAGGAAGCCATTCTAATTTTAAAGGATGTGGATGGCGTAGGGATCATTTACCTGGATGATAAAGATGTAATTCGTCATAAGCTCGTTAAGAAAGTGATCGCTGCTTATAAGGAGATCGAAAACCGAAATTAACCTTAAAATTTTTATGCCCTTTGAGTGTCCTTTGCGACCTTTGCGATTCATAGCGTCCATTCCATTTTTTGTTTGAATATGAGCAACACCATTATAGACACGAATTTTAATTTCCCCGGACAAAAATCCGTTTACAAGGGAAAGGTGCGAGAAGTATATACCCTGGATAATGACCTATTGGTCATGGTGGCTACAGACCGGTTGAGCGCATTCGATGTAGTAATGCCGAAGGGAATACCCTACAAAGGACAAATTTTGAATCAGATCGCCACCAAAATGATGCAGGATACAGAGGACCTGGTTCCCAATTGGCTTACTGCTACTCCGGATCCCAATGTTGCCGTGGGGGAAGCCTGTGAACCTTTTAAAGTTGAAATGGTGATTCGAGGCTATATGAGCGGACATGCTGCAAGGGAATACAAGGCTGGAAGGAGATTGCTTTGTGGTGTTCCCATGCCGGATGGAATGCAGGAAAATGATAAGTTTCCGGAGCCTATTATTACACCAGCGACCAAAGCGGAAAAGGGAGATCACGATGAGGATATTTCCAGGGAGGACATTTTAAAACGCGGGATTGTATCTGAAGAAGATTACATTCAACTGGAGGATTATACCCGCAAACTGTTTCAACGAGGTACCGAGATCGCTGCCTCAAGAGGGCTTATACTCGTGGATACCAAATATGAATTTGGAAAGACCAAGGAGGGTAAGATCGTATTGATAGATGAGATCCATACACCGGATTCTTCCCGTTACTTTTATGCCGAAGGTTACCAAGAAAGACAGCAGAAAGGAGAAGCTCAAAAGCAACTTTCCAAAGAGTTCGTTCGTCAATGGCTGATCTCAAATGGATTTCAGGGATTGGAGGGGCAAACGGTTCCCTTTATGAGTGATGAATATATCGAATCTGTTTCTGAACGTTATATCGAACTCTATGAAAACATCACCGGGGAGACTTTTGTCAAGGCAGATGTGTCCAATATTCAGGAGAGAATTGAAGTCAATGTGCTCGATTTCCTTCAGAAGTAAGGATTAGCGATTCCTAAAATTAAAGCTGTACACATAGCCTAGGCTTACTTCCGTAAAATCTGCCTGGCCCAGGTTTGAATTAATATGTACACTGGCGAAAATATTGTTCTTGGGTTGTTTGTTCGTGCCAATGAGGTAATATTTGAGTCCCATCCGACTGGAGATAGCGTTTTTCAATTTGAATTTAGTATTGAATTCCCCAAACACCCAATTGGGGGGTAAGTCCCTGGGAGGATTATCCCAACCTTCATTGATGCGCCAGTCTATTTTATAAGCAGGTTTGTGAAGATTCAGTCCAATCTGCACGTGGATCCCAAAGTGATTCAACAAGACTTCACCGGTGCCATAGATTCCAAAATTGGTAGCATAGCGCCACGGATCTTCCCTAAAGAAGTCGAATTCGGCTCCGTCTTGCACCAATGATTCATTCCCTTTAATATAGTCGTAGTAATGTTCATAAAAGCGATAGTAAGCGCCTCCTCCAATCTTCCATGTATTATTAAACACTTTTCCATATTCTCCGGAAAGCGTGTAGACACTTTTCGGGTCATTGAAAACTTCGGCCAGAGAAAGCACATTGATCCCATATCCTCCTCTAAGTGAAATATAATCATTTGCTGTCCGCGAAAAGGAGAAATCCGGAGTGCCAACGTCTGGCTTCTTCGTATTCTTAATGTCGGCAGATAGACTTACCAGAAAAGAATTCAATCCTTGATTGGGTAAGTAGGTATGTCCGTTAGAATGATGGAAATATCCAACTCCAGTCCTCCAATCGACCTTTTTTCCTGAGAGGATTTGATAATGGAGAAACGCTCGAAACGAAAAAGTGATATCTGTAGTAATCCCTTGATTATTTGGATTGGTGACAGGATCAAATTTGGTGGTAAAGTAAGAAGCTCCCATACCCACCAATACTTTAAGCCTTTCTTTTCTAAAAATGTTAAATTCGATGGTCGGCATGGCGGTGATTGAGGACCCTAAACTGTCTGCATTACCATAATTGGCATAACCCAGGGTTAATCCCGTCCTGGGGCCCTTAAGGCGTTGCGCCCACTCTTGCGGGTTGCCATCATGTTCCCAACCAAAATTGGCCAGTAATTGAAACTGAGGATCATGATCTGGAAAATTCTCATTGGCCTCGGCAGTAATACCAACCATGACTTCCGGAGTGAAGATAAATCGACTCTTCGGTTCTGAAGATAATTCCTGAGAATAGGAAATACACGAAAGAAGAACGGTAATTATGGTTAGTTGGTAACGCATTGCTGATACAAATAAAATCAAATCTGCCGAATTTCAAAATTTAAATTACTTTAGGGCCTGCAATCTCATTGAATTGGAAAAACTTGAACAATTTACTTCGGACCTCTCGGGATTGGCCTGGGGACTGCCTTTACTCATCATACTGATAGGAGGTGGTCTTTATCTCCTTATTCGTATTCAGTTTTTGCCGTTTCGTTACTTATTTCATGCCATAGCTGTATTGAGAGGAAAGTACGATGACGAAAATGACGAGGGAGAGATTAGTCATTTCCAGGCGCTTACCACTGCCTTGTCTGCTACTGTGGGAATGGGTAATATAGCAGGAGTAGCTGTTGCCATTGCCATAGGAGGGCCTGGCGCTGTATTTTGGATGTGGGCGAGTGCTGTCATTGGAATGTCTACCAAATTCTTTACCGCTTCATTAGCAGTCATGTTTCGGGGAAAAGATAGTGCCGGAGAAACACAGGGAGGACCTATGTATTTCATTGTAGAGGGACTCGGAAAAAAATGGAAACCCCTGGCTGCTTTTTTTAGTATTGCAGGACTTATTGGAGCTTTACCGGTTTTCAACGTAAATCAACTTACACAAGCCATCAATGATCTGGTTTTGAAACCAGCTGGACTTTATACAGGATTGAATAGTAATCTTGCCATTGGAATTATTCTGGGAACTATAACTGCTTTGGTGATTCTTGGAGGGCTAAAACGGATAAGTAGTACAGCTTCCAAATTGGTGCCAACCATGGTGGTTCTATATTTTGCGATGGTCATGATTATTTTGGGGTATCATATTGAGGAAGTTCCAAGGTACCTGGCCCTAATTTTTACAGACGCATTCAATGGTGGGCTTTATACCGGAGATTGCTTCCTTGGAGGAGTCGTTGGAGGACTTATCCTCTTAGGGGTTAGACGTGGGGCGTTTTCTAATGAAGCCGGTATAGGAACTGCGCCGATGGCCCATGGTGCTGCCAAGACCAATGAACCTATACGAGAAGGCCTGGTAGCCATGTTGGGACCCGCTATAGATACACTGATTATTTGTTCCTTAACCGCTTTGGCAATTCTGGTAACCGGTGTTTGGGAAACCACTGCTGCCAATGGTGTTAGTTTAACGGCCGCGGCATTTACGGAAACAATTCCAGGAGTTGGGAAGTATCTTTTATTGCTTTGTATTGTCATTTTTAGTGTTTCATCTTTGTTTTCTTATTCGTATTATGGAACTAAATGTATGTCATTCTTGTTTGGTGCCAAGAATGCTTCGTACTATAATTATTTCTATATCCTAAGCATCATAATGGGAGCCACCACTTCTTTGAGTATGATGATTAATCTCATCGATTCTTTTTTCGCTTTTATGGCGATCCCAACGATGACAGCTACCGTTATACTGGCACCCAAAGTGGTACGAGAGTCGAGGATTTATTTCGATAAAATGAAAAAGAAAAAGTCCTAGCGTATCTCTTGCAAGAATGAATTTAAGGTGTCAGTAAATTTTTTCGCACCCTTTGGATTCAAATGACTCTGATTCCAATAATCGTTCACCTCGTAGTGTAGCGTATCGGTTTCGAGATCCAATAGGTGTAAGTTGGAGTATTTCTGAAGGGCTACCTCCAGGACGCTATCTCGCCTTCGGAGTATATCGGGATGTTTTCGTTGGTGGTAGGTTTTATACATGGGAATTTTACATATAACTACCTCTAGGTTACTTGCCTTCAAATATTCCAAAAATTCATTAAAAAGACGGGTATTCTTTTCGAAAATTTGAAGGTTAGGTTCTCGATTGATCTTGAAAAGTCTCATGCGGGCAATTTTATCTTCATCATGCCCTAAATTGGCAAATTGTCCCTGGTAATTGTTGCTGTTAAATCCAAAATCATTCACTACAACACCGCTCTTTTTTTCGATAAAGTGATCATAGATATTTCTGGAATACACCTTTGGATTGGAGAGGTATAAGAGGCGATCCTTAAAGTAAGTACGTCGTTCAAAACAATTGATATTATAATAATAGTTGTATAGGTTGTTCTTCCAAAAATCCTTCCCATTATGAGGTAACTCAAAATGACTGTACGATACTTCCAAGATCACCCTTTTAAGTTGGGGGAGTCTTTTCTGTATACCTTTTAATAATTTAAAATCCGTATCATGATGCTGATCTCCGGATGCGAGATTGAGGGTGGGAGTATCGATCCACTCCGGATTCACAGCACTTTGCATTTGAGAAGAACCCAGAACCAGGTACTGGAAATTATCCTTTTCCTTTGAGAGATATTCTTTATTGCCTATAAATGTGGACGGAACCCCCATGCTCAAGTACTCCATGACCATGTACCCTACAATAACAGGGATGAAGAAAATCACACAATATGTAAGAAATTTTCTCTGCATTAGAATTGAAAATAAATAAAAGCTTCTTTGGGTTCGGCATAGCGAACTATGAATA
>JBCBDM010000164.1:0-8580 GCA_038529705.1 Bacteroidota bacterium
CCAAAAAGTATTTGAATCTTATATGTCTCCAGGTTCTGTTACTGAAATCCTGTACTTTTTTGACCTTGGACACTTTATAACCGGTCTCTTCTTCAGTTTCTTTCCGGATGCAGTCTTCCGGATTGTTCTGGTCCAGTAAGCCCGCACAAGCCTCTATTAACATACCAGTTACATTTCCGTTGACATAAGTGGGCAATCGGAACTGCCTGGTTAGAATAATGGTCTTATTTTCTTTGTTGTACAGCAAAATAGTGGCTCCGTTTCCTCTGTCGTAGGCCTCTCGGGTGTGGGATTCCCAATCGCCGTGCTTATTTTGATAATCGTAGGTAACCTTTCTAAGCGTATACCAATGGTCTGAAAGGACTTCGGTCTTTTGAATTTTGATCTTTGGATTGTTCATATGATCCTAAGATGCCATAATCGATGAGTCGTTGCTTTAATTGGGCTTATTTGAATTTTAGTATTCTCACATTTTTCTATGTTTTATCTTGATTTTAACTAAATATTCTGTCCATATTTCCCGTTTTCCTTCTAAATTTGAGAGAAACCGATAAAATTTTAGTTATGAACTTACCTCACAAGTATTCTGTTTTAGTTTTTACACTTTTATTCTTTTTGGGAATCTTCGGCATTCAAGCGCAGATGACGCAAACTGCTTCTGTGGAAGGAATTACCGAATATCGTATGGATAACGGGCTTAAGGTACTGTTGTTTCCGGATAATTCTTCCCAGACCATTACGGTCAATATTACCTACAAAGTGGGCTCAAGGCATGAAGGTTATGGAGAGAAAGGGATGGCCCATTTATTAGAGCATTTGGTGTTCAAGGGGACGCCTAATCATCCGGATATTCCAAAAGAATTAACGGCGCATGGTGCCCGACCCAATGGAACAACCTGGTATGACCGGACCAACTATTTCGAAACGTTCAACGCTACGGACGAAAACCTCGACTGGGCACTGGACCTGGAAGCAGATAGAATGATGAACTCATACATCGCCAAAGAAGATCTGGAGTCTGAATTTTCTGTGGTACGAAACGAATTTGAAGCCGGAGAGAACTCACCCACAGGGGTGCTAATGAAACAAGTGATAAGTGCCTCGTTCTTATGGCACAACTACGGACAGTCCACCATTGGAAATCGTTCGGATATTGAACGAGTACCCATCGAAAATTTGAAAGAATTCTATAGAAAATACTATCGCCCGGATAACGCAGTACTCATGGTTACCGGAAAATTCGATACTGAAAAAACACTGACCCTCATAGAAGAGAAATTTGGAAATTTAAAGAACCCTAATACCCCATTGAGAGATTCGCATACGGTAGAGCCCCCTCAGGACGGTGAGCGCCGAGTCGTGTTGGAGCGGGTAGGGGACTTACAGGTCTTATCATCTCTCTATCACACTCCGGCTGGATCTCATGAGGATTATGCCGCATTGGCTATTGTGGAAGATGTTTTAACCGATCAACCTTCAGGCCGGCTTTATAAAGCATTGGTAGATTCTCAAAAGGCCTCGAATATTTGGTCTTTTGCCCCTTTCACCAAAGAACCGTCGTTCATGTATTTCAACGTAGACGTGCCGTCGGATAAGTCGTTTAAAGAGGCTGAAACCACCATGCTTTCCATTTTTGATAATCTGAAGGACAACCCTATCACGGAGGAAGAGTTGAAAAGGGCAAAATCCAATATTCTAAAACAGATTGACCAGGTCTTCCGAAATTCCGCTTTTTTGGGAACTTATATGAGCGAATTCATCGGAGCTGGAGACTGGAGACTGGCTTTTATTCATAGGGACCGAGTGGAAGAGATGACTCTGGAGCGCGTTAATGAAGCGCTTAACCGCTATTTTATTCCTACCAATCGTACGGTGGGAGCTTTTAAACCTACTAAAAACCCGGTAAGGGTTGGAATTCCCCATACAGAAGGATTGGACGAGCTAGTGAAAAACTACAAAGGAAAAGAAGGATTTGATGCAGGTGAGGCATTCGATGTATCTTATGACAACATTCAGGGAAGATTGGAAGAAGGCAGAATGACAAAGAGTGGGATTGACTATGGTTTTATTAAGAAGGACAATAGAGGAGAAACAGTTTATGTTAATTTTGCGATGCGAAACGGTACGATAAAAGACCTTATGAATAAGGGGATGACCCCGAACTACGTGGCCAGAATGCTCAATAAGGGTACCAAAACCAAATCCAGACAACAAATTGAAGACCGGCTAAGTGAATTAAAATCTTCTATATTCTTTAGCGGAAGTAACGGAAAGGTTTTTAGTTATATTAACTCTACAGAAGAAAACCTGATGGAGACGTTGAAACTTATGAGCGACATGTTGAAGAACCCTGGTTTTGACGCTGCGGAGTTAGAGAAGATCAAAGTAGAGGATTTGGCCAATTTGGAGCGAAATAAGAGCGAGCCTAGCTTTCAAGCTTCTATGAGAATGGGCGAGATCAATCAAAACTATCCTAAAGGGCATCCCTACTACAGTATGAGTATGGAAGAGCGTATGGCGGCCATCAATGCGGTGACTTTGGAGGATTTGAAAAAGTATCATGACGATTTCTACGGCATCTCGAATAATGCCACTTTGATCGCTATTGGAAATTTTGATGAAACCAAATTAAAGGAGTATTTCGAGAGTGAGTATGCAGATTTTAAATCGGATTTACCGTTTACACAAATTCCGCAAACGTTTTATCCTGTAAACCCTGCGAATGAAAAGATAAAAACACCGGATAAGAAAAATGCCTTCACTACTGGATCTTTTACCTTCGAATGTAACCAGTATAGTGACGACTTTGCTGCGTTGCAGGTGGCGGGTTCCATTTTTGGAGGAGGCTTCCTGAATTCTCGTATTGCGGATCGACTCCGTCAAAAGGATGGTGTGAGCTACGGAGCCGGTGGTGGTGTGCAGGTAGACGATAGCGATAAGGAAAAGAACTCTTCTATGTTCATCTATGCCATTTATGCGCCGGAGAACGCAGAGAAGGTTCAAAAAGGGTTTAAAGAAGAGATCGACAGATTCATAAAAGATGGTATTACGGAGGAAGAGCTCAAGGATGCGGTTAAAGGATGGGTAGAGGCGCAGGCCGTGTCTCGGGCCAAGGACAATGAATTATCGAGTACCATCAATAACAATATGTTCTACGATCGGGATATGGGCTTTCAAAAAGATGTTGAGGCGAAGGTCAAAAAATTAACGGTTGCCGATGTGAATGCTGTTATAAAGAAGTATTTCAAGCCGCTCAAAGAATGGACGGTTGTCAATGCAGGAGATTTTGACAATATGCTCGAAGTGAATAAATCTGAAATCAAAAATTAGAATAGACCTCGAAATAAAAAAGCTGTCATCAGACAGCTTTTTTTTATGCGATAGAGTCGATTAATATCTCTAACATCTCTATGGCCGCATCGCTTATTTTCGTTCCAGGTCCGTAGACGGCAACGGCACCTGCATCGAACAAGAATTCATAGTCCTGCGCAGGGATCACACCGCCTACAATCACCATGATGTCCTCACGGCCTAATTTCTTCATTTCGGCGATTACCTGTGGTACCAGTGTTTTGTGTCCAGCGGCCAGAGAGGAAACGCCTAATATATGGACATCGTTCTCAACGGCCTGCTGAGCGGCTTCTGCCGGAGTTTGGAACAAAGGACCAATATCTACGTCGAAGCCAACGTCTGCATATCCAGTGGCCACCACTTTAGCACCTCGGTCATGACCATCCTGTCCCATTTTTGCGATCATGATTCGAGGACGCCGTCCTTCCAACTCAGCAAATTTGTCGGCCAATTCTCTGGCCTTTTCAAAGGATGGATCTTTCTTAATTTCTTTACTGTACACGCCACTAAATGATTTGATCTGTGCTTTATATCTTCCGAAGACCGCTTCCAAAGCATCACTAATCTCTCCTAGCGTTGCTCTCTCTTTGGCGGCTTCTACCGCTAAAGCTAATAAATTTCCTTCACCCGTTTGGGCGCAGCGAGATAATTTTGAGAGGCATTCTGTTACCTTATTCGAGTTTCTTTCTCTTTTGATCCGTTCCAGACGGTCCATTTGCCCCTTGCGAACCTTTTGGTTGTCTACATCGAGTATTTGTAATGGGTCTTCCTGTTCCAGCCTGAATTTGTTTACCCCTACAATTACGTCTTGTCCGCTATCGATTCGCGCCTGCTTTCTCGCGGCAGCTTCTTCTATCCTCAACTTGGGAATTCCAGCCTCAATGGCCTTGGTCATTCCACCTAATTCTTCCACCTCCTGAATATGTTTCCAGGCTTTTTCTGCAATGTCATTGGTGAGCCTTTCCACATAGTAGCTTCCGCCCCAGGGATCTACCGTTCTGGTGATCTGTGTTTCTTCCTGAAGGTAGATCTGAGTATTTCTGGCAATACGAGCAGAGAAATCGGTGGGTAAGGCGATGGCCTCATCCAACGCATTGGTATGCAAAGACTGGGTTCCGCCGAATGCCGCTGCTGCTGCCTCAATGCAGGTCCTGGCCACATTGTTGAACGGGTCTTGTTCTGTTAAGCTCCAACCACTGGTCTGGCAGTGTGTTCTTAGTGAAAGCGATTTTGGATTTTTCGGATGGAATTGCTTTACTAATTTGGCCCATAGCATCCGTGCTGCTCTCATCTTGGCAATTTCCATAAAATGGTTCATACCGATGGCCCAAAAAAAGGATAAACGAGGAGCGAAACTGTCAATGTCCATGCCGGCTGCAATCCCGGTACGGATATATTCCAGTCCATCGGCCAAGGTGTAAGCCAGTTCTATATCGCAGGTAGCGCCTGCCTCTTGCATATGATATCCCGAAATGGAAATAGAGTTGAACTTAGGCATATGCGCCGAGGTGAATTCAAAAATATCACTGATGATCTTCATGGAAGGTGTTGGTGGATAGATATAGGTATTCCTAACCATAAACTCTTTTAGAATATCATTCTGAATAGTTCCGGCTAGGGAGTCTAAGGACACCCCCTGCTCTTCGGCCGCTACTATGTAAAATGCCATAATGGGTAATACCGCGCCGTTCATAGTCATAGAAACACTCATCTTATCCAGCGGGATGGAATCGAACAAAATTTTCATGTCTTCCACACTATCAATGGCCACTCCCGCTTTTCCAACGTCACCTACCACACGTTCATGATCACTATCGTATCCTCTGTGGGTGGCAAGATCGAAAGCGACAGAAAGTCCTTTTTGCCCGGCTGCCAGATTTCGCTTGTAAAAGGCGTTGCTGTCCTCTGCCGTGGAAAATCCAGCATATTGACGAATCGTCCACGGCCTACGAACATACATCGTAGAATACGGTCCGCGTAGGTTGGGAGCAATTCCGGCTACAAAATCCAGATGATTGAGTTCTTCGAGATCCTTTTCGGTATACGAACTTTTTACCTCAATATCTTCTGCCGTGGTATACTTACTGGGTTGTTTCATGTTCCTCTCGACTGCGTTCGAGGTGACATTTTTCGATAATCGGATATGTTGTACATCTTTTCTACTCATGACTCAACCTTTCTTTTTCCAAGCTTTCCGCCAGTCGTTTTTCAATGATGGGTTCGATAATGGTTTGCCTGGGATGCATCTTAACAAAAGGATATAATTCCAGGTTCTCTTTCATCCTATCCTCATCATTACCATATTTATTGGTTCCTACCAGCACTAGTGTTCCTTCATCGAATAGGACTTGCTCTTTTTGGGCGCTTTCTTTGATTTTTTTCTGAATAGTACCTGCCTTTAACTGCTGTAGCATCCCACCATTTCTCTCTATGTCTTTAAACAACTCCAATGCTTTTTCGGCAAACTCTTTTGTAAGGCTTTCTATATAATAACTGCCATCTGCAGCATTGCTTACTCTATCGAAATAGCTTTCTGCTTTCAATACCAGTAATTGATTACGTGAGATTCGTTCCCCAAATTCATTGCTTTTGTGATAAATCCCATCGTAAGGCAGATTACAGACAGTATCTGCACCCCCCAAAATAGCGCTCATGCACTCGGTAGTGGTGCGAAGCATATTGAGGTTGTAATCGTACAGTGTTTTGTTGCGTTTGGACGGGAAGGCTATAATATGACACTCCTCTTGAGCTCCATATTCATTAGCAAGCACACCATAAAGGATTCTCAAAGCTCTCAATTTGGCAATCTCAAAGAAATAATTGGAGCCAATGGCTACCTTAAAAATTATTGGTAATGGTTGCTTTTTCTGGGAAAAGTGATTTAAATATTCATTCGCATGCGCCAGGGCGTAGGCCAATTGCTGAATAGTATTTGCTCCGGCATTTTGATAGAGGGTTGTATCCACCCCTATGATTTTTTGCGAAGGTCTTTGGCTCGTGACCTTCTCAAGAATCATATGATCCCTTTTCAAGTTGTGAAACCAATTTCCATTTCGGGCCAGATTTCCGAGAAGGTCCACATTATAATGAACCGAGGCGTCTCGTTGTGTAAGAAATTGCTGCAGCTTCTCCATAAATTCCTCTGCTAAAAAGAGCAGATCAAAATAAATAGTCACATCGGCAAATGGAAACTCCGAGAAAAGAAGGTCCGGTTCAAATTCTTTCTCTGCACTAAAGTAGATGGCTTCCGCTCCCCTTGAAATGGCATCGATAGCCAGTTGGTTGGCAATGGTCACATCATCAATAAAAACGGATTGGGCTATTCGCCATGGGTCGGGTTGTCCCGGGATAGTTGAAAATGGAGCTTTCGCGTCATCCCTATGATAAAACGGTTTTACATGAATGCCCTCCGGGCTCTGCCAAAGGAGTGCGTCGTTGTAATCGGCTCCCTTGAGGTCCATTTGTATTTTCTGCTTCCATTGTTTTGCAGAAACTCCTTCGAATTCGTCGAATAAAGATCCACTCATTCCTAGTCCTTTAATTTTAAACTGTCTTGATTTTCTATGATATAGATATCTTCGTTTTCCTTTTTCAGATAGTATTTCTCCCGGGCATATTTTTCCACCTCATTGCTGTCCTTCATTTTCTCAATAAAGAGTTTGTCTTTTTCAATTTCTTTTTGATAAAATTCCTTGGTGCTTTCAAGGGATTTGATCTCATCATTAAGCTCTTTGTGAATGAAATAGGAATTGGAATCGAAAAAGGCCATCCACACAAAAAATAGCAGTAGTATAAGTACGTAGGTACTGCTGAGGATAATGAACCATTTCTTTTTTACTATTTCGGAGAATTTCACTTTACTGCTATAATCTTTGATGAATTATATTTCTTATGAGTTTAACGGCAACAGTATTGTATTTGTTGGTTGGGATAATAATATCTGCAAATTCTTTGGTAGGCTCAATGAACTGATCGTGCATAGGCTTAAGATTAGTCTGGTATCGATTGAGCACCTCATTGAGGTCCCGTCCCCGTTCTGCAATATCTCTTTTTAGCCTTCGTATAAGCCGTTCATCACTATCGGCATGTACAAAGAGTTTCACATCGAACATCTCCCTGATCTCCGGGTGGGTGAGAATCAAAATTCCTTCTACGATAATCACCTTTTTAGGGTGGGTGGTTACGGTATCTCCCGTGCGATTGTGTTCTACGAAGGAGTAGACCGGTTGTTCCACAGCTTTACCCATTTTGAGTTCACGAAGGTGATCTACCAGCAATTCGAAATCGATGGCCTTTGGGTGGTCAAAATTGATCCGAACACGTTCCTCATAGGTCATGTCGCTGGTATCCTTGTAGTAGGAATCCTGCGAAATCACACAGACTTCGTTTTCCGGGAGTTCTTCTACAATTTGTTGAACCACGGTGGTCTTTCCGCTTCCAGTACCGCCGGCAATGCCGATTATAAGCATAGAGTTATCGTTTAGGCAAAGTTAGGAATTCTATTAGTTCCTTGCTAAACGAAATGAGCATTTGCCATAAGAGTTATTAAAGGAGATATAAAGAGATATAAGATTTTAGATATGAGATATAAGATATGACTCCGAACCGGGCCATTTGGATGTTATGAATGTGGGAAGGAGATACCCACTGCACCATTAGATTATTGTATTAGAGATAGTGGCGGCAGCTTGTGCCGAGTAGACTTTGTCGAGGCATAACTACGACGGACCTGCCTGCCGGCAGATAGTCCGATCTCCGAATGCCTGAGGGATAGGAGGGCGGGAGGAGAAATACCTGTTTAATGCGTATTCTACCGCTTAATGGCAGCGACCTCTTCTTTGGTGACCATTTCCGTTTGGACATTTCCCCAGGAATTCATGATATAATTCATCACATCGGCTATTTCGTCATCCTCAAGTCCCATGGGCGCCATAACGCCGTTGTAGCGAACTCCATTCACTTCAATTTCACCGGACTGGCCATATTTTACCGCATGAATACTTTCTTTTCTTTTTTCTGAAAGCCAATTGGACCCCGCTAGTGGCGGGAAACTATTAGCTACTCCCATACCATCGTGCATATGACATTGAGTACAGAAATCTTCGTAGACCAGGGCTCCGTTTTCCATGCTTTCTTTCAATTTGGTGTCTTGTGAGAGCTGTTTTTCAGGACTATTTTGATATGCTTGTGATTTCTTTTCGGCGGAGTTGCAGCTCCAGAGAAAGAAAG
>JBCBDM010000165.1:0-8496 GCA_038529705.1 Bacteroidota bacterium
GGTTTTCAGGCTTGGCTGGAGCTTCCACCTTTATATTCACCTTCACCTGAGCTTCTGCATAGACCTTTTCTTGTATCACCTTGATAATATCCGCCTCAGCTCTCTTTTTGATATGCATGGCCGGAGTAGTCATTTTAAGATCAACAATCACCTCATCTGCAAAGGTAATTACGTTTTGAACCGCCCCACTTTCTACCATGTTCTTTCCTTCACCTGCCAACGTAATGCTCTCAAGAGCCTTCAGTATATCTTGTTTTTTCAATTGCATACTTCCTAATAAGAATATTTAGAATCATTCTAAAGTGCAAATATAAGGCTTAGTCGTTGGATTATAAAGGATGTTTATTGAAATCATTGATAGCGACATAAAGGCTATTGAGTAAGGTTCCTTCTCAACGGAATCCAATCTCTGGAAACAAAAAAACCACAGCACTATGCTATGGTTTTTACGTTTGTTCTTATCAAACTTAGTTCATGTCTAAGGCGTCTACTTTAGATTCCATTTTCTGCAATCGTTCGGTTAAAGACTCCAGGGTCTCCAATTTTTTTTCGAGACTCTCAAGACGCTCTTCTTGTAGTTCCAAGATCCTAACCCATTCATTGCTCTTCAATCCCACCGAAACATTGATCAAATGTATTCCATTTCCTTCCGAAGCCGACCAGGCCTTTCCAATGACATTCTTTAATTCGTTCAACGTAATTTTTTTAGGTGAGATCGCCTTGGCATAACCATCGTTCATCCCGGAGGCTACGATATAGTCTCCGTTCTTAACGGTTCCCTTAACCAGAGCAGGCACTTGTCCCATAAAACCTACCTTCTCAAAGGAATCCTGTTTGTGTTCATCAGGCATATTTCCTAATACGATGGGCGCAAAGGAGATGGTTAATATATGGTCGGCATCCTTTGTATTTCTAGAAATCTTTCCTCCCTTGACTCCTACTACCTCACCTACTTGAAAATCGTCTAACGGGTCTTCTTTTTCCAACCACTCGGCGTAATCCGCTCCTTTAGATCCATATACAATACCCTGGTTTTGGCTAATCGGGTTACTTCCGGTGGGCAGTCCTTCCAATTGGGAAGTACCATCAAAACTCTCTATCCGTCCGGCCAGGTAGGAACCCTCACCAAAGAAACTAATAAAACGATTTTGAGCATTTAATTGGGAATTATTAATTCGAATAGCAATCCCGTCCGCACCAACTCCTCCTGTGTTTTCAAATAGGGCGATATGATCTCCTTCTGCCGTTCCCTCTCCACTAATGGTAAGTGTGGATAGTCCTAGGTTACCATTTACCGTTAGCATACCATCGATAAGAACATCGTCGTCGAAGACCGCGTTTTTCACCACATTCAAAGTTCCACCCAGCACCGTTGGACTGGAGTTATTAACATTCAAGGAATTATTGATATCCGTTTTTCCATCTACACTTAGGGTCCCTGTAAGCTGAGTTGCCCCCCCATCTACTTTGAGGTCGTCGTTAAGATTGGTACGCCCGTTCACGGTGAAATTAGCGTCCACGGTGGTCTTACCCAGTACGTCCAACGAGCTCCCTAGCAAGGTACGGCCCGTAGCGGTAAGATCGTCTCCAAATACACCTGCTCCGGTGGCCGATACATCTCCATCTACGGTTGCATTTCCACCTATATTGGTAGCCCCTCCCAAGTCCGATCGGCCCGCAACAAAGAGATCGTTATTCAGTGTGGTGGACAGCCCAACCTGTAGCCTTCTGTCGATGACTACCGCACCTCCAAAAGCACCATCTCCGGTAATGGTTGTGTTCCCATCTATAGACGTGTCACCACCAATAGTTGCTTCGTTCGCCACTTCGATCCCACCGTTAATTCTGGTTTGATTCCCAACGTTCAACTCACCCGAAAGGGTGGTGGTACTTCCGTTATTCACCATTAATTCTCTATTAAGGTTGGTCACCCCATCTACCGTAAGGTCATCCCCTAGTGTGGTAACTCCTTCCACATTCATCGTTCCGTCTATGTCGATATTTCCTCCTACATCCAGATCGTTGTTGATAATGGTTTCTCCCTGGATCACAAAATCATCTTTGAAAATGGCATTCCCATTCACTTCCATATCTCCGGTTGCAATGATATCACGGTGAAAGGCCTGGGGAGTATAGGTAAATTTTTCTGTACTTAACTGAACGTATTCGCCCAGGTTATAAAAGTCTATTTCAACCAAGAGACTCTTAGGGTCTCCTGCCCAATAGATCTGGTTAAATCGTTGGTTGGTCGTACTTTCGCCTTCACCGATAAATACATTGACCATTCCGAAAGCATCCGTTGTAACTCTATGCAATTCTCGGTACTCCTGGAAATTGTCATCGTTAATCACGGTAAATCGCAAGGTAACATCGGTGTTTGCCAGTACGGTTCCTTCAGAATCGAAACCTGGAATCTGTTGAGAATCGGGATTGAGGATCACAGCCTGATAGCTAATAGCCTCTGTTTGTGCCAAACTCATAAGGGTTATAAACACAAAAACGAATGTAAAATAGCCTCTCTTCATGATAACTTATTTTTTAGCGTCCGCCGACGTATTTTTGTTCTCTTTGTTCTTTTTAGACTTTAACCTGTAAACGATACCAATTCCAAAGTCATTCGATGTGTACTGAAGGTCTGCACCTGTAGCACTATTATTGATCTGCGATCCTCGCCCAAATCTATAGGTAAACAGCAAGGCCGCGTTTTCGGAAACACTATATTCCAACAGGGCGCTCCCTCTCAGAAAAATAAAGGCCGTGTCGAAATCCTCTTCATTTAAGATGTCGAATACCAGGTTATTTCTGGTTTGGGTTCCCTGTAACATAATCTCTGGCCCCGCAGTACCCCTAACGTGAAAGGCAAAGTCTCCCAATGTAAAGACCTCAACGTCAATCCCCGCATAGATGGCAGCATAGGTGGCCTCCCATTCCAAAAACTCCTGAAAATTGTTATTCCCGCGTGCACCGTAGGTGTGAAAGCCAAACCCTCCTACAAAGTTAATTGCCTTGGTAAGGAGTTTTCCCCGATACCCTACATCCACATAGCTGTGATTGGTAGATTGAAGGTCTTGTAATTCTTCTGCCAGAACATCTCTAAATTTAAAGTTGGTAACAGACTTACCGCCATCGATATATAATTCCTGTGCTTGCATGGACAGGACGAAGATTAGAGAAAAAATTACAGAGAATATAGTTGCTTTCATTGAGACGTTTTACTAGTTTTTTATGAGTTGGGTAGAAAATTCGTTAGGCCCAACACGTATTTTCAATATATAGGTCCCTGTAGATAGAGAAGTCATATCTATCTGAAAGGACTGTGTAGGGGATATAATTTTATTTTCAATTTCCCTTCCTTGTATATCGTATAGGAGACTAAGTATTTCTCCTTCCACTTTACTTCCGAAGTTAATATTTACAATACTTTTTACCGGATTAGGGAATACACTAGCCAGTAATGGCGTTGCCTCCGGACTCACGGATACTACTCTTATGGGAGGTTGCTGGTAGCCTTGACGCAAGATTATCTCCTCATCCATAGATGTTCCAATAACGCTTTGCTGCCCTATACTAGAGGAGATATAGTACACCTTATTTTCTACGGTCACCTTAGAGGTACTCCCGCTAACACCCAAGGAGGTACGTTGGGCTAATTGTGCATGAGCTCCTACCGTGAAACCACAAAGCAGGAGACCTAGGATATATTTAAAATGGTGTTGGTTGTTCATTTGCTTCGCAATATAAAACCAATCATTCAATTAAAAAACTCGGAGAGCAGATATAAAATGTAAAAAGAACCACATATAGCGACTGTTTACAACTCTTTCATGGGGTCCCAAAAGTGCTTCTCAAGCTCCTGAATCTGATTGTCTACTACACTTATTCCTTCACTTTCGAGTAGTTGCTGCATAAGGTTTGTTCCATCGAAATGGTGCTTTCCGGTAAGTAAGCCCTTTCTATTAACCACCCGGTGGGCAGGCACTTCGGGGTATTTCCCCGCCCCATTCATGGCCCAACCTACCATACGCGCACTGCCGGCAGCACCCAGGTATTTCGCAATAGCGCCATAACTGGTGACCCTTCCGTAGGGTATCAATCGGGCAACCTCATAGACCTTATCAAAAAAACCTTTTTCCGCCGCCATTAGATATTGTTTATGATCTTTATAAGAGTAAGAGCGGAGATCGCTGCGGTAATTAGGCCAATTACATAGTTCATATTAAAATTGAACATGCTCTGGTCCTGTTTCTTCCTGAAAAACTGGGCATAGATAAGCAACATTACAAAGGTTCCTAATCCGGAGGCAATAACGGCTGCCCAAAGACCCGGTTGTTCAAAGGTAAACCAACCAAAAGCGCTAAAGGTAACACTCACATATACCCAATATGGTAGGGGAAGCAAATTGAGGGCAGCGAGCAGCATTCCGTAGAAAAAACGATTGGTCTTGGATTTTTTTACTCTGTGAGGAATCTCTCTACGTGTGTCCTTGGCGATAAAAAAGAAATAGATAGTAATACATAAAAAAATTCCCAAAGCCACCTTCTGAAGAATATCCACCACCTCGGGATGCATGTCCAGATAACGAGCAAAAAGCAGCGCTATGTAGGTTTGTACACAGACCGTAACACATACTCCGGTAGAAAATAGCATGGCGATCTTCCGACCTTGTTTCATACTTATCTTGGCGGCTGACATATTCAGCAAACCAGGCGGAATTACCCCCACCAATGCAGCCAAGAAGCCAATGGTAAAATTAAAAAGTATGGACATTTAGGTTGGTTTGCAAGGTGAATATACACAATTATTTGGAACGTAATTTAAACCGTACATAGGTGATCTTCTTTCCCTCTTCCAGATAACCACTTTCATAAAAGGTCTGAATACCTGTTACTTCTTCCGGCGAACCTTCACTGCCGTAAACATCGTGATGTGCGTACTCAATCTCCTGCTCCAAACCATGCAAAAGACCTAAGGTATACCCATGCATAAACTCACTATCTGTTTTCAAATGGATCAAACCATTTGGTTTTAGGATCTTGCGATACTTGTTTAAAAAATCGGCATTGGTTAAACGGTGCTTGGTTCGTTTGTACTTTATTTGAGGATCCGGAAACGTAATCCATATTTCATCTACCTCATCACTATCGAAACAATGGTCTATGAGCTCGATCTGAGTTCTGAGAAATCCCACGTTATCCATTTCCTCTTCCAGGGCTGTTTTGGCACCACGCCAGAACCTGGCACCTTTTATATCTACACCCAGATAGTTTTTATGGGGATATTTTCTCGCTAAATTTACCGAGTATTCCCCTTTTCCACAGCCCAGCTCCAACACAATGGGCCTGTCATTCTTGAAAAACTCTGAATGCCACTTCCCTTTGAGCTGAAAGTTATTCTGGGTAACCTCTTCACGTGTAGGTTGTACTACATTGCTAAAGGTTTCATTCTCCTTAAATCGCTTTAATTTATTCTTACTTCCCACAGAATTGACCTTATTTTAAAATTTCGGTAAAATTAAGGAAATATTAATCCGATACGAGAATGTGTACCTTTGTTTTTAGCCAACAATGAAAGAATTCAATGACACATTTTCCCATTTGAAAAAGCAAAAAACCATATTGGTCGCACCCTTGAACTGGGGCCTTGGACATGCCACTCGATGTATCCCAATAATTGGTGCCTTGATAGAGCATGGTTATGGGGTTTTATTAGCCAGCGACGGCCCCGCACTTTCGATTCTGCAAAAGGAGTTTCCCGAGCTGCCATTTATTACATTGCCTTCTTACGATATCACCTATCCTAAGAAAGGAGAATTCTTCAAATTTAAAATGTTCCTGAAACTCCCTCAGATCCAGAGGGCCATATCTGCTGAACGAAAAATGATAAAAAAACTGATCCGGGAAGAAAAGATTCAGGGAATTATCAGCGATAATCGAATGGGCATTCGAAGTAAAAAAGTCCCTTCGGTATTTATCACTCATCAACTCAATGTTTTAAGCGGAAACACTTCTTTTTTCAGCAGTAAGATGCATCAAAAGATCATCAAGAAGTTCGATGAATGTTGGGTGCCGGACGTAGTACATCCAGTGAACCTAAGCGGAAAACTGGGGCACCCCAAAAAACTAGATTTTGAAGTGAAATACATCGGGCCTTTGAGCCGTATGGAAAAACGAAAAGTTCCTATTACTTACGACATTCTAGCTCTCTTATCCGGCCCCGAACCCCAGAGAACATTGTTGGAGGAAAAACTAATGACAACTCTTTCAGGGATTGACAAAAAGGTGCTGCTGGTTCGTGGAGTCATTGAGGAAAAAACTAGGGTTCAGCAAAAAGGAAATATCACTTTGGTCAATTTCATGCAAAGCAAAGAACTGGAACAGGCCATCAATGAAAGTAGGGTGGTACTTTCCCGGTCAGGTTACACCACCATTATGGATCTGGCAGCCATGGAAAAAGAAGCTTTTTTCATTCCCACTCCGGGGCAATACGAGCAAAAATATCTAGCAAAGCAGCTTCGTGAAAAAGGTATCGTCCCCTCCTGTAAACAGGAAAAATTTCGATTGGATAAATTGGAAGAGATTCGAGTCTACAAGGGACTTAAAGAGATAAAAAGCACCGTAAATTACACCGATCTATTTGGCCTTTTCCAGGGTAAAGGAAAATTCTGATCCTACTCCTATCTGACTTTCCACATAGATCTTTTCGTTGTGCGCTTCGACCAAGTGCTTTACTATGGCAAGACCCAATCCGCTTCCTCCTTCTTTTCTCGAGCCACTTTTGTCTACTCTAAAGAAACGTTCAAAAAGACGAGGGATGTTATCTTCTTCTATTCCCTCACCATTATCGGTGATCCTAACGATTACCTTATTCTGAATAAGGTCCTCTATACTCACTTCAGTGGTTCCATCCGGTTTTCCGTATTTGATGGAATTTTCGATAAGATTTGTCAATATCTGCTGTATACGTTCCTGATCTGCATTCACCATGATACTATCTTGATACTCTATATCGAATTCAAGGGTTATGTTCTTTTTGGCAGCTTTCATCTCCAATAGATCGAACACATTCTGAACGGTTTCAATAATATTAAATCGTTCCTTATTCAGCACCAGGTCACCCACCTCCAACTTGGTGATCATATCCAGGTCTTTTACTATGTAAATGAGTCGTTCCACACCTTTGCTCGCCCGCTGGAGGTACTTTTTTCGAACAGATTTATCCTTCATCGCTCCGTCCAAAAGGGTAAGTATGTAACCTTGCACCGTAAAGAGAGGAGTTTTCAACTCGTGAGACACGTTGCCCATGAATTCTTTACGATAATTCTCACGTACTTTCAGCGTTTCTATCTCCAACTTTTTGTTTTCCGCAAATCGCTCTACTTCCTTGGTAAGTCTCTCCATATCTGTAGTGATCTGTTGGCGATTGAAACTGGTCGCATCCAGCAAACTTACATCGTCGTAGATCTTCTTCACACGTTTATAAATGAACTTCTGAACGCGATACTGTATGATAAAGAATGAAAAGACATAACAAATCACCACGAAGGGAGGTAAGAACCAATAACTAATTCCTCCCTGGAAGTAAAAAAAAACACTCAATAAGAGTGTTAAAAAAATAGTGATCAAGGTTGCTGTGAATCCCGCAAACTTATATGTCTTTCTAAAACTTCTTGCCATTAAACTACAAACTTATAGCCTACTCCTTTTACCGTTTTAAATTTTTCATCTCCAATTTTCTCTCTTAGTTTTCGAATATGAACATCGATAGTTCTTCCTCCTACTACCACTTCATTGCCCCAAACTCTATCCAGAATATCCTCTCTTTTAAACACTTTGCCAGGTTTAGACGCTAACAAAGCTAGTAATTCAAATTCTTTTCTCGGTAAAATTATCTCTTCTTTTCCTTTTTGAATCTTGTACTCTTCTCGGTTAATCACGAGGTTCCCGAGTTTTATATTGGTATCGTTAGCCCCTTCCTCCTTGAAACGACGTAGTAGCGCTTTTACCTTGCTAACCAGGACTTTCGGCTTTACCGGTTTGGTGATATAGTCATCTGCCCCGGCATCAAATCCGGCTACCTGCGAATAGTCCTCACCACGCGCCGTTAAGAAGGTGATCACGGTTTCCGAAAGTTCCGGAATCGCTCTTAATTTTTCGCAGGCCTCTATCCCGTCCATTTCTGGCATCATTACATCCAAAATAATAAGATGAGGTTTGTGCTTTTTTGCTTGAGAAATAGCCTTGATCCCATTCTCGGCCGTAAGGATCTGATACCCTTCGGCAGATAAATTATATCCTATGATTTCAAGGATATCTGGCTCGTCATCTACCAGTAAGATCTTCGTGTGTTTTTTCTTCATAGTTGGTTTGTCCAGGTTCAATGAGCTAAATATACTTTATATTACAAAACTCCCGCTCATAGGGCCTCGAAGTTAACAATTAAGTAACATAGAGGTAACAATTTACGGAAAATCCAGGGGAAAACATTATTCTTCCGTAA
>JBCBDM010000166.1:0-8338 GCA_038529705.1 Bacteroidota bacterium
GTTCCAAAGTGCGCCGCCGAATGTGGATTCTTTGCTCCCTGACTATCCCAAAGAGAGCGGTCGCTGGCCGTGGCAATTTTATATTGTTCATTGACATTCTCATATTGTATGGCGCTTACCCAGGTTGCCATTCCGAGTAATAGAAGTACAATAATAACCGACAAACGCACTCGGCCATCCCTCAAAAGTTCTTTCGCTTCTTTTTTGAATGTTTTTAAAATCATGATAGCTGTTCTTTGTAGTCCATCGTCTCTAAATAAGCTTTCTCCAGTTTTTCGAGAGAAATATCACCAGCCAAAAAATTTTGTTTGAGCTGTCCGTCTTTCATGATACCGATATGGGTGGCTACTTCTTTAGCACGAAATAAATCGTGAGTCGCCATTAGAGTGGCTACTCCTTTTTCCCTTAATTTCTGAAGCAACTGTCCATACTCATTGCTAGCTTTAGGATCCAGGCCGGATGTAGGCTCATCGAGAAGCAAGGCCTTGGCATCTTTGGCGAGGGCAATGGCAATCCCCACCTTTTGTCTCATCCCTTTGGAAAAAGTGGAAATACGTTTCTTAAAGGCTTCCTCCTGCAAACCGGCTTCTGCCAAATACGCTTCCAATTGCGATTTGGAAAAACGTTTTCCGGCAATTCCGGAGAAATAATCCAAATTCTCAACAGCAGTAAGGTTGGGATACAACATCAGGTTTTCTGGTATGTAAGCCAGTATCTTCTTTGTGGCCTTACTATTTTGAAATACATCCATCCCGTCGATGGATGCAGTTCCGGAAGTGGGATTGATAAACCCTAATAACAAATTAATTGTAGTCGTTTTTCCCGCTCCATTGGCTCCCAGCAAGCAAAAGATATCGCCGGGTGCTACTTTAAGGTCCAATCCGTCCAGAGCGACCAATTGATCGTATTTTTTGGTAAGGTTCTTTGTATGTATCATGCTTATATAAGTTGATTGATAATAAACGGCATGAGTAAATCATGCAACAACCTTGGCGGTTGCAGAGAAGTAAGCAGGAGTATTATGCTTTAATGAGAATAACCTAACTTATGCAGAGTTACATCTAAATTGTTATGTTAGAACATCAAAGACCATACAACAACTAGTATTGTAAGGTATTGCGCCCGAAAAGCAGACAACAAGTAACTTGGCAGGAATTAGCATAATACCCATGAGAAGGGTGGAGGTTTGTTGTAGACAAAGTCGGGATAGACAATAGACTGAAGTGGAACAACATATCCTGAATTCGATTGATCGTTTTCAACAAAAATCGCATTGTCATTTCCGATCTCTACAGAAGCCTGTCCCACAAATGGAGTTAATTCTTGTGAGGCAACAATAATCTCACACAACTCACAATGCGCCTCGTCCGCATCATCAGAAAAATGAGAAAAAGCATGCGCATTAGCAACCCTCAAAAAAAGAAAAGCCGAAAGGAAAAGAAGGCTTATGATTGATTTGTTGATTGAATTACGCATACATCAAAATTAATGATAATTCCCGAATACTAACTATTCATTTGTTAATTAACATCCTAAAATCAGCCTTATAACTCAGTTTTTAGAATTTTATTAGGTTAGTGAACATACTTAAGATTGGGACATGATATCTGAAATTTCATCTTATTCTTTCAGTTTAAACCAAAAACCTCCTCATAATTTGGAGTTACCCTCGGATTATTTCAATTTGACTCAACTTATTCATTTTCTCAATGAGATCACCAGTAATGGCCACTACAGCAGGTTTTGGAATGTTGTCTCCGTCGAAAGGCCATTTACTCGTAGGATGATCCACGTCTTTTGTTTGTTCCCCTGGGTGTTGAACGCTTAAAAACAAGGTCTTCCCGTCTGGGGAGAACCAAGGTCCTGTGAGTTCAGCATCTCGTGGGGCAGATGCCACACGAATTACCTTACCGGCGTCTTTTCCATATCTTGGAATGACAAATAAGCCATTGTTTTTAAAGGACTCATAAGTTCCGCCTGGTTGATTCATTGAACTTCCGGACATATCTGAAGTGATCCAAAGGTTTCCAGATACATCAAAAGCCAAGTTATCCGGGCAAGAAAAGCCACTTTCCTCTCCCCCTGCCATATACGTGGAGGATTTGAAGGTCAACGCATCGTACTTTCCATCCGTCTCTTCAATTTTCAATATGGACCCATGATAATCGTCTTTAGTCTTGTTGTTGGTTAGTGATATTAAGACATGACCTGTCACGGGATCAATTTCAATATCCTCAGGCCGATTCAAAGGAGTGGCACCCAATGCCTTGGCAGCATCTCTGGCTCGAATGAGAACCTCGGTTTGGTCCTTAAATTTGGCTCTTAGCACCGGTTGACGCTCCCAGTCTAATGGAAGCCATTCTCCCCTATTCGTATCCGCTACATAGAGGGTCCCTTCTTTGAGCGATCCTGGTTCGGAAGAGATAAACTTGTATAAACATTCATCATTCTTATCGTCACCGGTATATGCAACTACCCGCTTATCTTCCAGCTCATAAAGAGTACAGCATTCATGGGCAAATCTTCCCAAAGCAACATGTTTCTGGGCTGCACCATCTTTGGGATCAATCTCCACGACCCAACCATAATGCTCCGGAGGATAAGGGTAGAATGCTTCCCATCCATACCAACTGGAGCGGTGTGAAGAGACACCGTTACCATCGTATTCCGTCTCCCCATAAAAACTATCGTAATTCTCCTCACAGGTAAGGAAGGTATTCCAAGGAGTAATTCCACCTGAGCAATTACTATGGGTTCCGATCACAGTCCGTTTGCCTTTTATGGGATGATCCCAATTAAGCCGAATTGGGGTTGAACCAGTAATGCGTCGGTTATAGGAATCATTTTCAACCACTTTCCATACTCCATTCTGCTCCTTAATTCTTACAATACTTCCCCCAACATCGTACATTTCCTTATTTACCTGTTCCAGAGTTCGGTGCTCCATGGGATTATCAAAGTCCCTAAAATTGAAACCGGACACGTACAAGGGATTGATGTATTCATGGTTAACCCACAACAGACCATCATTGGGAATGTTTTTATCCAACGGAATAAAACAAGTAAAGTCATTATTAAAGCCAAAAGTATCTGTTGCACTCAAGCGATCTCCCCATTTTACAACGATGTGGTAGTCGAGACCCTCGGTGAGTAAAAGATCATCTTGATCTGATGCCGGGATAGACTTCAAAGGGGTTGCCTTGAGTTTCTCGAGAACTTCATTCGATGTTCTATCGATAGCTATCGGGGTAGTTGTACTTCCGCAGCTAACTAAAAAGGGAGGTATCATAACTGCTCCAAGACTGCCCTTCCCCAGAAATGTTATAAACTCTCTTCGATTGTATTGCATTGTTCTATTAGTTCAGTGCGTATTTTTCGATACAGATTAGATCGGAATAAATTTCAACAAAATCTTTAGTCTTTCGATTATAGATCTGACCTCTAATTTCTATTAAATCTTGAAAAGTACTAAATAAAAGTAGACGCAATTCTTTAATTCGCTTGTTGAGGTAGTAGGATAGGATTGCCAGTTGTTTATCCTCGGAATGCCAGGACATATCTGACTTTACTTTTTGTCTCCGAATTTCGTGATAGAAAAGATCCAGCCCTCGCACTCCAGAAAAAAATTGCCCTTCCAATGCATCCAAGATAATCCGGTTATCATTGGAAAGGACAAAATAAATGGTATCGAGATCGTGCTTTTTAATCAGTTCCTTTAAGGCGGTCAAGGTTTTGCCATCAGCATCAAAGGAATTCCCAAGAGATGCATAAAAATAGTTATCATGCTTGAAAGTCTCATTGATAATTGACTCAAGACAATCCGTTGGACACACAAGGAATAGATTCTTGTCCATTAGGCCAGGTCTACGGGGTCCGGAAATGGGAATGACGAGTGGTGCAGATCAATTTTCAGCACCTCATCCATCAATTTGTATCCAAAGGTGTATTCAACTTTGGCTTCGTTGCCTTCGAGGTCGGTAAAAAAATAGTTCCCCATGGCAATAGCCCGATTATCTTCTAAAATAAAACCGGCATTTTCAAATCGAACCTTGGTCCAGGGCTGAATCGCGAATCCTTTGTCTTCTGGGCATGCGCGATCATCACCGGCAATGAAGTACGATAGTGCTTCGGCTTTAGTAGGTCTAAACTGCTGAATGGCACATTTGGTGGGTTTAAATAAAACTGGACCATTCTCAAAGGCATAGCGTGCGTCAAGGAACTCGCTGGCATATGCTTCGCATTCCGACCTATTTTCTTTTAAGGAGCCAATTTTAACTACGCCACTTCCCCATTGATTTTGGGCGTCTAGTACTTGTTCTTTTGTGATCATCTTTAGAGGTTTTGATTATTAATTGATTTTAAAAATTCGTCTCGTTTACGGTCATTCTCGAAGCATCCACCATATTCTATCGTTGTGGTAAAGCTATTTTTATCTTTAATGCCCCTAGAAGAAACACAAAGATGCTTAGCATTGATCATGACAATTACATCTTCGGTCTCTAATGCAAGTTGTAAATCCTTAAGAATTTGCAAAGACAATCGTTCCTGCACCTGAGGGCGATGTGCGTAGTAATCGACCAAACGATTTATTTTTGAGAGCCCAACAACCTTATCTTTAGGGACATAGGCGATGTGTGCATGCCCTACAATAGGAAGGAAATGATGCTCGCAAGAAGAATCGATGGTAATATGTTGCTCTATCAACATCTTACCATAGCCATATTTATTGGCAAAAGTTGACAGCTTTGGTTTATTCTTGGGATCCAAACCATAGAATAGTTCTTTCACATACATTTTAGCAAATCGATAGGGTGTCCCGGAAAGACTGTCATCAGATAGATCAAGCCCAAGTTCTTTCATGATCAGGGCAAAGTACCGCTGAATGCTCTCGATTTTTTCATCATCCGATTTATCAAACGCATCGGGTAACAGAGGTGTCTCTACATTATAGGAAATATGATTATCTCCTATGGTTTCAATTTCTTCGTAGTTCATAGCTCAGACCGTTATTGGGTTTTACATTGACTGAAATTAAACAGTCCGAATGTGTATTACATTATTAGGTAAAGTACCATGAAGCGCATGCTTCTTAATGCAACTGAGTTGCAAATATAAGCATATGATTTGTTACTACAACTCAGTTGTAATAACTTTGTGAAATGGGTATAATCAGAAAAACGCAATCGGTTGAGATGCTCTTAGCAGAATTTCAAAGTGATACCAGCGCTATTTCCGTAGTGGAATTGGTCGATCGTCTTGGTTCAAAATTAAACAAAACCACCATTTATAGAGTCTTGGATAGACTTGAGGACGACGGGATCGTACATTCTTTCCTAGGTAACAATGGAATTAAATGGTATGCAAAGTGCCATGGATGTTCTATTTCCGGTCATACAGATGTTCATCCGCACTTTCAGTGTCTCAATTGTGGCAGGGTGGATTGTCTATCCTTAGACATTAGCATTCCCAAAATACCGAATCGAGAAGTTGTTGGCTCTCAAATTCTGATACAAGGGAAATGCGAAGCCTGCTTTGGTTGATTCCTATTCAAAAACCTCCACCAGCATTTGTTGTAAACTCGCCCAGGACTTTTGGTCGGCTTCGGCATCATATGCCAAAGGTAATTGGAACTTTTCCCCATTGGCATCCGCGACCTTGGATGTGAAACTGTGTTTTACCCCAGGGTATGAGATATATTCGTATCGGGCACCTATAGAGTCCATTGCACTTTTGTATACTTCAACAGATTCCGCACCTATAAAGGGATCATCTGCTCCATTACAAACTAGAACCCGGGCTCTTAAGGTTTCATTGGGCATTACGGGCAAAGCAACCCCACTATGAAAGGCCGCAACGGCATCCAGATCGGCACCACTATTTGCCATGGTTAGCACCACACTTCCTCCAAAACAATAACCAATAGCGGCAATTTTTTGATCGTCCACCGATTCGTGTTGTTTTAGCAACTCTACGGCTGCATTGAACCGCGCTTCCGCCTCGGGAAGATTGGTCATCACGCTCATGGCAAACTTGCCAGCATCTTCTGGATGATCTGCTTGTTTCCCGTCACCATACATATCAACGGCAATCGCAGTATATCCCAAACCGGCCAACATATTAGCACGTTCTCTCACATACTCATTATGCCCCCACCATTCATGTACTACTAATATTCCCGGACGCTTCCCTTGTTGGTTTTCATCAAAGGCCAAATAACCTCGAAGGTTTGTAGAGTCGGAAGCATAGGTCACTTCTAATCCTTTTACCTCAACCGCCAACTCTTTTGGTTCGCTGTTGGTTTCTACTTTAGATTCTGCAGTCTGTTTACAGGAAGTAAGCAAAAGGATAATAACGCAAAAAATACAGTTGGCTAATGATTTCATCTGAATGGTATTTGTTCTATCATAAAGGTAACAATTGTAATGATACGTTTGGATGTAAAATATCCTAAATTAGCAAAGAAGATTGACGAAGGCAAAACCAACATTAAGTAATAATTTCTTTGCGTTTTCTAAATATCAGACCATTTAGTAAGTGTATCTTTAATATTTCAACCTCCTAAAAATGAAGCGTTCATGAAAAAACTACAACTCATTATAGTATTGCTTGTACTTCACACCCCGGCAATTTTTTCGCAGGATCTGTTGCAATCGGGTCCCATGGTGGGTTATTCCACGATGCGCGAAGCACTACTTTGGGTGCAAACTTCCGAAGCTGCCGAGGTTCATTTTGAATATTTTGAAAAGGACAACCCGAATGACCGATTTAGAACAGAAACCTATAAGACCGAAGCCAAAGACGGTTATGTTGGAAAATTAGTAGCCGATCAAATTTTACCGGGGAAAAGGTATGTATATGAACTTTATGTGAACGGAAAAAAAATTCGCAAGGACTACCCCATGGAATTCCAATCCCAAACCCTTTGGCAATGGAGAACAGACCCTCCGGAGGTAAACTTCGCTGTAGGAAGTTGCAACTATGTAAATGAAACACGCTTTGACAGACCAGGAAAACCGTACGGAAGTGAGTTTGAAATTTTTGAATCGATTCACCAAAAGAAACCCGATTTTATGCTTTGGCTAGGCGATAACACCTACCTCCGAGAGGCTGACTGGAATTCGCGTACCGGATTTCTCCATCGTTATACCCATACCCGCTCCTTGCCTGAGCTTCAACCCCTGCTTGCTTCAACACATCACTACGCGATATGGGATGATCACGATTTTGGCCCAAACAATGCGGATGGAAGCTTTTGGATGAAGGAAACTGCCACGGAGATATTTCAACTTTTTTGGGGAAATCCGAATTATAATGTAACCGGTGAAGGTGGGATTACAGGCTCCTTCCAATGGGCCGACCTCCAGTTCTTCTTATTGGATAATCGATATCACCGGACATCCAATCGCAACACTACCGGGGAACGTAAAATGCTAGGGAATGCGCAAATCGATTGGTTAATCAATGCCCTTTCATCAAGCAATGCTCCATTTAAGTTCATAGCCATCGGTGGACAGGTATTGAGTACTGAAGCCATGCATGAAAACTATGCCACGTTCCCGGAAGAAAGGAGATACTTACTGGACAAGATACGCGAAGCTCGGATCGAAGGGGTCATCTTTCTGGATGGAGATAGGCATCACACGGGTTTAAGCCGGCTTTTGGAAAGCAAATATGTATATCCGTTGTACGATCTAACCTGCTCCTCCCTAACGGCTGGGGCTTATGACGACAAGGAAATTTTGAACACCAATAAATTGGAAGAAACCCTAGTAGGACAACATAATTTCGGAATTTTAAACGTAAGCGGTCCCCGCACGGATCGCCTGCTGAATATCAAAATATTTGACAAGGCTGGAAACGTATTGTGGACCAAGGACATCCGAGCTCAAGACTTGAAATACCGCAAGTGATGACAATCCTATAGCCCCGTATTGTACTGCAACGGGTCTTGCAAATCTAAAACCCAACCGGAGCAGTTGGGTTTTTTATCTATATCAATAACATAAAGTTATGATAACACCGTGGTTATGGGGCCATAAATTTTTATATTTGCAACTCAGTTGCATTAATCAATGATATGGTAGAAAATAAATTGCCCGTAACCGTTTTAAGCGGCTTTTTAGGAGCCGGAAAAACCACTTTGCTCAATCACGTTTTACATAATAAAGAAGGATTGAAGGTAGCCGTTATTGTCAACGACATGAGCGAGGTCAATGTAGATGCGGAGTTGGTGAAGAGTGAAAATACACTATCCCGTACGGAGGAAAAATTGGTTGAAATGAGTAATGGGTGTATTTGCTGCACCCTTCGGGAAGATCTAATGATTGAAGTGGAGCGA
>JBCBDM010000167.1:0-8317 GCA_038529705.1 Bacteroidota bacterium
GGTCTATATTCTTATCATACACAAACCGAACCGGATCTCCGGAACTACGTTCCGCAACGCTCTTGGATAACTTCTCTAAAAAACTTCTACTCAGATCACTATCGATATCTAACTCTGCAGAACGAGTGATCTTGATCATATGCGAAGTGATACTTTCATACTTAAAGATGCTAAATATATTATCCATGCAATGACGAATAAGGTCATCCAGCATGATAATGTACTGCTTTCCGTCTTCTTCAGGAAGTACCACGAAGCGTTCAATGGTCCTGGGAATTTCTATGAGGGCGTAGTTGATTTTCTCTTCGGAAGTACCATTGTTACCTTCCATGACCATCTTGACGGCGAGATAAGCCGCACTGTCCATTAATTCGGGGAATTCGTCTATATCCGAAATCATGATGGTCATCAGGGCGGGACTTACCTTTCTCAGGAAGTATTCAGAAACGAATTCACTTTGAGAATCGGAGATCTCTGTTTCGTCAATGATATAAATATTTTCCTTTTCAAGTTCCAGCTCAATATCCTTTAATATCTTTAAGCTATGCGCCTGGTGTTTGATTACGGTTTGGGTGATCTCTTCCAGCAATTCGGTGGCGGAAATACCTCCCAATTCGCTACGCCCCCCTTTTCCGGCTTCTACGATTCGCTTGATCGTAGCATAGCGAACTTTGAAGAATTCGTCCAGATTATTGGAAAAAATTCCAAGAAAACGCAGTCTTTCAATGAGAGGAACTGTGGCGTCTTCGGCTTCCTGTAACACACGGGCATTAAACTGCAACCAGCTTAGTTCCCGGTTGAGATATATGTTTTGCACATTTTCTGAAACTACAGTCGTTGTCATTTACTTCTTAAGATCTTTGGGAAATACTGTCATTACAGTTTCTCCAGTTGTAATATCGCTCCACCTTTCCACGTTGAATGCTAACTGAACAAATCCACAGGTAGGAACATTGTCAATATAGGTGTTTCCCAGCATATTCGCAATGGATGTGAAGGCGTGATTGTGCCCTACGATCATAATACGATCATAGCTGTCATCCAGGTTCTTTATGATATCCATGACGTTATGACCACTAAAATCGTACAGACTGTGATCTGTTGTAAAATCAACGTCCGAAATGTCCATGGCCTCCTGGAAATACCTTGCCGTGGATAATGCCCGGGTGGCATCACTGCTTATAATCTTTTGCGGGGGTTCAAGTTTCTTACTCAGGTAGGTCGAGACTAATTGTCCATCCCGCCTTCCTCGTCCTTTCAAGGGTCTTTTGTGGTCGATCACGTCATGTTTCCAGGACGATTTTGCGTGACGAACCATGTACAATGTTTTCATTTTTTTGATCGCTGTAAGCTGTAGCCTTAGGCTTTACGCTTTGGTTAGTTACTACTTTATGGCGCCAGGCGCTCAATGATCCAGTCCAATCCCTCCAGTCGGTATCGAATACGATCGTGCAGACGGTTGGGCCGACCCTGCCAAAATTCAAATTCTATAGGCTGCACTATATACCCTCCCCAATCCACGGGTTTTGGCACCTCTTTATCTTCGAAGTGGGCCTCCAGGTCTTTTAGTTCTTCTTCCAAGACCCGCCTGTCGTGTACCACCGAACTCTGATTGGAAACTAGGGCTCCCAACTGGCTTCCCTTGGGCCGTGAGGCAAAATAATTCTGCGAATCTGCTTCGCTGCTGCGTATGGCTGTTCCTTTGATAAGGACCTGACGTTCCAAATTAGGCCAGAAAAATGATAAAGCCACCTTAGGATCGTTCTCGATAGCCTCTCCCTTTTCACTGGTGTAATTGGTGTAGAAATAGAACCCCTTTTCATCGTATTTTTTCAATAGTACCACTCTCCCCTTCGGAAACCCATCCAGTCCTATGGTGGTAAGGGTCATGGCATTGGCCTCATCTACCCCTCCCGATTCCTTTACCTGATAAAACCAGGTGCGGAATTGCTGCAAGGGATTACGGTCTACCGTATCCTTGCTCAAGGCCCCTTTTTCGTAGTTCTTTCGATAATGATGTAAATTGTCTTTCATGTAGTTCAATGAAATAATGATTTAATGCATCGATCACTTTTCTAATGCAATTTACGAGTTTTATGGAAAGTGGGAAATGAGAAAAGAGGTTAAGTTTGGGTTAAATGTTAGGGTTTGCCGAACTGTCAGGAAAGTTGAACAACGCTCAAACAAGGATGACGTTTCTAAATATCAAAAATCACTCCGTCCTGAGCCAACTCCACGTTTGGGAAGACCTCTTTGGCTTCCTGTTTAAACGCCTCAAAATCGCCGTAGCGGCCAGAATAATGCCCTAGGATGAGTTGGTGCACTTCCGCTTTTTTGGCAATTACAGCCGCCTCCTTCGCGGTGCTATGGGCGGTTTTCTCTGCCAAATGATGGTCCTTGTCCAGGAAAGTCGATTCGTGATATAAGGAGGTAGCACCCGTTATTTGAGAAACCATGTCCGGATGATAGGCAGTATCACTACAATAGGCGTAGCTTTTGGCTGGTGGTGGATCGAAAGTAATTTCGCTGTTAGGGATTGTCTTACCGTCCTTGGTAATGGCATCTTCTCCTTGTTTGATCTTGCGATAATAGCTCATCTCCACTTTGAGTTCCCGGGCCTTTTCGATATCTAGCCCCCGTTCACCCAATTTCTCTTGAAACAAAAAACCATTGGTGTAGACCCGATGTTTTAAGGGGATAGTGGTTACCGTGAGCTTGTCATCTTCAAAAAGCAATTGGGGCTCTGTACTTTCCAATTCATGAAAGAATAGCGGGTAATTGGTCCAGCTCTTCCCCAGTTTTAGCTGAAGGGTAACTGCTTCTTTTATTCCTTTGGGTCCATACACATGAAGCTCTGCCTCCCTTCCCAAAAGGCGGAAAGTGGATATAAGACCCACCAAACCAAAGAAATGATCCCCGTGCAAATGGGAGATAAAAATATGTTTGATCCTAGCAAACTTCACTTTGAACTTCCTAAGCTGGACCTGCGTACCTTCTGCACAGTCGATCAAAAAAAGATGACCTTTTACCTCCAATACCTGGGCGGTTGGATTGGCATCCCAGCGCGGGGTCGCAGAATGACAGCCTAGAATAGTTAGTTTCATGTTAGATGTACGATTTATGGCTTACGATGTACGATTTAGGTAGACAAAGGGTGCGTTTAAAAAAGTAGGACTAGAATCCCAAATCCCGTTCTATTTCTTCCATTTCAATAATGTCCTCTGCTTCCTGAAGGGTTGGAACCACAATAAGTTCCATAGGAATATCATCCACATCGATGGCATTATTAACAATTACAAAGGAATGCTTACTCGACCTATGATAGGTGGAAATCTTCAGGAATTCCAATAATTGAGAGAGCTCCAATGAATCGAAACTGAGAAGGTCTATGACCAAATGGTCATCTTCAAACTTTTTAGGAATGATATGTTCCAGATAATTGGCAAATGCCACCGCATCTCCCCTATCATCTGCTAAAACAGTAAATTTATCGCCAACACTAATCTTCATTACGCTGTATTTTTGAAGCCAGGAGGTACAACACAGCCATACGGACAGCTACTCCGTTTTGTACCTGGTCCAGGATGATAGCCTGTCCGCTGTCTGCCACCTCAGTAGTCACTTCTACTCCCCGGTTGATGGGGCCAGGATGCATTACCACTATTTCTTTATCTAACGAATGCAATAGCTCCATATTGAGTCCAAACTGCTGAGTGTATTCTCTTGTTGACGGAAAATAGCTAATGTCCATGCGTTCATTCTGTACCCGTAACATATTGGCCACGTCACACCAATTAAGGGCTTTGTGGAAATTGGTTTCAACTTCCACTCCTAGTTTATCTATATATTTAGGAATAAGCGTTTTAGGGCCACACACTTTAACCTTTGCTCCCAATTTTTGAAGGGCAAAAATATTACTCAGTGCCACCCTGGAATGCAATATATCACCTACGATCAAGACATTTTTACCCGCAACATCTCCGAGCCGTTCCCGAATAGAATAACAATCTAAAAGGGCCTGAGTTGGGTGTTCATGAGCGCCATCTCCCGCATTAACGATACTGGCGCCAATATGCTTGGAGAGAAACACTCCCGCTCCCGGATTGGGATGTCGCATCACCACCATATCCACCTTCATTGAGAGAATATTATTTACGGTATCGATAAGGGTTTCCCCTTTTTTTACGGAAGAAGAAGCTGCAGAGAAGTTGATCACATCTGCAGAAAGTCTCTTTTCGGCCAATTCGAATGACAATCGGGTGCGTGTACTGTTCTCGAAGAATAAGTTGGCTATGGTAATATCACGAAGTGAAGGGACTTTTTTAATGGGCCGATTGATCACTTCTTTGAAATGATCTGCTGTCTCGAAGATGAGCTGTATATCGTCTTCGGTGATGTATTTAATTCCCAATAAGTGATCTACACTTAATTCCATGTACAATAATCAATATTCAACTTTCAATGTTCAATGTTCAATTCTCAACTGTTGACTAGGTAAACAGTATCTTCTCCATCGTTCTCTAACCAACACACCTTTACCTTTTCTTTTCCAATCGCATCTACCTGTCTTCCACGATAATCTGGCTGTATGGGTAGATGGCGACTAAATCTTCTGTCTATAAGCGTTAATAATTCGATCTCCAATGGCCTTCCAAAGGATTGTATGGCGGTAAGCGCAGACCGTATGCTACGTCCCGTATACAATACGTCATCGATAAAGACCACTTTTTTGTCCTCTACGATAAAATCTATGTTCGTGGTATTGGCTTCCAATGGTTTTTCACCTCTTCTAAAGTCATCGCGATAGAAGGTGATATCGAGATACCCTAATTGGATATTCTTGATCTTATACTCTGTTTCCAATAAGGTTTTGAGCCGTTCGGCCAAAAAGATACCACGGGGTTGGATCCCAATGAGTACGGTGTTTTCGAAAGTATCGTGATTTTCAATTAATTGACAAGCCAGACGGTGAAGCGCGATGTTGATCTCGGTAGCGTTTAATAACACTTTTTGGCTCATGGAAGAATCTGAATTATTATTCAGGGTGTAAAATTACGAGTTTTATTTGAAATATTTGATGTGTGTCCTACGATTTACGTATGGGAAGAAGGTTTTGTCCTGCAACAAGGTTCAGCGTTAGGCCCGCCCGTACCGAACGGAACGTTCTGGCGGGGATAGAGGCAAATACCCCGCCTTCGCACGCTATGGCGGGCAGGCGTGTATGGCCGAAAGCCCGCCTCCCATAAAAAAAGCCTCTTCCCAGAAAAGAAGAGGCGATTCTTTACGATTTACGCTTTTATTCCTTAATCAAAAGTTTATTATACACCGTGGTATCACCTTCGAAAGCCACTCGAACAATATACATGCCTTGAGAGAGGGAATTAACATCCACGCTATTAGTAGAAATATCACCCAACTCCTTGACCAGGGCTCCGTCGATGCTATAGATAGCAATAGACGACAGCGCATTATTTTCAGGATGTGCAATCGAAATAAGTCCTTTTGAAGGGTTAGGATACAACTTTATGGCACCATTATCTCGTTTAAGGTCGTTGGTAGCGAGCACTGTACAATTGGTCATTAGATCCTGCATGGCATTGTTTACATTTAGGCGTCCCCCTGTAGTGGTAATCCCTTCCAAAGAAGGATTGGGGTCCACTCCATTTAAAATGTAGTCTCGTACCATTCTGGCGGCGGCTGCCGGATCGCTCATGGAGAGGTCTGCCAGGCTTTGACAGGGTGCAGAATACAAGAGTGCAATGGTTCCTGTAACGTGAGGTGTAGCACCGGATGTGCCACCAAATCCAGCATATCCATTATTATTGGCCATGTTAAAGGCTCCTGCGCCCGGAGCTCCTAGGTCGATGGTTTCTAATCCATATCCCGCCTGGGTTACTTTATTATCGGAGATATTGGTGTTGGTGACCGTGATGAGATATTCGCTGGGACATGCTGTGGGAAGATCTCCTACTACGTCTACATCAAAGTTACCGTTGATGGTTGCACCACAACTTAAGATGCCATTTTCTCCCAGGGTGTCGTATAGCGCGCACCAAAGCGGTGCATCGTTGGGATCGCCAAAGTCTACCCCCCATGATGCGTTGGTAGACACCACGAAGGCTCCGTCGGTTCCGCCACTTGAATTATACAGCATTCTGGCCTCTAACGCATAACTATAAGCTTCTATTACTTTGGCTTCGTTGGTATTGAAGTTGTTCTTTATTACCATTACTTTAACATCCCAATTTACTCCGGCTACTCCAATTCCATTATCTCCCTGTGCTCCTACGATACCCGCAACCGGTGTTCCGTGGCTTCCTCCATTGATATTGTCGTTATTGGTAACAATGCTCCAGCCCAGGTAATCATCCACATAATTGTTATTGTCATCATCAATACCATTGTCCGGGATTTCGGCATCATTGGTCCAGAGATTGTCTCCAAAATCTTCATGGTCTATATCGACACCATCATCGAGGACGGCTGCCACAATTACATCTCCATTCGCCGTGGTTCCTCCCGTAGCAACTTCCCAGGCGTCATCTGCGTCTATATCCCTATCATTGGCTTGGAAATACTGCCATTGGCTTCCAAAAAGCGGATCGTCCGGAGTATTGCCGCGGAGCGAGACCCGGTGATTCTTTTGGGCAGTGATTACATTCGAGTTACGATACAGTTCGGTAATCGCTTCATTTTCGCTCATAGATGAAGGTCCCATTTGCAATCGCCATATATTTAGCGGATGGGAGATCACCGTTGCACTTTCGATCGTGAATGCTGTGGTCTCTTGCGCAAGATCTGTAGCGTTCACGTCTGTTTTTAGTTGTACTAACACTTCCCCGGGAAGGTAGTTAGGTTCTTGCGCTTTACTACTGAAAGCGATCATCAGGATAAAAAGGGGTATTAACTTTTTCATTTCTTAGCTAATTTCGGGTTTGAACATTTTTATTGGATTGAGCCTCTTGTACCCATTGGGAAGTCTTTAATTGACTGATAAGCTCTTTTTCTTCAATTTTTTGGGTGTTGTAGGTAAACAAGTAGATGCGCATGGGCCTACTTACTACCTTTTCTTTGCGAAGTTCGTAGGCACTATAGTCTTGCTCCAGGAGTTCGACGGAGGCATCTTCGAATACCTGTACCAATATGGTTTTTGCTTCTTCATTCGATGTTGAACTCTTGCTTTTACAAGCGATAACGGTGCTCACAACAAGTAGCACTACAACGATTACAACCGTGTTTTTTTTCATAGATAGGATGAAAGTAATTAGAATTTCACGGAAGAGAACATAATATTAGGAAATAGTGAGACAAAAAAAGGCCCCTCCAAAATGGAAGGGCCTCTGCATTTATAAATGACAGGGTTTATTTCTTCCCGTCCATTTTATCCTTCAATTCCTGAAGTTTAGCATTGGCATCACCTAAGGTTGGTTTTGCCTCGTCTGCCTGCTGCTTCGCTTTCTTGGCAGCCTGCTTAACGATTTTAGCCTCTTCTTCTTTGTGGATGGCCATGTGAGAAGCTACCACTTTCTTGAATTCTTTATTGAACTCAATGATCTGGAATTCTGCTTCTTCCCCTTTCTTAAGGTCTGTTCCATCTTCCTTCTCTAAGTGACGCTTAGGTACGAATGCCGTGATGTCCTCATTGAAGTTAATGATAGCTCCTTTGTCCACCATTTCATCGATCGCTGCTGTGTGCTTGGATCCAAGAGCAAACTCCTCGGAATACTTATCCCATGGGTTTTCTGTAGTCTGCTTGTGACCTAAGCTCAATTTACGACCTTCCACATCCAATTCAAGAACGATCACCTCTAACGTATCTCCAATGTTGGTAAACTCGCTTGGGTGCTTCACTTTCTTGGTCCAGGATAGGTCTGAAATGTAGATGAGTCCGTCAATACCCTCTTCCAACTCTACAAACACACCAAAGTTGGTGAAGTTTCTCACAATACCAGAGTGTTTAGATCCTACAGGGTATTTGGTCGTGATATCGGTCCATGGGTCCGGAGTCAATTGTTTGATACCCAAACTCATTTTGCGCTCTTCTCTATCCAGTGTTAAGATCTGAGCATTTACCTTGTCTCCAACATTCACAAAGTCTTGGGCACTACGCAAGTGTGTAGACCAGGACATTTCGGAAACGTGGATCAATCCTTCAACACCTTCAGCAACTTCAATAAATGCGCCGTAATCTGCGATTACAACTACTTTACCTTCTACGTTATCACCAACTTTCAACTCTTCTCCAAGAGCATCCCATGGGTGAGCGTTCAATTGCTTAAGACCTAATTGGATTCTTGTTTTATCTTCATCGAAGTCA
>JBCBDM010000168.1:0-8300 GCA_038529705.1 Bacteroidota bacterium
GCACAAGCAAAACCTTCGGCACCATTAAACGCAATTTCAATTCCAAAGGCCGCTTCAAACTCATGAAAGTACTCGAAGCTATTCTGAAGATCAGTAAAATTTTGTCCTTCAATTCCTCCCTGAATTCCTCCACTGGTATTGGAAAAGGTCATATAGTTCTTGGTATTATTTGCACTACCATCGCTAATCACATAGATTCCCTGATCACTCCCTCTAACAACGAGAGGATAAGAGTCTGAACTTGTCTGACTGCCATTTACATCGGCATCGATGGTCACTTGTCCATTTAAATTACTAATATCATTAACGGTAAGCACGCCAGACAGGTTCGTGGCACTGTTGTTATTTACGTTTAGAGTGCTTCCAAGATCCGTAATCCCGGCAACGGTTAACGAGGAAGACATGGTGCTCGCTCCACTTACCTGCAAGGTCCCGGATAGATTGGTTGGGCTATTGTTTGTTACGTTGAGATTATTCCCGAGCGTGGTTATTCCTGTAGTATTAAGTACATTCAAGTTTGAATTTTGATTTACGGTGATATTCTCAAATTCGGCATTCCCAAAAAAAGCTTGTCCACCCACAATAAGATCTCCGGAGAGATTGGTTGTACTTCCATTGTTTACATTGAGATTGGCATTAAGATTAGTTTCTCCATCTACGATTAAAGAACCTGTTAAATAAGAAGAACCTGTATTGCCTACCGTAAAATCATTGTTTACGGTTGCTGTTCCATTCATTATCGTAGGTCCTTCAATAGTGGTTGGACCGCTAATATCCACTACATTCAATTCGGAGTTTTCGGTGACATAGATATTCACAAAATTTCCGTCATTGAAAAAAGCAGCTCCCTCGACAAAAAGATCTCCTGTTAAGGTGGTGGTAGCTTGGTTGTTTACATTCAATTCGTCATTCAAATTGGTTTTTCCATCTACCGTAAGGTCTCCACTTAAATAGGTAGGACTTTGATTATTTACATTGAGAGCGCTATTGAGATTGGTCTCACCATCCACATCTAGCGTTGACGTGGCAATAATCTCCCGGTGTTTTACATAAGGAATATAGGTGAGGTTCTGAGAGCTAAAATCCACGAACCCATTGCCATCGCGCAGATCGATCTCTACCTGCAGGGTCTTTTCATCAACCCAATAGATCTCATTGAATGCTCCCGTTCCTCCGGCTGCTGAACCCTGCCCAATGGTGAGGTGGATCATTCCATAGGCATCTGTTTCTGTGGTTTGAATTTCCCGATACTCCAACGTATTGCTATCGTTGAAGATAGAAAAACGGACATCCAGAGGAACATTTGGGAGATTGTTGCTGGGTATATCCACTCCAGGTATTTGTTCCGGGTTGGTGTCGATAATAACTGCCTGATACGTGATACCATCGGTTTGGGCCATCATCCCGAAGGTAAACAGGCCCAGGAATACAGAAAGAATTGTCTTTTTCATGATCGTGGTTTTTATAGTTGCAAGGCACAGTTACAGTTGGGTAGGCTAATCACCAGCCCCACCGTAAATTGATGCGCTAAAAAATTTAAAGTTTCGTCGTCATTGTTATTTTTAAGAAGCGTAGTTCTTCCGTAGCTATAATTCACAGAAAGTCTTGTATTTCGTGAGATGGGATATTGCATTTCCAAGCCGCCCCTGGCAAAAAAGATGGAGTTATTGAATTCGTCTTCTCCCACCAAATTGAATACCTGGTTGTTCACAGTTTGAGTTCCTCGAACCAGAAATTCGATGGAAGCACTTCCTTTTAGAAAAAAAGAAAAGTCGCGAAGTCCAAATAAACGATAGTCCAGTCCCACTCCAGCACCCAGGTAGTTCACTTCCCATTCGAATAAATTGTCCAGCCGTCTGTCGCTTCCAATGGCCCCATAACTGTTATACACAGCACCTATTCTCAAAAACAGGCGCTCTCGCATAATGTCATCCCGATAGCCCATGGCTACATTTACTCCAGGCTTAGACAATAAATTGTCCCGCGTTTGCCCCTGTGCATTTTTATAATCGAAGGATGTTACCGAAGTCCCAAGCTCTACAAACATCTGTTGACTATATCCTAGGTAAGAACACAGCAGGCCTAACATAAATATCAGCGCTTTCATCTTACTTCTTGATCAATTTGGCCGTTAGTGACTTGGTTCGCATCTCTACGGTAAGGAAGTATTGTCCCATAGCCAGCTGATCGATCTCAACCAACAAGGTTGGATTGGGTGAATAGACCTGTGAAAAAACCCTCCGACCCAATAGATCGAATAGTTTGATATCCAAGGGCCCTACCACTGGCTCATTGAAGTAAATATTAATGGCATTGACAAAAGGATTGGGAAAGATCACCGCATCGATGGAAGTATCACTCGCATCGATAAGTACTGAAGCCGAGATAGGCTGTAAAAACCCCTGGCGCAGACTGTAATTGTTAGTATTGAAGGTGTTGATAACACTTCCTTGTCCTATACTTTCCTGTATAAAATAACTCTTGTTGCCCGAGTAGACAAAATGAGAAGATCCCTGACTGGCCAATGTCTCCTTCTTCATGAATTGTGAAAAGGAGACCTGGGCAACCAAAAATAAGGTGGTAAAAATAATCTGGCGTTTCATAATGTACTTATTTTAAACTGAGACCAAATTATCGCGGAATCACCGTGAAAAAAAGGGAAAACCGCAATGTCCCCTTTTTGTCCCCCCTTGACTGATAGGGAGTTGAAAAAAGTTATTCACGCAAACGCCCTTTATTTACAAGACATCCCATGGAGTCACTCTTTTAGGCTGGATATGTGTGACTTCAAACTGAGAATCGTATATTGAACTATAAATCAACTAAGTACTACTACGTATGTCCAAACCAAATCTCTACAAATTTCCTCCTGTTTTGACACCAGACTTCATCTATTTTCGAGCCTTTTTTATCCTAATCCTCACTTTTTTGTGCTCAGTTAGCTATGGCCAAAGTGAGGAAGAACTCGACAGTTTGGTCGATGTATATAAGAAGCATAAGGAGGATACTGCTAAAGTAAATACGCTGAGCAAGCTAATTGCTGGCTACCTCTATAGAGATCATGTAAAAGCCAAAGCCTATACACAGGAGCAACTGGATCTTGCTCATACCTTGAATTACACCAAAGGAAAAATGAAGGCGAATTATTATCTGGGAGTTATTTACAATAATCTCGACCAAAAGGATTCTTCCAGATATTACTATAAAAAGTCTAAAGTTTACGCGGAGGAAATGGATGATTCCGAAGCTATTTTCAACAACGCCCTGGGACTGTCCATACTAGAATATGCCGAAGGAAATCTAAATGAAGCGGAAACCATAACCGATGAAAACCTGGCATTAATGACCGCCAAGAATGACTCTTTGAACATGGCCATTCTCCTGGATTTCAAAGGGCTCATCAATCAGATGAAGGGCTATTATTCTATTGCCTATACTCACTCGCTTGAAGCTTTGAAAATATATGAAGCATTGGATGTTGAAATTCGAAAGGCGGATGCTCTGAATCATTTGGCTGGCACCGAACATTCATTAAAAAACTACAAGAGTTCTATTGAATACAATAAGAAAGCACTAAAAATATATGAGGAGAACGGAGATATTTATTATGCAGCGCAGGCGCTCAACGATATAGGCCTTTCTTTCAATGTGATGCAGGAATTGGATTCCTCTATGGTGTACCTAACTCGCAGTTTAGAAAAGTCGAAGGAAGCCAATGTTCCCGCACTCTCAGCTGTGACTCTGGGTAATATGGGGACGGTAAAATGGCATAAGGAACAATATGGAGAAGCCACACAACTCTTTGAACAAGCCATTGCTATTTGCAATACCATTGGTGACCTAAGGCGACAAAGGGAGACAGAGGCAAAATTGGGCGTGAACTATAATGATTGGAACAAGCCTATGAAGGCGATTCCACTTTTTGACAAGGTAATCCTGTATGCCTCGGAAAATGACGTCCTGGATATGCTCAAAAATGCGTACGAAGGACGAAGCAAGTCGTATCAGTTGCTTAAAAAGTATCCTAAGGCCATTTACGATTTTGAGCAAGCCGCAACGCTACGAGATACCATTTTTAACAATGAAAAGACGGCAAAGATAGAGGAACTGAAAGCAGTTTATGAAACAGAGAAAAAAGAACGGGAAATAGAACTACAGAATAATAAGATCGAATTGCTGGAAACAAAGGCAGAAGTAGGTACCTTATGGCAATGGATCCTGTGGGCTGGATTAGCAGTATTGGGAATTATCTTCGGGCTTACCTTCTATAGTCTGAGACAAAAAATGAAGCGCAACGAGCTGGAGCGGGAAAAATTGGATACTACTCTTGCGTATAAGGAAAAAGAGCTCACCACGCATACCTTACACTTGGCGCATAAGAATGAGGTATTGGCCGACCTTAAAAATCAGATCGAGGAAATTAAAAAAGAAGGGGGTAGTACCCGAAAAGTTCAGAACGTACTCAATCAAATCAATCTCGATATCAATAACGACGGAAGTTGGGAACAATTTAGAAGTTATTTCGAGGATGTCCATCGGGATTTTAACACCAATGTGAAGCGCAATTATCCGGGGATTAGTGCTAAAGAACTTCGTTTTATGGCGCTGGTTAAAATGAACTTGAGTTCCAAAGAAATTGCCAATATTCTCAATATTTCACAGGAAGGGGTGAAAAAAGCACGGTATAGGCTACGAAAGAAAATGGCCTTGGAACCCAGCGAATCCCTTGAGGACCTTATTCTTAGTCTTTAATAACCTCGGCATATAGATCGACCCTTCGACTTCGCTCAGGGTGACCATTAAATGACTTTTGCATAAAGATCAAAATCTTCGGCGGCAGTAACTTTTACGTCGAAAAATTCCCCGGTTCTCAAATAGCCATCTTGTGCATTGATAAGGACTTCATTATCCACATCGGGACTATCGAACTCCGTCCTACCCACATAGTAAGAGCCTTCCTTCCGATCGATGATGACTCGGAATTCTTTGCCTATCTTTTGCTGATTCAATTCCCAGGAGATCTGTGATTGTATATCCATAATCTCGTTGGCACGCTGCATCTTCACCTCCTCGGGCACGTCATCCTCTAAGTTATAAGCATGGGTATTCTCTTCATGGGAATAGGTAAAACAACCCATACGCTCGAAGCGTTGTTCCTGCACCCATTGTTTTAAAGTCTGAAAGTCCTCTTCGGTTTCTCCGGGATATCCAACGATAAGCGTAGTACGTATGGCCATTTCGGGCACCGCTGCTCTAAACTCATTTAATAATTGGGTCGTCTTGGCCTGGGTAGTTCCCCTACGCATAGATTTTAAAATAGGGTCTGAAATATGCTGAAGTGGAATATCAATATAATTACAGATCTTGGGTTCTTGCTTCATTACTTCTAAGACTTCCATAGGGAAACCTGTGGGAAAGGCATAATGCAAACGGATCCATTCAATGCCATCCACTTTGACCAACTCTTTTAAAAGTTTTGCCAATTCCCGTTTCTTATATAGGTCCAGACCATAGTAGGTGAGGTCCTGAGCAATTAATATGAGTTCTTTCACCCCATTGGCGGCCAGTTTTTCGGCTTCTACAACCAACTCTTCAATAGGAGTAGACCGGTGTTTCCCACGCATGATAGGAATGGCGCAGAAGGAACAAGGGCGGTCGCAACCTTCCGCTATCTTCAAATAAGCGTAGTTCTTAGGCGTGGTAGTAAGTCGTTCCCCAATGAGTTCGTGTTTATAATCGGCTCCCAACGCTTTCAATAAACCCGGCAATTCTGTAGTTCCGAAGTATTGGTCTACGTTCGGAATTTCCTTCTGAAGGTCTGGTTTATAACGTTCACTTAGGCATCCGGTAACAAATACCTTGTCTACAACACCTTCCTCCTTCTTCTGAACGTATTCCAAAATGGTATTGACACTCTCTTCCTTTGCATTGGCAATAAATCCGCAGGTATTGATCACTACCACATTGCCTTCCTCCTCGTGCACCACCTCCTTGTTATTTGCCTTCAATTGCCCCATAAGGACCTCGCTGTCATAGACATTTTTAGAGCAGCCTAAGGTAACTACGTTGATTTTGTTTTTCTTGAGTGTTTTTGTGCGCAAAATAGAAATAGATTGAACCAGAGAGAACATCCCCCTAGCCCCCTTCAAAGAGGGAATTAATGGAGGGCAAAGATACAGTTTTTGACTATTATATCTTTAACTATAGGAATTGATTATCAATAGCGCATGGTACAGATAAGCTTCGATTACTAGTTGATAAACCAATACTCCAATCATTAGGTATGGAAACCACTTTTTCATCAACCGTTCCCTTTTTATTAACCTATAACAGATAAATGCGATTCCCATCCAAATTGGAATAAGAAAATAAACCGGAAAAGCCATAAAGCTAGAAAGATACTCGGGAATAAGTGGGTTATCTAATGAGTAGTATGCCTGATACATACTGTACAAAAAGCCTCCGATCTTAAAAAGAGCATAGAGTAAGGTCAATTTTACAAGAAGATCCTTCCACCAAATGTACATTGAAGGTTTGAGGTATTAGATTTTTGATATTAGCAGTCTCAAGTCTTACATCTTATGGTTTATATCTATTTAAAGAAACTATCTACAAATTCATATTTATTGAATACCTGCAGGTCTTCGATCCCTTCACCAACGCCAATATATTTTACGGGAATCTGGAACTGATCACTAATCCCTATAACGACCCCGCCTTTTGCGGTTCCATCCAATTTAGTAACCGCCAGGGAGGTTACTTCTGTAGCTGCGGTAAATTGTTTAGCTTGTTCGAAGGCGTTTTGTCCGGTAGAGCCGTCCAATACCAACAGCACATCGTGCGGAGCATCTTCCACCACTTTTTGCATGACCCTTTTCACCTTGGTAAGTTCGTTCATCAGGTTCACTTTGTTATGCAGGCGTCCAGCGGTATCGATGATCACAACATCGGCATCTTGCGTAACTGCGCTTTGCAGGGTATCGAAAGCCACACTGGCAGGGTCGCTTCCCATATCTTGCTTTATTATAGGGACTTCCGTTCTATCCGCCCAGACCTGCAATTGGTCAATGGCCGCTGCACGGAAAGTATCGGCAGCTCCCAGAACCACTTTCTTTCCCGCTTTCTTGAATTGATAGGCCAGTTTTCCAATGGTCGTGGTCTTCCCTACTCCATTGACCCCTACCACCATAATCACATGCGGTTTGTTACCTTCGGGAATTTCGAAATCGGTTGCCTCTCCGCTGTTGGTCTCACTCAGCAATCCGGCAATTTCTTCTCTAAGGATCTGATTGAGTTCTTCGGTTCCCAGGTATTTGTCCTTGGCTACCCTTGCTTCAATACGATCGATCACCTTTAAGGTAGTGTTTACCCCAACGTCGCTGGACACCAATACCTCTTCCAGATTATCCAATACATCGTCATCTACCTTGCTCTTTCCGGCTACAGCCTTAGACAGTTTATCGAGAAAGGAGGTTTTAGACTTTTCCAGCCCTTTATCGAGGGTTTCTTTCTTTTCTTTTGAAAATATTTTTTTGAAAAAGCTCATTCTAAGTTTGTAGTTGATAGTTTATGGTTAAGCCATTATGCTGTGTTAGGCGCTCCGTTGCCTTCAGCTATGGAGAGCGAAGGATTACTCCTGGTTTAATATTTCATAAATAGGCTGTCGTGAATGCTTCGCATTTGTAGCGGCATCCCCCCAACTTGATTGGGGGATACAGCGGATAGCCCGACCCTCCGTAGCCTTGGCGAAGGAGGGGAACGCCCATCCTTTGCTTACGCTTCGGAAGGCGATGTCAAAAATACATCCTCCTTCGTTAGTATGCAAACATCCCACTTCGGAGGACAAAAAAAGCCACCTTCGTAAAAAAGTGGCTTTTCTAAATATCTTACAGGTTGATTACTTTTGTTTGCTCAACCAATCGTTTACCTGATCCGGAGCCATGATAGACTCTACGAACATATAAGCGCCCGTCTTTGGAGACTTCACCATTTTGATGGCTTTTGTTAAACGCTTAGATCCTGTCTGTAATGATGCTACTGATTTCTTTGCCATGACTCAAATTATTTAATCTCTTTATGTACTGTCATCTTCTTCAAGATCGGGTTGAATTTCTTCAACTCCATTCTATCCGGAGTGTTCTTCTTATTCTTGGTTGTGATGTAACGAGATGTTCCTGGTTTTCCAGACTCTTTGTGCTCTGTGCACTCTAAAATCACTTGAACTCTGTTTCCTTTCTTAGCCATCTTACTCGACTTTAAAAATTATGTGGACTACTGCTTCAAGAACCCTTTAGCGCGGG
>JBCBDM010000169.1:0-8281 GCA_038529705.1 Bacteroidota bacterium
CTTCCTCCCTGGCTGGTGGTTTCAAAAACCAGATTTCCTTCAATATCGGTGATCTTTACATTGGCATTGGCTGTTAAACCATCTATGGTTACATTTCCCGTGAAGCCCGGGCGTACGGGATTGGGAAAGGCGAAGACGTTTTCCAGATTATCCCTCGGGGCCGTTGAGGTTCCTTCAAAAGCTACCAACCCATTGACGGTGGCAAAATAGACTCGCCCACTAAATGAGTCGATTGCGATATCCTGAACATTGTTAGAGGGTAAGGGTGAATTGTCCTTGGTAAATCGCAAGAGCGTTTCCTGTCCGTTAGAGGAAAAATAGAAAACTCCGGATGTTGAGGTAGCCACCCATTTATTATTTGAACCATCTACTTCAATATCGGTAATGGTCTGATCTGCTAGCAGTTCCTGACCCACGCCGTCTTCTTCAATAATGATGGGTTGGGATTCTACATTGGCTCCATCTTCGAAAAATCCAGCCACATTGAACAGCACTCGTAATCCCTTAGAAGTACCTATCCACAATCGATTCTGAGCATCGAACTCCAGAGCCCGAACCCGGGGAGAAGGTAGATTACCGCTACCTGCAGCGGTACCAATTCGGTTATAGGCGTCTCGAGCAGGATCATAGGCGTATAATCCGCTTTGCTGAGTGCCCCAGAAAACAAAACCGTCTCTGCTTATATCGAGATCGGTTAATGCCAGTTCATTCTCTCCATCGATAATCGCTTCGAAATTGAATATCCTAAACTGTCCGGATGGGCTTAATCGAATCAAGCCCTCCTTCACTCTGGATTGAACAAACCAAAGGTTTCCTTCCCTATCGAATTCGGAACCAAAGATTCTAATCCCCGCGTCATTTCCATTGATCACTGCCCTTTCCAGTGGGCTGTTGGTGTCATCGAACAAAGTGTCTGGTTCGCCCCCCTGAATACGCAATAATCCTTGTTGAAAGGAAGACATATACACTTGAGAGGTATCCTGAGGATTGATCTTCGCTTCTACCAGATCACTAGCCCCTAACAGCTGATCGGCTGCTATATTGGTCCAGGAATTGTCCAAAAGACGGCTCACTCCCCTAAAATCCAGAGGGAATGGATTAAAGGTTTGGGTAACATCCCCATAGCAAACCCATAATTGGCCTGGCGAGGCATCGATAGAAAAAGAATTGTTTAAAATAGGACCCTCCGGAAAAACCTGCATAGCACTAGTAGTACCAAAAGGGACCAGTAATAATCCGTTCTCGGTGGTTCCCAGATATAAGGTGTTATCGAAAGCGATTCCTGATTGCAACTCATAGGTAAAATCGGGGAGGGAGGTAACCGTGGCGAGGTTATTGAAATCACTGTCATAGGCTCGAATACTCTCTTCGGAAGTGATCGTGAGGATGTCATCTACCGATTGAAAGTCTACGATATCATCGTTGATGGTACCCACATCTCCAAAGACCGAACCTTGTAAACGGCCGATAGTGTTATTCCCTCTGGCAACATAGACTTGGTCACCAACGGTTCTTATACCTAAAATGACTCGGGTACTAATGGTGGTCCATTGTGCAAAGTCTATCAGATTATCGTCGTCTACCATCGCTCTTCGCACACCTCCTTCGGTAGAACCTGCATAAATGTAAGGCTCCAGGACCGTGGTTTGAGAAATGTTGATTTGAGATCCCAGATCTCCAATAAAATAGGTATCACCAAATTCCAATCGGCTTAGGTCGAAGACCGAGATGCCGAATTCGGTTGAAATATATACTACTCCGTTGTATTCATAGAAATCATTGATTCGTTTTCTATTGGGTGGGATCGTTAACTTTTCCAATATATCGACCACTTTTAAAATGTCTTCCTCTCCGTCTATTCTCACTTCTATTAGTCCGTTTTCGTAACCTAGTAGTAGTACTCCGAAATTTTCACTGTAATACACCGTGGAAATAATCTCTCCGGAAAGGCCATTGACCGTGGAAGTTGTTTCAATTTCCTGAGTGGCAAGATCGTAATCGAAAGCCGCATTCTCGGAACCGACAAACACTTTACCGTTCCCTTGCGAAATCCCTTTTACAGAAACATAGGAGAACAGGCCCGTCCATTGGTCTTCAAAATTTTGCGCCACCCCCGATAAAGAGATTAGGAGTAAGAATGTTATCGTAAATTGCTTCATATAATAAGGAGCGATAGTTTCAACATATAAAACACGCTAAATTAGTATTTATTGCAGGACTAAACGCAAAAAAGGTTGCCTTTTGAGCAACCTTTTTCATCTCTATTTTGTCAAGGGTTATTATACGACCCCCTGGTCGAGCATGGCATCTGCTACTTTTACAAAACCAGCTACGTTAGCACCTTTCACATAATCTACATATCCATCGCCATCCATTCCGTACTTCACACAAGCTGCATGGATATCGTTCATGATGTTATGCAATTTGGCGTCTACTTCTTCTCTGGTCCAGTTGAGACGCAGAGAGTTTTGAGACATTTCCAAACCGGATGTAGCCACTCCACCTGCATTAGAAGCTTTTCCAGGCGAAAATAAGATCTTGGCCTCGTGGAAGACTGCGATCGCTTCCGGAGTACACGGCATATTGGCTCCTTCCCCTACACAGATACAACCATTAGCAACCAATGTCTTTGCCTCCGCTTCATTTAATTCGTTCTGAGTAGCACAAGGTAACGCCACATCACAGCTTACACCCCAGGGTCTTTCTCCCTCGGCATAGGTGGCGGAAGGATATTTATCAAGATATTCCTTGATTCTACCGCGTTTTACATTCTTGAGGTGCATAACGAAGTTCAGTTTTTCTTGGTCCATTCCTTCTTCATCGTAAATATACCCTCCAGAATCGGAGAAAGTAACTACTTTCCCTCCCAATTGCATTACTTTTTCTGCAGCGTATTGCGCCACATTTCCAGAACCAGAGATCGCCACGGTCTTTCCTTTAAAGCTTTCGCCTTTGGTCTCCAGCATATTCTGAGCGAAGTATACATTTCCATAACCGGTAGCTTCCGGACGGATCAATGAGCCACCATAGCTCATTCCTTTTCCGGTTAACACTCCGGTAAACTCGTTACGAAGGCGCTTATACTGCCCAAACATATATCCGATCTCACGACCTCCCACACCAATATCACCAGCCGGTACGTCTGTGTTTGGGCCAATATGGCGAGACAATTCTGTCATAAAACTTTGGCAGAAGCGCATCACTTCGGCATCACTTTTTCCTTTAGGGTTAAAATTAGACCCTCCCTTTCCTCCACCCATAGGTAGGGTAGTAAGACTATTTTTGAACACCTGCTCAAACCCTAGAAACTTAAGAATACTCAAGTTTACCGTAGGATGGAAGCGCAATCCACCTTTGTAAGGCCCAATGGCCGAGTTAAATTCGATTCGGTAACCTTTATTTACCTGAATTTCCCCCTTATCATCGGTCCATGGCACTCTGAACATGATGGTTCTTTCCGGCTCAACCATACGTTCGAGCAATTTTTTGCCCTGGTATTTTTCATTTTCCTCAATGAACGGAATAACGGTTTCTGCCACTTCGGTAACGGCCTGGATGAATTCCGGCTCGTTTGGGTTCATTTCTGCCACTCCAGAAATAAAATCTTTAATACTTTGTTTCATCGGTCTTTGTAATTTGTTTTCATTGGCCAAACCTTTTAATTACAGGGCTGGTTGCACAATACAAAATGTTATAATTATTAAAAAGGGTCCACATATAACGCTCCTTTACACTCAGGTTTTATGGACGATTTTCAATCCATTTTTCAATAAATTGAAAACGTTTTCGTTATAGTTGGCAAATATAAGTTATCTACCAAAAACAAGGGTGATTTTTGACTAAATAAGCTAATTCTAGGCAATATATTTTCCTGTTTGATATGTTTTTATATATTTGTTACGTCTCAATCTAAACCTAATTTATAATGAATACCAGAATATTGCTAGTGGTATTTTTGCTTGTTGCTGTTGCCAAACAGGAAGTTTACGGCCAGTTAGGCTTCTCACATGAAGTGGGAATTATAACCGGTCCAGTAGCCTTCTATTCAGATTTTGGACAACGATATGATTTTGAAACCAATATTGGAAATGTCGGTTTTGGGGTTGGAATTGTTCATTACATTAACTTTTCTTACAGAGCAGACTGTAATTGTTACACCAGAGATACCTACTTTAACGATCACTTCAAAATCAGAAGTGAAATAGACTATCATAAAACAAATTTTGAACACCTCGGGGAATGGGTGAGTCCTGATAAAACGACCGACACGGCCGATCAGTTGCGTGCCATGAAGGGGACGAGTAAGGTTTTCGATATAGGAGCTCAGTTGGAATACTTCCCATTGAGTATCAGAGATTTTGCCGCAGGAGCCTACAAAATTGCTCCTTTTGGTAGTTTCGGAGTGCACTGGGTAAGTTTTGATCCAGAGATTACCAGCGAATTAGGTCCATTGAATACAGAAACCACGACCCCGGATAAATATTTTGGAGCTTTCCAACAAGAGGGGGATTCTACCTGGTCTATCGTGATGAGCGCAGGGATTCGCTATAAGCTAACTCCGTTGAGCGACTTAATGCTCGATGCCAGATGGCAGTATTACTTTTCCAATTGGGTGGATGGATTGAACCCGCAAGAAGAGTTCAATCAGAACTTTTTAGGAGGAGAAGGTTTTGGAGTTCCCGTACCGGAGAACAAGGCAAACGACTGGATCTTCTGGTTGAATGTTGGATATATCTACTATTTAGATTAAAAATTTTATTCATCTACATATATAAAAGGCCCGTAACAATGTTACGGGCCTTTTTAGTTTTCTTAGCTAAGGGAAAACATTTACCCAATCGCTTGCCTCAAATCTTCAATCAAATCATCAATATCCTCAATGCCTACACTCAATCGGATTAAAGAATCTACCACTCCTGTTTTCTCTCGTTCTTCTTTCGGAATACTAGCATGAGTCATACTCGCTGGATGTCCAGCCAAACTCTCTACTCCTCCCAAACTCTCCGCCAGCGTAAAATACTTTAGGTTTTCTACGATTCTAATCGCTTCGTCATAATCATTCCCTTTGGTCACAAAGGAGATCATTCCCCCAAAATCTCGCATTTGGCTTTTCGCTACTTCATGATTGGGGTGACTCTCAAATCCAGGCCAATACACCTTCTCGATCTTTGGGTGAACATTGAGATATTCTGCGATCTTTTTCCCATTTTCACAGTGGCGCTGCATTCTAATGTGCAAGGTTTTAATGCCTCTCAACACCAAAAAACTGTCTTGCGGGCCACAAACGGCTCCACTGGCATTCTGAATGAAGTACAATCGATCTGCCAGCTCCTTATCCTTTACCACCAGGGCTCCCATGACCACATCGCTATGTCCTCCTAAATATTTAGTGGCACTATGCATTACAATATCTGCTCCCAAATCCAACGGCTGCTGCAAATAGGGTGTTGCAAAAGTATTATCAACTCCCAGGAGAATATGGTGTTTCTTGGCCACCTGGGACAACGCCTTGATGTCTATAATATTCATCATCGGGTTGGTAGGTGTTTCTGCCCAAATAAGCTTTGTATTTTCATTTACATAGTCCTCTATCGTATCGGCGTTCTCCATTCCAATGAAGTGAAACTTGATCCCAAATCCTTCAAAGATCTTGGTAAACAAACGATAGGTCCCTCCATAGAGGTCGTTGGTAGAGATCACTTCATCTCCAGGCTGTAAGAGCTTAATCACAGCATCGATCGCTGCCAAACCACTTCCAAAAGCCAGCCCGTACTTCCCATTTTCTATACTTGCAAAAGCGTTCTCCAATGCATTCCTGGTCGGATTGTGAGTGCGTGAATATTCATACCCCTTATGTCCACCTGGAGTAGACTGAGCATAGGTTGAAGTCTGGTAAATGGGGGGCATTACCGATCCATAAGCCGGGTCGTGTTGTTGTCCTCCGTGTATAGTTTTGGTATTAAATTTCATAGTATGATTTTGAACTGTGACAAAGTTATGATTTTGTCAAAGTAATTGGAGAAAACTGTCGTATTTTTATACAATGAATTACATTTTCCGTCTCTTAATTTTCGCATCTCTCTTTTCCAGCTGTACAGACGAACCTTCCCTGACCTTTTCTTCGGAAGAATTCACAGAATCTCAACTGGAAATTTGTAAGAACGAGCCCTGTTCTCAGGTTACGATTTTATACCCAAAAGCCTTGGGTCATCCGGAGGTTTCGGCAAAAGTTAATTCGGTGATAGAGCAAGAAATTATCCAGGCTTTATTCCTGGGAGATGATGCCAGTCCCTCGGCTAAAAGCATCCCGGATGCCGCCACAGATTTCATTATGGCGTATCGGGATCATCAACCCGACATCCCTTCAGATATTGATATAGGAGGATATATTGCAGAGATCGTATTGCAAAATACGTTTGAAAACAGCACCATGGTAAGCGTTGAGTCCATTAAATACCTCCATACCGGGGGAGCTCATGGTTATGACACCCACTCCTTCTTGAATTTCGATCTGCAAACAGGAGAACTTTTAAGCATTCAAGATTTGTTTCAAGATTTGGACCAATTCAAGAAGGTAGCAGAAATGGCATTTAAAAAGGAAATGGAGATTCCTACAAAAGGAAACATCAATGAGACCGGTTACTGGTTCGAAAATGGACGTTTCAATTTGCCGGAAACCATCGGATTTGTAGATGATAAAATTCTCTTACATTATAATTCCTATGAAATATTAGCCCATAGGTCTAAAACTATTGAAATTGAAATTCCCATCGCGGAGCTTACTTCCGCATTAGATAACCAGTACCAATGAAGAAAATCTACCATCTAGCCACTTGCGATACGTGCAAACGTATCATTAATGAATTACAAGTACCCGATTCTTTTCAGAAACAAGAGATCAAGCAGGAAGAGATCACGGTAAAACAACTGGAAGAATTAAAAGAATTAGCCGGTAGTTATGAAGCGCTTTTTAGCAAACGAGCTAAATTATATAAGGAACGAGGCCTCAAAGACGAAGTCTTTTCCGAAGATGATTTTAAACGATTTATCCTTGAACATTACACCTTTTTAAAGCGGCCGGTAATCGTTAACGAAGGTGAGATCTTTATTGGCAACAGTAAAAAAGTGGTAGCAGCAGCCAAAGCATCCATACATCCTTCATGAATTCCAGAGCGCTCGCCTTACTAGCTGCCACTGCGGCCAGCACCATTTACGGGATCAATCATACCCTTGCAAAAGGATTGATGCCGGAAGTCATTGGTCCATATGCCTTTATTCTATTGAGGGTAAGTGGTGCCGCGGTGTTATTTTGGCTGATCAGCATTTTCGTAAAGTCCGAAAAAGTAGACCGAAAGGATTGGGGACGCATTGTATTGTGCGCCCTCTTTGGCATGGTGTTAAATATGAATATGTTCTTCAAAGGACTAGAATTATCTACCCCCATAAACAGTAGTGTAGTCATCACCTTAACTCCGGTTATTCTCCTGATTCTATCGGCCATTTTCTTAAGGGAAAAGATCACCTGGCTCAAATCTATTGGAATTGGCCTCGGACTCATAGGTGCGCTCGCCCTCATATTCTTTGGGCCCATGACTCAGGAAAACGCACCCAATATTCCAGTGGGTAATTTGTTATTCATAGGAAACGCCACTTCCTATGCTATTTATTTAATTATCGTAAAACCTCTGGTTGCAAAGTACAGCTCCATTACCTTGATGAAGTTCTTCTTTTTTATTGCCGTATTTATTAATCTTCCCATTGGCTATTCCCAATTTATGGAAGTAGAGTGGGTACAACTTACAGCAAACCAAGCCTGGATATTGGCTTTTGTTGTAGTGGGCACGACGGTTCTAACCTACCTTTTCAACATTTATGCCCTTCGACAGTTGAGTCCCTCCACCATTGGTGCTTTTATCTATTTACAACCTGTTCTAGCTGCGGTTTTCGCTATTCTGGTTGGAGCTGATAAATTAAGTGGACTTCTACTCGTGGGGGCCACTCTTATTTTTTTAGGGGTCTTTCTGTCCACCCGAAGCCCCAGGAAAACGTCTAATCAGTGAAACTCAATATTAACGTAATCCTAACAAGGAAAGGACATCAAAAATAGTATCTTAAATGTCCTAACATTAAAACCAAAAAATATGGAAACAAATGAGATTGCCAACAAATTGGTGGCCTGGTGTAATAACGGAGATTATAAAAGCTGTTATGAAAACCTTTACAGCCCAAACATTGTGAGTATTGAACCCGCCGGAAGCTCAGAAATGGGATTTTCTGAGCT
>JBCBDM010000170.1:0-8272 GCA_038529705.1 Bacteroidota bacterium
TCCCATCCAAAGGTTTTTGGCCTCGCTGTTTCCAACGATTTCGGCGATCCGCTTCTTCATTTCACGGGCAGCCTTGTTAGTAAAAGTTAGCGCCAGAATATTGAAAGGATCCACACCTTGGGACATGAGGTAAGCAATGCGATAGGTAAGTACCCTTGTCTTTCCGGAGCCCGCGCCCGCGATCACGATCATCGCCCCATCCTTCTGCAACACCGGCGCTCGTTGCGCGTCATTCAACTGTTCTAAATAGTTCTGCAATTCTTTTCTTTTCTGAAGTAATTCCGAGAGGTGAAAATACTGAAAATAGAAGGAATTGCGCTCTGCAATTTTCAGAATTTATAAACAACATGGGGCTGTTGTATTTGGCTAAATTTTGAATATCTTTAGCTTTCTCAATCAACACCCTTTCTTTGGGTGTCTGCCAATTACAATTTTATGAAAAAATATTGCCTACTACTGTTGCTTGTTACAAGCACTGCTTTTGCCCAAATGGACGAAGCCATTTTAAAGGATGTTGAAAACATTGAATCCAAGGTTATCGACTGGCGACATTATTTTCATCAAAATCCTGAATTGTCCAACAGAGAGTTCAACACCGCAAAAAAAATAGCAGAACACTTGAGATCATTGGGTATGGCGGTTCAAACCGAAATTGCCAAAACCGGTGTAGTAGGAATCCTGAAGGGAGATCAACCCGGAAAAGTGGTGGCACTAAGAGCCGATATTGATGCTCTTCCCGTTACCGAACGTAATGACCTTCCCTTTAAAAGTGAAGTAAAAGCTACTTTTCTCGACACGGAAACCGGTGTCATGCACGCCTGTGGACACGATACCCATATTTCCATATTAATGGGTGTGGCAGAAGTATTAAGCCAGCATAAGGATAAGATCAAAGGCACGGTAAAATTTATATTTCAACCTGCCGAGGAGGGCCCGCCACCCGGAGAAGAAGGAGGGGCCAAACTAATGATCAAAGAAGGAGTTTTAAAGAACCCGGATGTGGATGCCATTTTCGGATTGCATATTAATTCCGGAACCCCTGTAGGAACCATCAAGTACAAGAGCGGCGGCACCATGGCTGCAGTAGAGCGCTTCGTGGTAAACGTGCAGGGAAAGCAGACTCACGGTTCGGCTCCCTGGACAGGGGTCGACCCTATTTTGATCTCTGCAAAAATCATAGATGGTTTCCAAACCATCATTAGTAGGGAATCTCCATTGGTTCAGGAGGCCGCGGTAATCACCGTTGGGAAGATAACCAGTGGTGTTCGTTTTAATATTATTCCGGAAAGCGCCGAACTCATTGGAACGGTTAGAACACTGGATCCCAATATGCGAACCCTCATTATGCGACGGATGAACGAAATGGCGCGTGACATCGCCAAGGCTTATGGTGGAAGTGCTACCATAGAATGGCAAAATAATACCGTGGTTACCTACAACGACCCTGAGCTCACTGCGCAAATGTTACCCACCTTACAGGCCGTAGCAGGCAAGGAGAATGTTCAACTCATGAAGGCAACTACCGGGGGAGAAGATTTCTCTTATTTTCAAGAAGTGGTCCCGGGATTCTATTTCTTCCTGGGTGGAATGACTCCGGGGAATACAACCCCTTTCCCCCACCATACGCCCGATTTTAAGATAGACGACGCCGGATTGCTTCTGGGTGTAAAGACCATGACCCAAGTTGCCCTGGACTATTTGAATGCCCAATAGTAAACGGGAAGTTAGAATATAATTATATATGGACGCAGTATTGAACTTTCTATCTAATGTACCCTGGTGGGCATGGATACTATTGGTGATAGCGATTATCGCCTTGAGAGACATCTTACAACGAAAACACACCATTAGTCATAATTTTCCGGTCATTGGACATATTCGATATATGCTGGAGAGTATTGGTCCGGAAATGCGTCAATACTTTGTAGCCAATAATCGCGAGGAATTACCCTTTAACCGCATTGAGCGCGGTTGGATCTATGCTTCGGCTAAAGAAGAGAACAACTACGAAGGATTTGGAACCGACCGTGATATCTATGCGCATCAGCATATTTTTATCAATAATGCCATGATGCCTTTCAAAATCGATACGGATCACCCTAATGCTATCGATAAAAGTTTTCTTCCCTGCGCTAAGGTTATGGGTGAACACAACAAAAGAAGAAGACCCTACCGACCGGGGTCGGTAATCAATGTGTCTGCCATGAGCTTCGGATCTTTAAGCGCCAAAGCAGTAGAATCCCTGAATAAAGGGGTAAAGCTATCCGGTGCATACCATAACACAGGAGAAGGTGGACTTTCTCCGTATCACAGCTACGGGGGTGATGTTGTATTTCACTTCGGAACCGGTTATTTTGGCGTAAGAGATGAAAACGGAGGATTTTCTATGGAAAAAATGGTTGCGATGGTTGAACAGAATCCATTCATCAGAGCAATAGAAGTAAAACTATCTCAAGGAGCCAAACCCGGTAAAGGAGGTGTACTTCCAGGAGCCAAGATCACTAAAGAGATTGCTGCAATCCGCGGTGTGGAAGTTGGGAAGGATGTCCTTTCGCCTCCCAATCATAAAGCCTTCTCCAATGTACCCGAACTTATTGATTTTATCGAAGCTATTGCAGAAGCTACAGGTCTTCCGGTAGGTATCAAGGCCGCCATAGGCAAGCTAGACCAATGGGAGGAACTCGCCGATATGATGGTTTCAACAGGAAGAGGGCCGGATTTCATTGCCGTGGACGGCGGTGAAGGGGGAACCGGAGCGGCTCCTCCGAGTTTTGCGGATCATGTTTCCCTCCCATGGGTATACGGATTTAGTGACCTCTACAAAGTGTTCAAGAAAAGAAATATTACAGATCGTATTGTTTTTATTGGTAGTGGCAAATTAGGATTCCCAGCCAAGGCAGCTATGGCCTTTGCCATGGGTGCGGACTGTATCAATGTGGCCCGGGAAGCCATGATGAGCATAGGTTGTATCCAAGCGCAGATATGTCATACCAATCGATGCCCCACGGGTATTGCCACCCAAAGTAAGTGGCTTCAGAATGGAATTGACATTCCCTTAAAGAGCGAGCGCCTCGCCCAGTACTTCAAAACCTTTAGAAAAGAATTGGTGGAAATTACGCATGCGGCCGGTCATGAACATCCCTGCCAATTCATGATGAAGGATATAGAGGTAAATGTAGACGACCACCATCTCTCCAAAGAATTGGACAGAACCTATATGTATGAAAAAACCCCGGTTCCTTTCCATGGCATGCAGGAATTAAAAGATTGTGATTTCCTGGGAGGAAAATAGGAAACCTGATGATTATTGTGAGTTAATTAAAGAGGTCTAAGAACAGTTTTCTGTTTGCCTTTGAAATAGGCACCCTATGATCATTTTCGAGAACCACATACCCCTCATTTTCAAAGCTCCGAACCTTTTGCAGGTTTATGATATGGGACTTATGGCATTTAAAGAAGCTTTTCCCGAGATTCTTTTCAAAACGACCTAAATTGTAAGAGCTTACAATTTCGGAAGTATCCCAAAGGTGTATTCTTGTATATCCTTCATAGCCTTCGAGATGCAACACTTCATCCATAGGAACGAAGGACATCCCTTTGGAGGTTGGTACAATTAGCTTGTTGCTGGCACCTATAGTTTCACTTAAAAGACGTACCAGATTTTCATTGGTCTGCTTTTTCCGTTCCTCGGAAATAATGTCCATGGCTTTTTGTACGGCAACCGAAAGTTCCTGATCGTCTACCGGCTTCATGATATAATCTACCGCATTCTGTTTTAAGGCGTCAATTGCGTATTCGCTATAAGCCGTGACAAAGATCACCTGAAAATCGATCGTTGTAAGTTTCCCCAGCAATTCGAATCCTGTCATCCTCGGCATCTCAATGTCAAGAAAAACCAGTTTGGGTTGTTCTTTTTCGAGAAAAGCTATTGCCTCCTCGGGTTTCTGAAACGTATTCAATACAACAATTTCAGGGAACAACTTCCCCATTTTTTGAAGCAGGCCATTCAAGGCCGAGAATTCATCGTCAATCAATATGGCGGTCATAGGATCACTCATGATTTCTTTTTAATAGTAAACAGCGAACTATTTCCCTTATCCGCTCTATCCGGAAAGGCTTCTTTGGTGGAATATTCAATATCCCAAATGGAACTTTGATTTAAAAAGTACAAACGGTCTCGTAGCACGTTGGAAGACTTGATCTTCTTGCTGCCCACCTTTTTGGTATTGACAAATCCAACTCCATCATCTATGATCTCAACCGAGAGTTGATCTCTCCCCAGGTGTTTAAAGTTAATGGTAACGCATCCTTTTTCCAATTTATTAAATATTCCATGGTTGATCGCATTTTCAACTATGGGTTGCAACAACATAGCTGGAATTTTCCGTTGTTGCCCGTTCAGCGCGGGATCTACATTTATTTCATATTCAAATTGATCTCTAAAGCGTAGTTTTTCCACCTCCAAATAGTTCTTTAACAATTCCAACTCCTCTGCAATCGTAATCTCATTCTCCTTTGAAAGTTCAAAGAACCTTCGAATAAGTTTGGAGAATTTAACCAGGTATATTTCGGATGCATCAAAGTCATTACTATTAATGTAATATTGAATCGCCGCCAGCGAATTAAAGACAAAATGAGGATTCATCTGAGAACGCAGTGCTTTGAGCTGTATTTGAGCCAGTTCCTTTTCCTGCACCAGTTTTTTCGTATACTTTTTCTGAAAGCTTTTCAGAATGAAATACAAGGTCAAGCCGAAAACCAGTAGCCCAGCGAGAATCGCAACGGTGATAAACCATTGTGTTTGCCACCACAAAGGCACTACGGTAAACTTCTTTGATTTTGAAAATCCTCCCGATCTAATAATGAGTTCATAGTTGTTAGGTTTAAGGTCGGTAAAATTGAGAGTGGATGAGTTCGTTGTTGTCCATTCCTCTTGATCCGGCAATAGTTTGTATTGATAGACAAAGGACCGGCGTTTTTCTGAGAAATCCACTACCCCAACACTACACGCAAAAGTGCTCCTTTCCATATATTTGAACGAATGGTCTTGTGCCGTAATGATCTGATCGTTAAAGGTGGCTGATTCAAAATAGATATTCAGTAATTGAGGTTGAGTTTTAAGGTCTTTGGGGATTACCGCCAGACCATTGTCGGTGCCAATAAGCACTTGATCCCCCAGAGCTATTACAGAATTCGTTTTCTCAGAGGGTAAACCCTTCTCTTCATCTATAATCTCTACAAACTGATAGGTGCCTTTTGAGCGATCATACCGAAGCACCCCCATTTCCGAAGCTAACCAAAGTCCATTTCCCTCTGTATAAATATCTTCCACGCTGGAAAACTCCGATTCGGGAAGTATATGAGCAGTGCTTAGATTACTTCGGAATGCTCCAAAACCATCTGTAGCCACGATTAGGTGATCGTCATCTACATTCTCAAGAGAAAGTATGGGATTTTGAAATTCCTTGATAGGTGCGGCCACATTCTCGATACGATCATCCTTGAGTAACCTGAGTCCATTCGAGGTAGCGAGTACCAAATTCCCTTGAAACACGAGCATATCGCGGATTCCAACTAAACTAATATGATCCAAAACCGCTAAGGTTTTCGGATCGAGCTTATTAAGCCCAATATTGGTAATTCCATACAGATAACCGTTGTAATAGCTCAACTTAGTGGCTACATCAGCAGGACGTTCGATACGCTTTAAACGTTCAAAGCCCGAACCTCTATTTCGAGTAATTCGATCATCGTTAATAAAATAATAACTATCCAGAGAATCGATATACGTGGAGCTAAAAATAAATCGTTCGGTTTCCAATAATGGCATTAGGCTCTTACGCTGTTTATTATAGATATAAAATCCCTTGTCCTGTATGCTCACCACTAATTGGTCCTTCCAAAAAACCATCTTCCGAACCTTGTAATTAGGCATGAGATACGTGCTGGATCTTTTTCGTTGTGGCAGCTTGTACAGGCCATTTGTAAAGGTCGCCGTCCATACATTCCCCGAAGCATCTATCATCGAGAAATGAGGCTTAAGGTCCTTGGAAACGTGTACAATGCTATCGACACCATACTCCGAATTCAATAGGGCCACGCCACTGCGTCCACTTACCTGAATTTGATCGTTTAGAAAATGAAATCGGGTAAAAGTAGATGGCTCTGCAAAACCTTCCTCCAGTTCCCCGTGGACCAACTTACCTGTGTTCGTATTTAGAACACCGTAATTGGATTTATTTAAAAGTCCCATTATCGAATCCTTTCCGCGCACTACAGCACTTACAAACGGTTCATCCTTGCGCTTCTCTCGCAATATTTTAACGATATTTATATATCGATGTTCCAAGGCCGTAGTATCTCTATGAGGGTGATCCCTGTCTATGGCCTTCCAGCATGTATCTTGTAATGTAAATGCAATATTCGAACCCAACACAACCGTTGTGTCGAGCATGAACGTAGTCGCCGGATACATGACCTGGGTGGAATCGCATACAGAAAACAGATGTACCTTGTCATCTTCAATGTATCCCAATTTCGCCGACTTCGCGAAATACCAGATCTTGTTATCAGGGCCCACCCGGATATCCCAAATATCATTGCTGGGAAGGCCGTCTTTAGTTCGAAAGGTTTTGAATTTATGACCGTCGAACTTTACAATGCCCTTGTCTGTGATCACCCAAATGAAACCTTCTTTATCCTGAGTTAGCTTATACACATGATTACTAGGCAGACCATCTTTTATGGTATAGTTGGTATGCTTTTGTCCATAGGAAAAACTCCATACCATCATAAGGACGAATAGGATATGGAGTTTTTTGTGTTTCATAGTTGGGAATTAGGACGGTTTTCTCATACTTAAGTGTACTAAATGTAGCTAAAAAACTTCAGCTCGACTTTTGTTATTTCTTGACAAGCTTGAAAGTATGTGAACGATAGGTATCCCCTTCCACCTGTATGAAGTACATTCCCGGCTTCAGATGGCCTACGTAAATGCTTTTTTCTGAAGTGAGTACCCCATTGAAGATGGTTCTTCCCATGGCGTCCATCACTTGGAAGGACTGTATTCCTTCCGAAGTAAAGAACACATAATCTGCGGCAGGGTTCGGAAAGATACCTCCTTTCTCCTGTTCTATATCATTGATATTCAATGCCATGTCACAAGGAGTAGTAGTATAAGAGACCGCTGCATCGTTCAAGACCAGAGGGACCGCTGTAGTTGGTATTTGTCCCGAAGTAACAGGCGTTGGCGAAAAGGTAGCTGCATTGGGCGTAAGCTGCAAAGGCAGATCCTCACATTCGTTTCTGAGGAATGTGGGAGTTCTAAACAGTTCGGCCTCTGTGAAGCTTGCAGACGGATTGGTTCGATACCCAACGTGAAAATAACTGGAAACTCCCGCTGTATCTGTATATAAGTGACTTATGTCCGGATAGTAGATGAGCGGCAATTGTCCGGACCAAAAATTAAATTCGTCTCCAGCTGGCTCCGTATGGGGCACCAGGTATTGATAACTCGCGCCTACCTGAACCCCGGTGGCCTTTACAAACTCGTACACGAAAATATTCGACTGTCCGAAGAAGGAGGCTCCTCCACTCGTCCAATTTTCATCGCGGTCATACCCGCTAATAACCAGGTTATTGGTATTCGTAGCGGACTCAATGATCCTGAATCCGTAACGATCCAGGTCTCCACTACCGGCATACCACGATTTGGACAAGGTAATGGCTCCTGTGGTGTTATTTAATACGGTGACCCCAAAATAATGGGAGATGGAATAGTTGACAAGCATATAGATCTCGTTGGAGGCCACATCGAAATAGGCATCGGTACTCAGGTCGCTTGCATTGCCCAGGATATAACTGCTGTCCCATAGGATCGCACCCATGAAGTCCAATTTATGGGCCAACACAGCCTGCTGAACGTTACTGGTTGCAGTGATACCCGTAGCACTCCCGGTGATAAAGAATCCGTCACTGGTTTCTGTGATGCCATTAACAAAGTCGTATTCGAGGTTGTTGATCGTATTATTTGCATCGATCTCTGTGGTCCAAATATGATTGAGGTTGAAGTCGGTTCGCATTACAAATCCAATATTGTTGAATGTACAGGTAACGTCTAAGGCATAGCAGTCGCTAAAGAATCCTCCCACTACAAAACCAGGGTCTCCTACTCCGTCCCCATCGGCATCACTTTGTGTATGAAGGATTTTTAAGCCTCTAGAGTTAAAGTTTGGGCTTAGGATATCGTAGTAATTCGCGTTCATGAAAGTCC
>JBCBDM010000171.1:0-8231 GCA_038529705.1 Bacteroidota bacterium
CCGAAATGGTAGCTACTGGGCTCACGTATTCAGAAACCTCTAAAGTCCGTATTTCTTGTTCCACGTTCTCATCATTGAGATATATTTCGGCTCGCCCTTCGTCATTCTTAACAAAATGCAAGTTAATCTCGGGCAGCGCTGCAATCAATCGTTCGGTATCGAAATGAGTTTCACTGAACAATCCATTCCGAAGCCCATATAACGTCACCGCCCTATACATAGCTCCAGTATCTACAAAAACATAATCCAAATAATCTGCTAGTTGTTTGGCAAGGGTACTTTTACCCGTAGAAGAATAGCCGTCAATGGCAATAGTAATTTTTGGCATTATTGCAAATTGAGATTGAGTCCAAAATAGCTTGACGCCGCAGCACTACTGAACTTGGAATAGGAATAGCTCAACCGCATTTTATTGAGTTTAATCGAGAATCCAGCACTAAGCCCGGCGAAGGATCGCTGTTCGATGATCCGTAACTCTTCCGATCTTCGAACATTATATCCCAGACGAATATTAAATCCACTTTCCGGAAAAAGCTCTATCCCAAAGATCATATGTCTGAAGGCATTGTCTATAAAGGTAATCTTTTCCGAAGTAGTATTTCCTTCCAGGTCATTCTCGTCTCGGTTAGGATTGGGGAAAGCGACATTCCATCGTTGCATATTCTCCAGTGTAAAATGCCAGCGTATCGGAATGTTTTGCAGGGTTTGGGATACTCCCAGTATCACTTCAAAAGGAAGCTTTTCGCGGGTATTTTCATAGGGTGTGAGTTGAGTCCCAATGTTTCGGGCTACCCCGGTAATATGAAGGTCCCAATCTTCATACACATACATAACGGCAATATCTGCCGCTATACCAAAGGAGGAATACTGTTCCAATTTGGAAGAGATCAGCTTCAAATTACCTCCAATATGGAAATTGGTAAAGGCGACATTTCGCGCATGGCCCATGGACAAGGCTACTTCACCACCACTAAAACTACTGGTCTCATTCCCAAATTCATCATAACCGTCGAAATTTCCGTAATTGATATAGGTTACCCCGGCATGAAGCACTTGTGTACGGCGGTCCCAGGAATAGGCGTACGCCGCAGTTCCATAGTTAACGTCTCCCAGGTAGTTCACATAATTCACAGAAAGTTGATTGTCCATTTCGGGATTGATACTAGCCGGATTGAATAGCGCCTGAGTAGGGTCGTAATCGTAGTTTGTCACTACCTTTCCTCCTAGTGCAGCTTGTCTTGGAGAGTTCAATAAGTTAAGAAATTGATAGGTAGACCTACCCCCCACTTGCGCATACAAAGTGGCCACAAAAAAAAGTAGGATCGTAAAAAAGACGAGCTTTCTATTCATGCAATTGGGATCTCTTTCCTTGAAAGATAAACGAGTACAATGATAAATTATTTTCGGGAGCGAAGCTAATTCTAACTAGATAATTCCTCTTTCTGTAAAATTGAGCCATTAAGGGCTTCTTTTATAGCTTTTTAGCATTTTTCACCTTCTGTTGGGTAATAGCAACCTCTAATACATCGCTCATTTCCTTTACATAATGGAAAGTTAGCCCTTTTAGATACTCCGGTTTTATCTCTTCGATATCTCTCTTGTTATCCTCGCATAACAAGATCTCTTTAATGCGCGCTCTTTTCGCAGCCAGGATCTTTTCTTTGATTCCACCTACGGGAAGTACCTTTCCTCTCAAAGTGATCTCGCCGGTCATTGCGAGGCTTTTCTTCACTTTTCGCTGTGTAAACAAAGAAACTAATGAGGTAAGCATGGTGATACCGGCGCTAGGTCCGTCCTTAGGAGTGGCCCCTTCCGGAACGTGAATATGGATGTTGTATTTTTCAAAAACCTCAGGATCGATTCCAAGCTGATCCGAATTAGACTTAATATATTCCAGGGCAATCGTGGCAGATTCTTTCATGACCTTTCCTAAATTACCCGTCATGGTTAAGACACCTTTTCCTTTAGATAAGGCAGACTCAATAAATAGGATATCCCCTCCAACTCTTGTCCAGGCCAGACCTGTGACCACTCCTGCCACATCGTTATTCTCATATTTATCTCGTTCCAATTTTGGAGCGCCCAGGACTTCAATGATAGTATCGTTATGGACCTTAGGCTCATAGCTTTCTTCCATGGCAATTTTCATAGCCGCATATCGTACCATCTTAGCGATTTGTTTTTCAAGGGTTCGAACCCCACTCTCCCGAGTATAACCGTCTACGATCTTTTCGAGTTGTGGTTTCCCTATTTTGAGGTCTTTTGTTGTGAGTCCATGCTCTTCCAATTGCTTCGGAAGCAAATGTCGTTTAGCGATCTCAACCTTTTCTTCGATGGTATAACCGGACACGTTGATAATCTCCATTCGATCCCGTAGCGCAGGTTGGATGGTACTTAGGCTATTAGATGTGGCGATGAACATCACTTTGGAAAGATCGTAACCCAGTTCCAGGAAATTGTCATAGAAGGCACTATTCTGCTCAGGATCCAACACCTCCAACATGGCCGAAGAAGGGTCCCCCTGGCTTCCTACCGAAAGTTTATCGATCTCGTCCAAAACAAATACCGGATTACCCGTTTTTGCCTTTTTGATATTTTGTACAATTCTACCAGGCATGGCTCCTATATAGGTTTTTCGATGTCCGCGAATCTCCGCTTCATCACGCAATCCTCCTAAGGACATACGAACATATTGTCTCCCCAGAGCTTCCGCTACCGATTTCCCCAGGGAAGTTTTTCCAACTCCGGGAGGTCCATATAAACAAAGTATGGGAGATTTCATATCGTTTCTAAGCTTTAGTACTGCCAGATATTCGATAATTCGCTTTTTTACATCCTCCAGCCCATAATGATCGCGGTCCAGGATCTTCCGGGCTCTTTTTAGATCGAATTTGTCTTCGCTGTACTCGTTCCAGGGCAATTCGAGCAACAGATCCAGGTAGTTCCTTTGAATGCTGAATTCGGCCACCTGAGGATTCATCCTTTGAATTTTCGCCAGTTCTTTGTCAAAATGAGCCGCCACCTCTTCGCTCCATTTCTTTGTTTTGGCTCGGGAACGCATTTCTTCAATTTCAGCCTCATGAGACGTTCCTCCTAATTCTTCCTGGATGGTCTTCATCTGTTGTTGGAGGAAATACTCACGTTGTTGCTTATTGATATCCGTTTCTACCTTGGATTGAATATCCATCTTCAGGGTAAGTTTTTGAAGTTCGATATTCATAAAGCGCAGTGTTTCCAGAGCTCGTTCTTTGAGATCGTTGATCTCCAATAGCTTTTGCTTCTCCTCTACCGAAACATTAAGGTTGGAGGAGACAAAATTGATGAGAAAGGAATTGCTTTCTATATTCTTTATAGCGAAGGCGGCATCCGAAGGAATGTTCGGACTTTCATTTATAATATCCAGCGCCAATTCCTTAATCGAGTCTATAATTACACTGAACTCCTTATTGTCCGGTGCAGGGCGTGCTTCGGCCACTTCGTTGATGGTCGCTGTTAAATAAGGATCCGTATGCGTAAGTTCGTTGACTTCAAAACGTTTTTTCCCCTGAATGATAACCGTGGTATTTCCATCCGGCATTTTTAGCACTCTAAGGATACGTGCTACGGTACCCACTCTATTAATGTCCTCCAATCCCGGATTTTCCTTGGTTTCGTCCTTTTGGGATACCACACCAATCACTTTCCCACCCTTATTGGTTTCGTTGATCAACTTAATAGATTTATCCCTACCTGCAGTAATTGGGATCACCACACCGGGAAATAATACTGTATTTTTTAAGGGAAGAATGGGAAGTGACTGCGGTAGTTGTTCTTTTGCCATCGCATCTTCATCTTCCGGAGTCATCAACGGAATTAATTCGGCGTCTTCGTTTAATTCGGTAAATGACAAACTGTCTAAGGTCTTAATTTTGGATCTAGCCATATATGATCGTGAGACATTATGTCATAAAAATAAGTAATATGAATGTCTTCTTTTTTGTATTAACTTTATGTTTTTGCGTAAAACCCCTAAAAAACATGTGTTTACACGGGTTTTACATAGTATAAAGTCAATTGTTATGCCACTTGAAATATTTTTTTCAGAATAAAGTGTAACAAAATCTGAAACGGGATATCTATACCATAAATCAACTAACTTTTTTGACACTAACCCATCAAAATATAGAATCGTTACTCGCTCTTTGTCAGGATGGAAACAGGATGGCCCAATTAGAGGTTTATAATCGCTATCAGAAGGCCATGTACAATACCGCTTTTCGAATTGTAAAAGATTCGGCCGAAGCCGAAGATGTCATGCAAGAATCTTTTATAACTGCCTTCAGTAAGTTAGACAGTTTTAAGGGAACGGCCACCTTTGGTTCCTGGTTGAAGCGCATTGTCATCAACAATAGTATTGTTCAGTATAGAAAGTCACAGCGTTTCGTGCAGGTTTCAGAAGAAAATATTTCCGAAGAAACCCATGAGCCACTGGAACGCGCCAATGAAGATTACAAGGATGTACAGACCCGACAATTGATGGACTGTATGGAGAAGCTTCATGACAGCTACAAGAACATCTTATCGCTTCACTTTATTGAAGGGTATGACTATGAAGAGATCTGTGAGATCTTGGAAATAAGCTATTCAAATTGTAGGACCCTGATTTCACGTGCCAAGGAGAGTTTACGAAAGAAACTGGTAACCGTATCCATATGAAGAAAAACGACGCAATAGATCAATTGTTTGATAGACTGGAAGGAAGCTTCGACACCAAGGAAGCTCCTGCCGATCATCAACGAAGGTTTCTGGAAAGACTGGACGCCCGGGAGAAGACACCCAAAAGTAAGAACCACTGGTGGAAACCGTTGTCCATTGCCGCATCTATAGTGCTATTGCTCTGTGCCGGTTTATTATTTCAAAATAATGAACCAGAAGTGGAAGGTTTGGCAAGTGTTTCACCCGAAATGGAAGAAACGCAGTCCTTCTTTACCACGGCCATCAATCAGGAACTTGAAATCTTAAAGGGCTTTGAGAATGAAGATACTGAGGCCTTGATCGATGACACGATCCAACGTTTGGGGGTACTGGAACTAGAGTACGACAATCTAAAGACCGACCTCATGGAAAGCGGAAATGACAAAAGAGTCATTTCTGCCATGATCACCAATTTTCAGAATAGAATAGAACTACTTCAACAAGTAATTGAAACCATTGAAGAAATTAATACACTTAAAGCAAATAGAAATGAAACCACCATTTAAATCCATATTGATCCTATTATTACTACCGGTTTTTGTTTTTGCGAACAATGACCCAAAGTTTAAAGGAAAATATACGAAGACAAAAACACTGAATAAAGAATATACAGTGAACGCCAATGCTGGCCTCACCGTGGATAACAGCTACGGAAATGTTGACGTTGTGACCTGGAATGAGAATCGGACTGTGATCGAAGTAGTGATCACCACGAACGGAAACAATGAAGAGAGAGTTCAGGAGAAACTAAACAATATCGATGTTGAATTCTCCGGTAGTGCTTCCAGAGTGACCGCCAAAACTATTTTCAAAGGGAGAAAGAACAGCTCCTGGAGCTGGTGGGGCAACAAAAAGAACAACGTACGAATGGAAATTAACTATACGGTCAAACTACCGGTGACCAACTCGGTAGATTTAAGCAATGATTATGGCAGCATTAGTTTAAACAGATTGGAAGGAAATGCTCGAATTAGTTGTGATTATGGTCAGGTGAACATTGGTGAATTGATGGCAGAGAACAATTCTCTCAATTTCGATTATACAAAAAACTCCAACATTGGTTATATGCGTAGCGGAAAAATCAATGCAGACTATTCCGGTTATACTCTGGAAAAGGCAGGAGCACTAGAGGTGAGTGCAGATTACACCAAAAGTGAAATACTGGAGGCAGAAAGCGTTAACTATAACAATGACTACGGAAAAATCATTATTGGCAAGGTAGGAGACGTAATGGGCCGAGGCGATTATATTCCTTTGCGTATTGATGAACTGAATGGAGATCTCAACATCAATACAGATTATGGCTCTGTAACCGTGGATAGAATTACCAGCGCTGCGGGAGACATTACGATACAATCCGATTATGCTGGGATCAAGCTTTATTTTGAAGGAGGGTATAACTTCGACTTCGACATCGATTTATCTTATGCCGGTCTTAATGGAAAAGATGGACTTGAAATCACCAAAGAGATCAAGGATCACTCCAGCAAGCATTATGTAGGTTATCATGGAACCAAAGGTTCCGGAAACGTAATCAACATTAATTCCGACTATGGCGGAGTAACACTAGAAAGAAACTAAAACTATTATATTACATTATGAAAACAGTATTAAACCTAACGTTAGCGGCCACTTTGGCCTTGACAGGAATTGCAGAAACAAATGCGCAATGGAGAAAAGTAACAGGTAATGGAAACGTTACTACCAAGACGATCAATACAGGAGACTACGACGCAGTGAAGGTAGTAGGTTCCATGGATGTGCACCTTGAAAAAGGTTCTGAAGGAAACATCACCGTAAAAACTGACGACAATTTACATGAATATTTAGATATAGAAGTGAAGGGAGATGCCCTTGTGATTAAATCTGAAAAGAACATCTCGCTTCGTACAAAGAAAGGAATTCATGTCTATGTTCCATTTGAAAAAATATCTAAAGTTGCACTAACCGGTTCCGGCGATATTGATACCAAAGACACAATAGACGCCCCGGAGATGTCTGTTAGTGTTACTGGCTCAGGAGACGTTGTGCTGGACATAAATGCAGGTATGGTGGACGCAGATATTACAGGAAGTGGAGATATGGTGCTCCGTGGTAAGACCCAAGACCTCGAAGTTCAGGTAACAGGAAGTGGTGATTTTAAAGGTTTCGAGCTTGAAGCCCAAAATACGAATGCCAGAGTTTCCGGATCCGGTGATGCTAAAGTTGTCGCTAAAAACTCCTTAAAGGCGCGTGTAAATGGGTCCGGAGATATTGACTACAAAGGCAACCCGGAAAAGAGAGATACCAAGACTTCAGGTTCGGGAGACATTTCCTCGTATTAGATAAGAACCTTAAATTACAAAAGCCACTCTCCTTGGACTAGCTCAGGGATTAGAGTGGCTTTTATTTTTTATAATTTTGGCTACAGGATTTCTACGGAAAATTCTCCTTCAGTTATATCGAAGGTGGTATCATCCATTCCAAGTAAATCTCCGGCAGTAAAAAAGAAGGTGCCTTCCATAGTTCCCGCAACGGGATCGTAGCTGGTAATGGTAATGGATCCGTCCAGGGATATATATGACATGGCCTCGGAGGTTCCTACGTTGATACCATATTGTCCAATAATGCTGCCTTGTAGCGGTAAGGAATCGAAGTCATAAGTGCCGGGAGTAATGTCAGCGGGCATTGAAATTCCCAAAGTGGTAAAATTAGCACTGTTAACGGCCGAAATACTGATCGTTGTGTTTCCCTGTAACGTAACTTCTACTGCGTTTACAGCATTCGGGTTCATGAATGTGCCATCTACCCTTGCATTTAAACTGCTATCCCCAGCACTCACTACTTCAACGGTTAACGGTAGATTATTGAAGGCACCGCCCTCGATGGTTACCGTCTCCATCACTCCATTGTTATCTCTAACACCCACAAATTGAAAACTTCCGGAAACCAGGAGATTGTCCAAATCGAGATTGGTGATGGTAAGTTGGCCTGATCCTCCTTCTACTACAGACAAAAATGCATTTCCCCCAGCTACGCTGTATGCACCAGAACCCATAACAGATGAATTTGGTCCTATATCAAAAGTCCCAACACTGGGATTAAGCATACTAACCGTGATGACTTCCGACGTTTGTGGATCCAAAGCGCTAATGGCGAATACCTCATTGAACAATGTGGCAACAATGTTAGAGTCGGACGAGTCAAAAGAAGCTCCGTCCACAGATGCGATAAGTTGCCCATCGGATGGACCTGGCTCTGGATCAGAGTCATCACTATTACATGAAACTACGAATAAAGAAATAGCTACCGCTAAAAACTGAATGGTTTGTTTGAATCGAATCATTATAAAATTGTTAGTTATTAAAAAACCTCCCAGGACTGGGAGGTTTAGATTATATTTAAAAATCTTTATGGAATGGTTATCGTAAATTGGCCATTAGTTATTGCATACTCCGTAGAATCCACACCGGTAGGATCTATTGCCGTGAAATTAAAGGTAGCTTCCACAATACCAC
>JBCBDM010000172.1:0-8190 GCA_038529705.1 Bacteroidota bacterium
TCATATACCACTTCATAAGGGATCTCGGCATAGGTAAGTACCATGGTCACCGCATCATCCCAGGGTTGATTTCCCTTATGAAGTGGTATATGATGAAGAGGTGCTGGGCGACGAATTGTTGTTATACGATTGGTTGCACCTTCATCATGAAGACTTTACAGGACAATACGGAAAATTCTACCGGGCGTATCGGGGCGCACCATGGTATATAAAAAATAAGAATGATGCCGAAGCATTGGCTGCCAAATTGGGATACACAAAAGTTTCAGAATCAAAAAGAGACGTAGCGCTCAAAATACGGGATTATGTCATTGGAGGCGGGTTTATGTTCGCCATGTGCAGTGCCACCGATAGTTTTGACATTGCCCTGGCTGCCGAAGGGGTGGATATTTGTGAGCCTATGTTCGATGGAGACCCCAGTGAGTCTTCATATCAGTCTAAGATCGATTTCAATCGGACTTTTGCGTTCAAGGATTTTATCTTAGAACGCAGTCCCATGGTCTATGAATTTTCTTCTATCGACATGACCACCCAAAGGCGGATCAAAAAGGAAGTAGATTATTTTACCCTGATGGATTATTCTGCCAAGTGGGATCCTATTCCCTGTATGCTCGTACAAAACCATACGGCTTTGGTAAAAGGTTTTATGGGGCAAACCACTTCGTTTAAACGCAGTACGGTAAAGGCAAAAGTCTTGGTCATGGGAGAGAATAAGTCCAATGGAGAGGCCCGATACATTCACGGGATTCGTGGAAAGGGATTCTTTACTTTTTATGGTGGTCACGATCCGGAGGATTATCAACACAGAGTAGGGGATGCCAAGACCGAATTGGCGCTGCACCCCAATTCACCTGGTTATCGCCTTATTTTAAACAACGTACTCTTTCCTGCAGCTAAAAAGAAGAAGCAGAAGACCTGATGGACGTACTTTTTGATGCCGTGTATAGGCTGTTAAAGGGACTTTCCCAACTCACCGGATTTACGTATCAGGAAATCAATATCATTGTTTACTTTCTAATGATACCCTCATTGTTCGCCCTCCTCGTGGATCGAATCATCGAAAAACATTATTTCAAGATAGGATTTGTTGTTTTATCGGTCGTTTCCTTATGGCTCATTGAGGATTTCGAATTGTTCTCACAGAGATTATTCGATACTTGTGCAGTATTTCTGAAAAGTTTCGGATGGTTAGGGTTGGATTATGTCCAAGCGTCAGTAGTCATTTGTGTTTTCTTACCTATCCTGTTCATTCTGTGGCTGATCTATTTCCGAAGAAGAAGGAATCTGTCACTTGGTAAGTAAGAACAGGATTTCCTTGATGCTTTCTTTATTTACCGGTTTCGTAATATAGAAGTCAACACCCGCTTCCTCTGCCTGTCTACGGGATTCGGGGAAAACATCGGCAGAGCAAGCCACTATGGGAGTGTCTTTGGTGGAATCCGCAAACCTTCGAATCTCTTTAGTGGCCTCCAATCCATTGACTATAGGCATATGTACATCCATTAAAATAAGATCGAAGGTATCCTTCTTTACGGCATCAATGGCCTCAAAACCGTTGTTGGCAATGGTAACATGAGCTTCCCATTGATTGAGCAATTGGGTGATAAAAAGCTGATTCAACTTATTATCTTCTGCCACTAGTATATGTTTTCCGCGTAGGGCAAGATGAGCGGCGTCTTTGTTCATATCTGAAGAAACAATGGCGTCACTATTAAGGTTGCTCAAGGGGTAATTTATTTCAAATCCGAAGACAGTGCCTTTCCCCATAGTACTGTTCATATATAATTCGCCTCCAAGCAAAGCCACCAGCTGTTTAGTAATGGATAGTCCAAGGCCGGTTCCTAAGGGTTTTTCTCCCTTCTCATCTATGGTCTGATAGAAACTTTCAAAGATCTCAACCTGATTTTCCTTGGAGATACCTATTCCGGTATCCTTGACTTCAAAAGTAAGATCCACACGATCCTTTAGCTGTTGTTTTACCTTAACAGAAAGGGAAACATGTCCCTTGGATGTAAATTTTATGGCGTTACTCAAGAGGTTATTTAATATCTGACTGAGTCTAAACTGATCTCCCTTCACAAATTTGGGAGCTGTTTCGTCCAGCTCGGTGACATAATTCAATCCTTTTTCCCTGGCCTTATGTGTAAATCCGGCCGTGAGATTTTCAATAACCTCGAATAGATTGAAATCCACATGTTGGATATTCATCTTACCCGCATTGATCTTTGAGAAGTCGAGAATATCGTTCACTAGGGTCAGTAAATTTTCGGCAGAGAACTTTATGATCTCAATATTTTCGAATTCCCTTTCGGAACCCGTGAAGTTGTCCTTGTTGAAAAGCTCCGCCAAACCTAGTATTACGTTGAGGGGAGTTCGAATCTCATGGCTCATATTAGATAAGAAGGTAGTCTTGGCCAGTGCCGACTTCTCAGCCAGGTCTTTTGCTTCTTCTATCAATTTTCGAGTGGTTTCTTCTTTTGTAATGTCATTGATAACACAAAAGAACAGGATCTCGTCATCCACAAAGATCGGACTTGTTTTTAAGCTGTAATAAGAGGTCTCCTTATTTCTGGTAATCCTAAAATCGAAGGAATCCGTCGCCAGCTGTTTAATTATTTTAAGGGAAGGATTATTGATTCGGGCGATAAGTTCCTTGTTAAATACAGAGGGGATCAATTGATAAAGATTAGAGCCGTCATCGAAAAGCTCTTGAGCTATGACATTCCATCGTATAATGGAACCATCTCTGTTGAAGATGATATTGGCGTTCAGAGAATTGTGGAGAACCGCAGAGTAGAGTCTTTCATTCCTTCCTAGTTCACGTTCAACGTTCTTTCTATCGATGATCTCGCGGCTTAACTTACTATTGATCTCTTCCAAAGAAGTGATCTGGGTCTTTAGGAGCCTATGCATCTGCCCCTTACTAGGCATATTGGTGTCTTCCATCACCAAAAGGTCTTCTGGAATGAGATTTACGGTGGTGGTAAAGCTTTGAAGGAGGTAATAATTATTGTAATGTTGGTGGTAGGTTTTATTGAAAATGCTTAGCATAGCATTCTTCCCCAGACTATCCTGAATCTTGGCTTGTAAATTGGTGGAGTATTCATATAGATTATTTTGTTTGGCATTGATTTCCATTTGGGTATTATGGATATCGATATCGAATGGTGTTTCCAGGGTCGTTTCCGCATCACTAATAAAAGGGTCTTGAAAATTTCCGAGAAGTTCCTTGGCATTTCTCAATGCATCTTTTAAAAAGATTCTGGATAGTGCTACCTTTTGTATCTCATAATCCAAGAAAACCACGTAGAGGTCTGGATAATCCCTTATGCTTGGGTATTCCATTAACAGTGCTTCCCTAAAATCCGATTTCGTTTTGGAGGAATATTCCGGTTGTAGGAGGAGGAAATCCTCTAATTCCAGGTATAGGCCCGGGAAGAGTTTTTGTTTTTTCTTTCCGGAGTACTTCTGAAAAAGCTTGAGTTTGGAATTTAGCTCGTAATGAACAGTATACCCTTTTAATTGATGTTTTAAGTCGCTTAAAAGGGCATATATGATGTCATTACTTCCAACCTCTGCATCGGATAAAATTTCATCCCGGCGGAAGAACAATTTCCGAAGTCCAAACATTTTCTATATTTTACTCGCTTTATAAATTTTATAGAAACCAAAGGCAGAAAGTCCCCAGGTTAGGATCAATGCCGCATACCAGGCGTATTTACCTACCATGGCTCCCATGAGCTCATTAAACAGATTGTAACTAAACAAATGATCTATTTGCATGTGCAGATGCCCTATGGCCATGACTAAAAATCCCCACGCCAATAATCGCATACCAGCACCAAATTTTCCACCTTTCAAATTTTTTGCCGTTAAAAAGCTAAAGAAAATGGCTATAATTAAAAATGGAAGTTCCAATAGCCCAAAGATCTCCGCTTCCGAAGTTGAATGTCCTGTATGATCCTGCGCCAAAAGTGGAGCAGATATCAATAGCAGAGCCGTCATTGCAAATGTAATTTTTGTTTTCATGATAAGTGGTTTGTTAGATTTGTAAGACTAGTCTTACAGTGTGTAATAGATTCGACGACAATATAGACATTTTATCTATAAACTACTTATTTTGCTCAAATAATGAAGGGATATGCCATAAAAAAACCCGCTCTTAGAGCGGGTTTTAGCGAAATAATGTGATTATGAATAGGCTTACGCCTTACTTTACTTTGTTTACTATAGCCTCAAAAGCTTCTGGGTGATTCATAGCAAGGTCTGCAAGAACCTTGCGGTTCAATTCGATCTCATTCGCTTTGAGTTTTCCCATAAACTGAGAATAAGACATTCCATGCTGACGAGCACCTGCATTAATACGGGTGATCCAAAGTGCACGAAACGTTCTTTTTTTGTTGCGACGGTCTCTGTAAGAATATTGCATCGCCTTATCCACGGCGTTTTTAGCAACAGTCCATACATTTTTACGTCTTCCAAAGTATCCTTTGGCTTGCTTAAGAACCTTTTTTCTGCGGGCTCTCTTTGCAACTGAATTTACTGATCTTGGCATAATTTTAAAATTTTTGTAGCAGGCGGTCGGTACAATCGACACTTAGTTAATTCGTCTTCGAAACAACAATCCGTTTCTCAACCTTTTAGCCATACTCCAGGGTTATTGAAATTGATTTAACCGGTTAAACCAATTACTTCAAACGAAGCATTTGTTTAACATTGTCCTCGTCACTCTTGTGCACTAATGTGTCATGAGTTAACGCAAGCTTACGTTTCTTCGACTTCTTTGTTAAGATATGACTCTTAAACGCGTGCTTTCTCTTAATTTTACCGGTACCTGTAAGCTTAAAACGCTTTTTAGCACTGGATTTTGTTTTCTGTTTAGGCATTTTCCTACTTGTTTTACTTATTTCGCTTTGTGCTCCCAAACTCCCAAAAGAGCGGAGGAGTACTTTTTTATAATGACTCTAAAAGTCTATCTAGAGATTATTTCTTTTTTGGAGCGATGAACATGGTCATTCGCTTTCCTTCTAATTTTGGCATCTGTTCTACCTTACCATAGTCCTCCAGATCTTGTGCTAATCGTAGCAATAAGATCTCTCCCTGGTCTTTATAGATAATAGATCGTCCTTTAAAGAAAACATAGGCTTTTAATTTCGCTCCATCCTTTAGGAACTTTTCACCGTGCTTCTTTTTAAATTCATAGTCATGGTCATCCGTGTTAGGACCAAAACGAATCTCTTTGATCGTAACCTTAGTTGCCTTTGCCTTTAGTGCCTTCTCTCTCTTTTTCTGCTCATAGACAAATTTCTTGTAATCCATGATCTTACAAACCGGAGGAGTTGCATTTGGAGAGATTTCAACAAGATCCTCTTCCAGTTCTCTGGCAATTTCCAGGGCTTTCTTAAGTGGATAAACACCTACTTCTACGTTGTCTCCAACAAGACGAACTTCCTGCGCGCGAATCTTTTCATTAATCCGGTGCTTGTCCTCTTTAATGATTCTGGCTGGGCCTCGACTTCTTTTTCTTCGTATAGCTATGACTAAAAATATTATATCCGACGAATCGGATGTGTTAAACGTTAAATTCCTTTATAGTTTTCTTGATCTCATCCTGGATCAAACTTGCAAATTCCTCAACTTTCATGACCCCCAAATCTCCCTGGCTGTGCTTTCTAACCGAGATGGTGCCGTCCCTTTCCTCCTGCTCTCCAACGATCAGCATATAGGGGATTTTATTCATTTCGGCCTCCCGTATCTTCTTGCCTATCGTCTCGTTTCTATTATCTACAAGGGCGCGAATTTCGGCATTTTCCAACAAATTTAAAACTTTTTGCGCGTATTTTTCATATTTCTCGCTTAAAGACAGAATGCTAACCTGTTCTGGCATAAGCCATAATGGGAAATTTCCACCGGTGTGTTCCAGAAGAATGGCAACAAATCGCTCTAGGCTACCAAAGGGTGCACGGTGTATCATTACCGGTCTGTGGAGCTCATTATCACTGCCCTTGTATTCCAATTCAAAACGTTCCGGGAGATTGTAATCCACCTGGATCGTTCCCAATTGCCAGCTTCTGCCAAGTGCATCTTTCACCATAAAATCAAGTTTCGGACCGTAAAAAGCAGCCTCTCCCGATTCTATCACATAATCCAGTCCTTTTTCCTGCGCGGCATTGATGATGGCCTGTTCTGCTTTTTCCCAATGCTCAACATCACCAATATATTTTTCGGGTTTGTCAAGGTCTCTCACAGAGACTTGCGCAGTAAAGTTTTCAAAACCTAGGGAACCAAATACATAGAGTACCAGGTCAATCACCTTTTTAAATTCCATGTCCAGTTGGTCTGGAGTACAAAAGATATGCGCATCGTCCTGAGTAAACCCACGTACTCTGGTTAAGCCGTGCAATTCACCGCTCTGTTCATATCGGTAAACGGTGCCAAATTCGGCATATCGCTTGGGAAGGTCCTTGTAGGACCAGGGTTTACTGTTGTAGATCTCACAATGATGTGGACAGTTCATCGGTTTTAATAAGAACTCCTCATCTTCGTTGGGAGTTTTAATGGGTTGAAAACTGTCCTCTCCATATTTCGCATAGTGTCCGGAGGTAACATATAATTCTTTTTGCCCAATATGTGGCGAAACTACCATCTCATATCCTGCTTTTTTTTGCGCAGCTTTCAAGAAGTTCTCCAGGCGTTCTCGTAAGGCAGCGCCTTTGGGCAACCATAGTGGTAATCCTTGCCCCACTTTTTGGGAGAAAGTGAAAAGCTCTAATTCCTTTCCTAGCTTTCGATGATCCCGCTTCTTAGCTTCTTCTAATAGAGCCAAGTATTCTGTGAGCTCCTTTTGTTTGGGAAAGGTAACCCCCGAAATTCTCGTTAACTGTTTATTATTTTCATCGCCTCTCCAATAGGCTCCCGCAATACTTAAGAGCTTGACAGCTTTTACAATTCCGGTATTCGGAATATGTCCACCTCGACAGAGATCGGTAAAAGTGTCATGATCGCAAAAAGTGATCGTGCCGTCCTCCAATGCCTCAATAAGTTCCACCTTGTATTCATTCCCCTGGGCTTTGTAGAAATCCAGCGCATCCGCCTTGGAGGATTCCCGCATTTTAAAATCATGCTTTCCCCTTGCAATTTCCAGCATTTTCTTTTCAATGGCCGGCAGGTCTTTTTCTGAAATGGCATGGTTCCCTAAGTCAATGTCGTAATAGAATCCCTTGGTTTTTTCGCTGGCGGGTCCTATCGTAAGTTTTATACCTGGGTATAGTTCTTCTAAGGCCTGGGCCAGGATATGTGCAGAGGAATGCCAGAAGGCTTTCTTTCCTTCATCATCTCTCCAGGTATATAGTACCAGACTACCGTCGCAGGTGAGTGGGGTAGAAGCTTCCACGGTCTCATTGTTGAAAGATGCCGAAATAACGTTTCGGGCAAGCCCTTCGCTAATACTCTTAGCAACATCCATAGGACTTACACCTGCTTCAAAGTTCTTTACACTGCCATCGGGTAATGTGATTGCGATCATATATAAAATAATTAAGCGGCAAAGATACTACGAGTTTGCTTATTATTCAATAAAGGAAGTTGTCTTTGTATTATCTTTTTATAAGGAAGTAAAAATGGAGGTGGGAAGTTTTGGGGCGCCCCCTCCTTCGCTATAGTATAGCTTCGTAGGGCGGGCTTTCCACTGTATCTCTCCTCCGCCTTCGGCTACGGAGAGGATGCCGTTTCAACAAGCTCGCCATAGCCTTTGGCAACGGCGAGCCTGCCTGCCGGTAGGCAGGTCCCTGGCGCGATATTGGTTTTGTAGAAGAGATCTTTCTATAATCAAGACGAAAAACCCGCTTTGGATGTAATTGTAAAAAAAATAGGCTATATATATAGGTATGAATAGGGGTAGAAAAAAGTTTTTCAGCTAAACCCACGTCTCTCAAAGCGTTAGTAATGGTAGCGAAAAAAACTTCAAAAAAAAGTGCGGTTAAGTTTGTGTAAATAGAAAACCAACCTATCTTTGCACCCGCTTTGAAAAGGAAATATTATTCCTCGAAAAGTGTAGCAAAAACAACGTTCTGAAATAAATTTGAAATAATTTTTAAAAACTGTTGCAGGTTTAAAAAAGGGTTGTATATTTGCACCCGCAAAACGGATGAGTGACTATTAGAAACATGATTTTGGAGTAGCGGATTTAAA
>JBCBDM010000173.1:0-8090 GCA_038529705.1 Bacteroidota bacterium
GAAAAGGACGTTTTTCACGAACGTCTTTCTCCGAAAATAAATTTTCATCCCAATAAAAACAGTAATTATCTTTCATTGAGGAAGTTAAGAAGCCTTCTGAAGCTTATAAAATCTCATGATGTTATTCATGTCCACCTGTTTCCACCCTTTTATATTGTAGCGTTTTTGTCGTTCTTTGTAAAGAATAAAACGTTTGTCTATACAGAGCACAATACGTTCAATTTTAGAAGGAAGAAAATATTTAAGGGCATGGAGTGGCTTGTATATTCTCGTTACGACCATGTAGTTTGTATCAGTGAAGGGACAAAACAGGCACTTACATCCTGGATGGGGAAATCGGTGCGATCGAATGTTATAAATAATGCGATCAATCTAAAGGAAATTGCACAAGCTAAAGCCCTTTCCAAAATCGACCTGAATATTCCTGAGGATTGTATTGCGCTTTGCATGGTGGGTCGATTTCAGGAGCAGAAGGATCAGGATACTTTGATAAAGGCGCTGGAATTGCTTCCGGAGAAGTATGTCCTTCTGTTATTAGGTGAAGGCGAGCGTGAGTCTCTTCTGAGGAAGCATGTGGAGACGGCAGGTTTGGTAGATCGAGTCCGATTTTTAGGGATAAGAAATGATGTTTACAGGGTATTGAAAGCCTGTGATTATGGTGTGCTTTCCTCACATTGGGAGGGCTTCGGAATTGTTGCCTTAGAATATATGGCCTGCGGAATATTGGCTTTAGGATCGGATTTGGAAGGTCTGAAAGAAGTGATAGGAAAAGAAAGTTGCCTGTTTCAACCCCAAGATCACAAAGATTTGGCTGGGAGAATACTCGATTTTGAATCCAACCTGTTGGAATATGAAGACAGTAAAAATTGGCAACAGCAACATCTTCAAAATTTTGACATTGCGAATGCTGTTAAAAGGCATTTTGAAGTGTATCGTTTAAAGAATAATTAAAATAACGTGTCAGATTTTATCGTTTCGGTTTTTATAGTAACTGTAGGATTTGTTTTCATCTATTGGAATTCAAAGGACCTTAGCCTATATAAAATTAAAAAACTGAGGCACCTTTGGTTATATCATCTCTTATTCTCGGTTGTCTTTTATATCTATACGCGGAACAATGCAGCCGATGCCAATGGGTATTGGAGAATCGCCAAGGAAAGTTCTGCCGAGGCGTTTCAACTGTATTTAAGTAAAGGACCCGGTACAAAATTCATGTTTGTTCTAAATTATTTCCCTGCTAAGATTTTAGATCTAAGCATTTTCGCCGGGACGTTGATCTATAGTATTATTGGCTTTATTGGGATTTATTTTTTTTACCGAATTATAGTAGACCTGATTCCCCATAATTATAGCGTAAAAGGGTATGGCTTATTCCCTCTTCTACTATTTCTACCCAGTATGCACTTTTGGGCAGGTGGAGTAGGGAAGGACACGCTACTATTTTTTAGTATAGGAATGTTTGGTTTTGCATTGCAGAAGGTGGGTAAGAGAATCCCACTGCTAGTGTTGAGTGTGGCACTAAGCTATATGGTCAGACCGCATATTTTGATCGTCATGTTAATGGCATTTGGGGGAGCCTATTTGATATCTAGAAAACTTCAGTTGTATAAACGGCTGTTCTTTTTCGGGTTGCTCATTTCAATTTCGATAATCATTCTACCCAGAGTGTTGGAGTATGTTAGTGTGGACGATGGTTCATTTAGCGACATAGTGAGTAGGTCTGTGACCCAGGCTGGCCATCTCTCCGGACAGGATATAGGCTCAAGTGTGGATATTTCATCCTACCCCTTTCCGCTCAAAGTGCTTACCTTTTTATATCGACCGTTATTTTTTGATATCCATGGAATAACTAGTTTATTTGCATCTTTTGAAAATTTGATACTCCTGATACTATCTTTTAAAATATTGAGATTTAAACCCATCACAACTTTTAAAAAGGCCCCGATAGTGATAAAGGGATATCTCTTATTTCTGTTGTTGGGCGCAATGATTTTGTCATTGTCTTTGAGCAACTTCGGAATCATACTTAGAATGAAGAATATGTTTCTGCCTGGCTTCCTGATATACATTTATTGGGCGTTGTCGTTTCAGATAAGTCATAAGAACGCAGAGGTTGCCCTGGACACGGAAAGGGAGCTTTCGGAACCTGCGATGGTCGATTCAATTGAATAGTGAGAATTAAAATGAAGTAGTGCATGTGCGGTATTAACGGCTTAATAATTAACAATCCAGTAAAAGAAGAAACCTTGAATTCGGTTCTCCTAAAGATGAATAATCTAATCATTCATCGAGGACCGGATGAAGATGGTTCCTATGCGGAAGCAACACCAAACTACAGTGTAGGATTGGCTATGCGGAGGCTTTCTATTATTGATCTCAGTACAGGGAAACAGCCCATTTATTCCGAAGACAAGCAGAAGGTATTGGTATTCAATGGTGAGATATACAATTATCAGGAATTGAGAAATGAATTGCTTGAGGATGGAGTTAGCTTCAAGACCAAATCCGATACCGAGGTTATTCTGAAGTTATATGAGAAATACGGTGTTTCCTCTTTTTCCATGTTGGACGGAATGTTCGCCTTTAGCATTTTTGATAAGGAATTGAACCGCGTATTCATTGCAAGAGACTTTTTCGGTGAAAAACCGCTGTATTATGCACCCCTGGAAGATAGATTTGTTTGGGCTTCGGAGTTAAAATCTATTATGGGAGTACTAGACGAAAAACCGGCTATTAGCAGGACCGCTTTAAACTTGTTTTTTCGACTTACCTATATCCCTGCCCCACATACTATTTATAGTACGGTAAAGAAGCTTGAAGCCAATCACTATCTAACAATTGATTGTGAAACATTGCAGTATACGATCACGGAAATTGAACATTCTTTTAGAACGTATGATACCCGAAGTAAGAAAGAATATGGGGCTTTGGTTCGAGACAAGGTCCGCGAAAGTGTGGTGTCCAGGTCGATCTCGGACGTACCGTTGGGCACATTTTTGTCCGGTGGAGTAGATTCATCCATTGTTTCCCTCTGTCTTGCAGAAGCCACCGAGGCCAATATCGATACTTTTTCGATTGGCTTTGAAAAAAAGTCCTTTGACGAAACAGATAAGTCCCAATTGGTAGCCCAGCTCATTGGGAGCAACCACCATGAGTTTGTCATTTCAGAAAAGGACCTTGAAAACAACCTGGATGAAATTGTGATCAATTTCGATGAGCCTTATGCAGATTCCTCTGCCTTAGCTACCTATGTGGTAGCCAATAAAACCAGGGAACATGTGAAAGTAGCCCTAACCGGAGACGGAGGCGACGAAGTATTTGGTGGCTATAACAAATACTATATGGGGAAGCTTAACAGAAAGTATACCTCCATGGTTCCCAGGTCTATGCATTCCTGGCTTTCCAATAGTGCTTCGAAGTTACTTCGTGTAAAAGATGATAAAAGAGGAAAACGGTTTAAAGCAAACAAGTTGCTGCAGTCTATTGATTATGACGGCAATTTTTATCATAATATTATCTCCCTGGGATTTCAAGAGCATGAATTAAGTGCCCTCTTTAAGCAAGATAAGCTCGTGGAAAATGTATTGGCGTACTATAAAGATCAATCGGAAACCTCGGTTGACAGTCTTACGAATTTTAGGGCTACAGACAGAAAGATCAGCCTGGAAGGCGATCTATTGGTGAAAGTGGACCGAACGAGTATGCTAACTTCCCTGGAATGCCGTGCGCCTTTCTTAAACAAGGAATTATGGAATCTGGCAGATCAAATCCCTGAGAACTATCTACTTCGCGGTTGGGATAAAAAGCATATTCTGAAAGAAGCATTCAAGGATAAATTTCCAAAAGGATTTCTGGATAAATCTAAAAAAGGGTTTGGAGTACCTGTAGGCGATTGGTTACGTGGAGGATTGAAAGAAGAATTAACGCAGTATATTGCGACATCATTTCTGGAAGAGCAACAAATATTTGCTGTGGATTATGTTCAGAAACTGGTAAGGGACCATATTGAGGGAAGGATCGACAATACCTTCAAGGTTTGGTCATTTTACTGTTTTCAAAAGTGGTACAAAGCTGTGTATCAGAAGGATCAACCTTTACTAATGACCAAATAAGGAGTTTCTCCGTATGGAGATCATGGAATCAATGAGAGTGCTGCAAGTAATTAATAATTTGGATACCGGGGGGGCGGAACGGCTTCTGCTCGATAGTATTCCCAAGTTTATTGATAACGATATTGAGGTGGAACTTCTTTTGCTGAATGGTTCCGATTTCCCCTTCCTGGAAATGCTAAAACAAAAGAATCTTTGTAAAGTACATACGTTGGGAACTCATTCGGTGTATAATCCTTTCCTTACTTTTAAGATATTCAAGTTTTTTAGGCAATTCGATGTGCTACATGTGCATTTGTTTCCATCTCTTTACTGGGTATCTATTGCCAAAATGCTTTCGTTTTCCAGGGTTCGACTCATCTATACAGAGCACAGTACTTCCAATAACAGAAGAAATAGTTGGTTGTTCAATATTTTAGATCAAATTGTGTATCGAAAGTATGCGAAGATCATTACTATTTCCAATGATGTGGATACATTACTTCGAAATTACCTCAAGATGAAACCTTCCTCCTTTCGAATCATATCCAATGGGGTGAACCTCGAGAAAATAAGTAGAATTACACCTCATGACCGCACCGACTTTACTTCAAGTGAAGAGAAAATTGTCATCCAGGTTTCCAATTTCAGTAAACAAAAGGACCAATATACGCTCATAAAGGCCATTTGTCATTTGAAAGCTAATGTGAAATTGTTATTAGTAGGTGACGGAGAATTAAAAACAGAATGCGAGGCTTTGGTGGGACAACTTGGATTGGAAGACAAAGTGGAGTTTTTGGGAGTTCGAATGGATGTGATCGAATTGTTAAAAATGGCAGACGTTGCGGTACTATCTACACACTATGAAGGCTTGTCTTTGTCCAGCATTGAAGCTCTGGCCTGTAAAAAACCCCTCATTGCCTCCAGAGTTCCTGGCCTGTCCAGTGTTGTTGAACATGCGGGAATTTTATTTCCCCCTGGTGATGCGAAGGCTCTTGCACAAATAATCGATGAATTGCTTAGTGACCAACAATTGTATGAGAAAACCGCTAATCTATGCTATAAAAGAGCACAGGATTTTGGCTTGGATACTATGATAAAGGAACATATAAAATTATATAAAGAGGTATGCCCAAATCTCAGCTAATAAGAATAACTACCGTTCCCCTTTCCTTAGAAAAACTCCTGGAAGGGCAATTGCGTTTTATGTCAGATCATTTTGACGTGGTCGCCATTTCGTCCGAAAGAGAAAGATTAGAGTCCTATGGTAAGAAAGAAGGAGTGGATACCTTTCATTTAAGGCTAACAAGAAAGATTACTCCTTTGAAAGACATAAAGGCCGTGATAAAGCTTTATCGCTTTTTAAGACGAACTAAGCCGTTGATCCTGCATTCTCATACACCTAAAGCGGGTATCGTAGGAATGCTCGCCGCTTATTTTGCTCGAGTTCCTGTCCGACTCCATACCGTGGCGGGATTGCCTCTAATGGAAGCTACCGGGACCAAACTTAGACTATTAAGATGGGTGGAAAAATGGACGTATAGATGTGCCACGCAGGTATATCCTAATTCAAAGGGATTGTATGAGTATATTCTTGCTGAAAGGTTCACAAAACCGGAAAAGTTGAAGGTTATTGCCACGGGCAGTTCTAATGGAATTGATGTCTCATATTTCGATCCGAGTTCCTATTCCGAAGCGTTTAGAAGAAAATTTAGAGCCGAACTGGGCATTCCTAATAGTGATTTTGTCTACATTTTTGTCGGCAGAATTGTAAAGGACAAAGGAATTCATGAGTTGGTAAGTGCCTTTCAGAAACTAAATAAAGAGAATCAACATAGTACGTTACTCCTGGTAGGTCCCTTAGAGAATGATCTCGATCCTTTATCCGATGAAATTTCACAGCTCATAAAAGAACACCATAAAATTAGGTCCGTTGGCTATGTCGACGATGTGAGGCCTTATTTTTCTATAAGTGATGTATTAACTTTTGTGAGTTACCGGGAAGGTTTTCCGAATGTCGTTATGCAGGCGGGCGCCATGGGGCTTCCTGCCATAGTTTCTAATATCAATGGATGTAACGAAATAATCCAGGAGGGTAAAAACGGAATCATAGTTCCTGCCAAGGATACCGAATCCCTCTTTTTGGCAATGAAAACGGTTTTGGCCGAAGACAACGAATTTGAAAAGTTAAAAGAAAATGCACGCCCTATGATTACCGATCGCTACAGCAGGCAGGAGGTTTGGGATGCCTTGCTAGCAGAATACGAAACACTAAAGGAGGAGTTATGATGAAAAATGGGAGTTTTGTTATTAGTCTGGATTTCGAATTACACTGGGGAATTTTCGATCATACCTCCGTCGAACAGTATCAAGAGAATTTAGATGCTGTAAAGCCCATAATACACAGGCTATTGGAATTGGCTCATCGTTATGAGGTAGAGCTTACGTTCGCTACAGTTGGTTTTCTATTTGCCCGAAGTAAGAAGGAACTTAAGACCTTTATGCCTTCGGATGTCCCATCGTATACATTTCGTAAATATGATCCGTATGCCTTATTGGATGTTATAGGGGACTCCGAGGAAAACGATCCCTACCATTATGCACCCTCCCTTATTGAGGAAATTAGAAAGCACCCACAACATGAAATAGGAACACACACCTTTAGTCATTATTACTGTCTCGAAGATGGGCAAACAGCCGAACAGTTTCGGCAAGACATTGAAGCTGCAGTGGCGATTGCCGGAAAAGAAGAGCTCGAGTTACAAAGTATTGTCTTTCCTAGAAATCAGTTAAGCCATTCCCATTTAAAGGTATGCAAGGATTTTGGGATCACCTCCTATCGGGGAACTGAGAATCACTGGGTGTTTAAGCACGGACAATTTACTAATGCAAATTACCTTACTCGTCTTATCAGGTTGGCAGATTCTTATGTAAATATAACAGGGTCTAACACCTATAATCAGCAAAAGTTAAAAGACTCCTTGGGGTTAATGAATTTGCCTTCAAGTAGATTTCTTAGGCCCTTCTCAAAAAAATTAAGTTTCTTAGAATCCTTGAAAATCAGACGTATAACGAAAGGAATGAAATACGCCGCAAGAAGGAACGAACTTTTTCATCTTTGGTGGCACCCGCATAACTTCGGAAAGAACACGGATGAAAATTTCAAGAACCTGGAAGAAATTTTTAAAACCTATAAGGAGCTCAATGAGACGTATGGCTTCGATAGCGTAACGATGACAAAACTTACTAAATTGATAGATGTATGAGGATAGTATTGTTTTGTGGTAAGGACCTGGGTAGTGATATCGTCTTTACGCATCTAAAAGATCACCATAATTTGGTGGGAGTGGTATCCGAGCTTCCTCCCTCCAAAAAGCGACTGCTAAAGAATAGAATTAAAAGGTTGGGAGTAGGAGTGGTGATATTTCAGTTGGTTTTTATGAAGATTGCGGTACCGCTGGTCAATTTTTTCTCCAGAAAAAGGCTAGGTGAGATCAGGAAGATGTTTTCCATAGAAAGTATTGAAACCTTCGATGATCACTTATTCGTTCCCTCTATCAATGATCCTAAAGTGCGGGAATTTGTGTCTCAGGTAAAGCCAGATGCCATTGTTGTGAATGGTACACGGATCATTGGAAAAAAACTCTTGAATGCGGTGGATAGCCCTATGGTTAATATCCACGTAGGCATTACACCCAAATATAGAGGCGTACACGGAGGATACTGGGCATTGGTGAATGACGATCCTGATCATTGTGGGGTTACTACTCATTTAATCGACGCAGGTATTGACACGGGCGGCGTGATTTGTCAGCGGATCATTAACCCGACTAAAAACGATTCATTTGTGACCTATCCTTTATTACAGCTGAAGGAAGGCTTAGTATGTCTGGATGAAGCACTTTTGGCCATAAAAAATAACAACTTGGTACTTTTGGACACCTCAAAGTCTGAAAGTAAGCTATACTATCACCCCACCATCTGGCAATATCTTTATTACCG
>JBCBDM010000174.1:0-8086 GCA_038529705.1 Bacteroidota bacterium
GATGGAAGTCGGATCTATATAGAAGGAAAGGCTCAAAAGCCCCATCGATGGGATGAGGCCAAGCCCTGGTTAGACAAATACGATCATCCGCTCTGGAAAAAATACGGGGAATATGCCGCTGGTTCTGGCCATGGAGGTATGGACTTCTTCGTCCTACAAGCCTTTGTTGAATCGGCCAAACTGAATGTTCCTCCTCCCTTGGATGCCTATGATGCTGCGGCTTGGAGCGCTATCACTCCGCTTTCGGAAGTATCGATCGCCAATAATGGCGAATCTCAGGACTTTCCGGACTTTACCCGCGGAAATTGGGTAAAGAGACTACCTTATGACTGGATGAAAGACAGCTATTAGATTGAAAGACGCTATAACAATTATCGCTCCCGGAAGGATTTGTTTATTCGGTGACCATCAGGATTATTTGGGACTTCCGGTAATCGCCTGTGCTATCGATAGACAGGTAGTACTTACTTCGGAAGAAAATACGTCCGGGCATTTTCACATTCGCATGCCAGACATTCATTCGGAACGTAGCATCCCTGTTTTTGAAAGATTCGAAAACCTCACCCAAGGAGATCACTTTGCCTCAGTGCTTCGAGTAGTGAGAAGGTATGGCTGTACCCCGGATCACGGTTACAATATTACCTTGAAAAGTACCATTCCTATCAATGCGGGAACCTCAAGTTCCTCGGCCATTGTTGTGGCCTGGACACACTTTTTACTGAAAGCATTTGGTTGTCGCCATGAGATCACTCCGCAATTTATTGCCAGGCTTACCTACGAAGCGGAAGTATTGGAACACGATTCGCCCGGGGGAAAAATGGATCAGTATACCATCTCACTAGGGAATATCATACATATCGATACCGATGCCGATTTCTCTGTTAGGACGGTAGGAACTGAAATGAAAGGTCTGGTATTAGGAGAATCCGGCATTCCGAAGGAAACCATTGGATTGCTGGGCGAACTGCGGGGAAAAGCAGAAACTGCCATTGATGCGGTGGCAAAGCATACCACCGGCTTCAACCTCAAGAATACCCAACTGCATGAAGTGGAAGCACTCTCCACACATCTTTCCAAAGCGCAACGACCTTACTTTTATGCTGCCGTGAAAAATCATACGATCACACAACAAGCGTTGATGGAATTTGAAAAAGAGCAACCCGATATGCCAACGCTGGGACGCCTTATGACCGAACACCATAAAGTGCTTAGAGACATCCTCAAAATCACCGTTCCTCTTATTGACAAGATGATCGATGCGGCGTTGGAAGCAGGTGCCCTGGGAGCCAAGATCGTGGGTTCCGGTGGTGGTGGGAGCATTGTTGCCATTGCACCCGAAGAGGATCAAGAAACTATTTGTAACGCCATAAAATCTGTGGGAGCGAAGGACGCATATAGCGTCTCCGTAGGCCCTGGAACCTATTCCAAGTAAATGCATGATACCTTACTCATATTAGCCGGTGGAGCCTCCTCCAGAATGAAAAAGTCGGCGGCGATCGAAGGTCTTTCCGAGGAAGAAATACAAGCCGCCAATACTCGCAGTAAAGCCCTTATGGGGTATGGCAAAGACAATCGCCCTATCCTGGACTTCCTGCTCCGAAATGCTGAAAAGGCAGGTTATAAAAACATTTATCTTATCGTGGGGGGAGCCAGCCAAGACTTTAAGCAATACTATGGCAATAGCACGAGCCGTAATACTTTTCACGGCCTCGATATATGGTATGCAACTCAACACATACCGGAGGGACGAAACAAACCTTTTGGCACAGCAGATGCCGTATTTCAGGCGCTCGAACAATATCCCAAACTGCAGGGACAAACTTTCACGGTTTGTAATTGCGACAATCTGTATTCGGTAGAAGTATTAAAAGCGCTTGCCAGCACTCCTGCTTCCCATGCTTTTATTGCGTACGACCGTGACGAATTGAAATTTTCTTCGGAAAGAATTGCCCGTTTTGCTCTGGTGCAATTGGACGACAACAACTACATCGGCAATATTATCGAGAAACCTTCCGAAGTGCAAATGGAGGAATACAAAGACAAGGACGGAAAACTCAGGGTTAGCATGAACATCTTTAAATTTAGTGGAAGGCAAATGTATCCCTATCTCAAAGCGTGCCCTCCACATCCTGAACGGAACGAAAAGGAATTACCCTCGGCCATTCTCAATTTCTGCAAGGACCATCCCGGACAATTTCTGGGAATTCCATTTCACGAACATGTCCCCGACCTCACCTCTAAGGAGGATATTAAAACCTTTAAGAGTTACCTGGATAGTCTGCATTCTTAAACTGCAGGTTATGTACTCAACAGAATAGTATCTTTTCTTCCCGAGGCGCAGGAGCACTCAAACTTATACACACAAAAAAACTCTCGCTTTTGCGAGAGTTTTAAGTATATATATATAACTAAGCCGCCTATCTTTTAAGCATTTTGCTTTTTGATCAAATTCAAGGCAGATCCCTCACGATACCACTCAATTTGAGAGGCATTGTAGGTATGATTGGCCATGATGGTATCCTTACTTCCATCTGCATGAACCACTTCGATAGTGAGGGGTTTCCCCGGAGCAAAATCGGCTATGTCTACAAAGTTGAACGTATCGTCTTCCTGAATAAGATCATAGTCTGCTTCATTAGCAAAAGTCAATCCCAACATTCCTTGTTTCTTCAGGTTGGTTTCGTGGATACGTGCAAAAGACTTCACCAATACAGCAGCAACACCCAGGTGTCGCGGTTGCATCGCGGCGTGCTCTCTGGAAGAACCTTCTCCGTAGTTATGGTCTCCTACGACTATCGTTTTAACACCTTTCGCCTTATAGCCACGTTGCGTATCCGGGACACCTCCGTATTCGCCGTCCAACTGACTTTTCACAAAATTAGTCTTCTTGTTAAAGGCATTCACAGCTCCAATAAGTGTATTATTGGCGATATTGTCTAAATGACCTCTAAATCGTAGCCAGGGTCCAGCCATGGAAATATGATCTGTGGTACACTTACCGAAAGCCTTTATCAGCAGTTTCACACCTTGTAACTCACTGTCCTGAATGGGTGTGAAAGCAGTGAGTAGCTGTAAACGCTCACTGGTTGGATTTACAGTAACCTGTACACCACTTCCATCGGCCATAGGCTCCACATATCCGTTGTCCTTCACTTCAAATCCTTTTGGAGGCAATTCCCATCCTGTAGGTTCATCTAACATCACTTCGTCACCATTCTCATTGATCAATGTATCGGTAAGCGGATTGAAGTCTAAGCGACCCGAAATAGCGATCGCCGCTGTTAATTCCGGAGAAGCTACAAAGGCATGTGTATTTGGATTTCCATCGGCACGCTTGGCGAAGTTCCTGTTAAAGGAGTGTACAATGCTGTTCTTAGGCGCATTTTTTGGATCTTCATAACGGGCCCATTGTCCGATACACGGGCCACAGGCATTTGTAAATATCTTAGCGTCCAATTTTTCGAAGACCTGAAGGATTCCATCTCGTTCTGCCGTATATCGCACCTGTTCGGAACCTGGGTTGATCCCAAATTCTGCTTTGGTCTTTAGTCCTTTATCCAGGGCTTGTTGAGCGATAGAAGAGGCTCTGGAAAGATCCTCATAAGAAGAATTGGTACAGGAACCTATCAATCCCCACTCCACCGTCAACGGCCAGTCGTTAGATACGGCCTTGTCGTACATGGTTCCTACTTCCGTAGCAAGATCCGGGGTAAAAGGTCCGTTTAAATGTGGCATTAAGGTAGACAGGTCGATATCGATCACCTGATCGAAATACTGTTCCGGATTAGCATATACTTCGGCATCTGCGGTAAGGTATTCCTTTATTTTGTTCGCTTCATCCGCCACATCTTCTCTATCGGTGGCACGCAGGTAACGCTCCATAGATTCGTCATATCCGAAGGTCGATGTAGTCGCTCCTATCTCGGCACCCATATTACAGATGGTCCCCTTTCCGGTACAGGACATAGAAATAGCTCCTGGCCCAAAATATTCTACAATAGCTCCGGTTCCTCCTTTTACCGTAAGAATCTCGGCCACCTTAAGAATCACATCTTTTGGGGCGGTCCATCCACTTAGCTTTCCGGTGAGTCGAACACCGATCAATTTTGGAAATTTAAGCTCCCAGGCCATTCCCGCCATTACGTCAACGGCATCGGCTCCTCCTACTCCTATGGCAACCATTCCTAATCCTCCGGCATTTACCGTATGGGAATCTGTTCCAATCATCATTCCACCTGGAAAGGCATAGTTCTCAAGCACCACCTGGTGGATGATACCAGCGCCTGGCTTCCAGAAACCCAGACCATATTTATTTGAAACGGAGGCAAGGAAATCAAATACTTCACTACTGGTATCGTTGGCACGTTTTAGATCGGCTTCCGCCCCCTGCTTGGCCTGAATAAGGTGATCACAGTGAGTGGTCGTAGGGACCGCCACTTTCTTTTTTCCCGCTTGCATAAACTGAAGCAAAGCCATCTGAGCCGTAGCATCCTGAAGGGCGATCCTATCCGGCGCAAAATCCACGTAATCCTTCCCTCGGGTAAACTCCTTATTGGGCATTCCATCCCACAAGTGGTTGTACAATATTTTTTCTGAAAGTGTTAAAGGACGACCCACTACCTCACGAGCTTTATCTACTCTTTCGGGCATTTGGGCATATACCTTTTTGATCATATCGATATCGAATGCCATAGTTCTATTTTTTGGTTTTTTGAAGAGTTGCAAAAGTACAAAATTTCCGAATTATTTAAAAATAGTTTAATAAATAAGCAAATTTTATAACTATTTTTCAACGAATACCACTTTTGGGTGCATAAAATTACGTATTACGTAATTTTCGTTAGTGATAATTGTGAAATTGGCAATTATTTTGAATCAAATTTTCTTCGGAAGTAGTCTCGGTCCCGAAGATCCATCATCGGTTTTTCATATAAACCATACAAAACATACGAAAGGGAAATGGTCACTACCAGATATCCCATGGCAAAAGCCCACTTCTCCCAGAGTGTATATCCTTCCGTAGGGAAAAAGTAACGCATACTTTGTAAAATAATAGAATAATGGAGCAAATACATAGAATAGGAGACCAAACTTATGAAAGTAACCGGAACCAATAAAGCTCCCGGAGCGCGTTTTAAACGTGAGAAAAAGGGCAAGGAGGCTGCGATACAGAGGGAACAAAGGGGTAGATACAAAACATTTAAAAAGAAAGGCTGGGTTTGGGTATCCCAACCTTGTGAGCCCATCCATGCATGTATTCCTACAAATAAGAAGAGTCCAAGAAATAACGATGGCACCGTATATTTTTTCCATATTTCCGGTTTTACCAAGGAAAGATAGGCAGCGAGTACTCCGTAGTAAATTGCATCGATCCTATACATAAGAACCGCCTTTAGATTAATGTTCCAATAATCCAGAGTATTGGCTCCCGTTTCCAGGGTATAGCTCACCTTGGTTACCAGAAAGAAAAGAATGATCCCCAAAGTAACCCATAGGAACAATCGCTTCCTGGACATCTTCCATTTTGGAAGTAATACAAGATAGAATAACAAAGGCCCAATGATATAAGCAAATTCCTCAATAGGTAAACTCCAGGATTCCGTGAAGAAAATATCCATTCCAAAGTTAAAATTCTGAAGAAACCCAAAGTAAAGAGGTAAGGTATCGGGCAACTTCCGGCCCAACGCCAACACCAATAGTATATTTACGCCTAAGACCAGATAATAGTTAGGCAAGGTCCTAAACCATCGTCTGATAAGAAAATAAGTAAGGTATTTTGTCTTGAAACCCTCATCGGTAAATATTCTGAAAAGAATCCTACCAATGAGAAAACCACTCAGCACAAAGAAGATCTCCACACCCATTACTCCACTTAAGCGAAGAAGCGACACAAAGGAACCTTCTGCCTCCGGAAATACCCACAAGGCATGCGAACAAACCACAAATAAAATAGCTGCGGCCCGCATTACGTCCAGACCAAAGATCCTATTGGAAAAATCTATCTTCAAAGAAGTTGGTTTCGAGTTGAAACGAAGGTAGTAAAAAAGCTGCGTTATTCCCTGTTCCGAAAATAGAAGCGCAACAAAATGACAATGGCAAAAACCAATGCTATTATCTGCAGTAGCGAAGCAATGGTAATGAGTAAACCTCCATTAAAAGGCCCTAACTCCCAATGCAAAATTTTAAACAAAGCTCCGATGATCCGAACAATAAGCCCACACAAAAATAGTACCAACGGTAAAATGAAAGACTTAAATTTCATTAGTAGAGACTGGTAATAATCTCCTCTATACTAAGTCCTTCTGCCTCGGCCTTGTAGTTTTTAATAAGTCGATGACGTAAAATACCAATCGCTACTTTTTGTACATCCTCGATATCCGGAGAGAATTTTCCATGAAGGGCTGCGTGCGCTTTTGCTCCCAGAATTAAATTCTGAGAAGCTCTGGGTCCTGCACCCCAGTCAATATAGTTTTTCACCATCTCTGTAGCGGCCTGACTCTTTGGACGCGTTTTTCCTACCAAAGTCACAGCGTATTCCACCACGTTATCTGCCACGGGTACTCTTCGGATCAATTTTTGAAAATCAATGATCTCCTGAGCCGAGAACAAGGCATTCACGCTCGATTGTTCTCCGGAAGTCGTGGTCTTAACTACCTCAACTTCTTCGGTAAATGAAGGATAGTCCAGGTTAATAGCAAACATAAAACGGTCCAATTGTGCTTCGGGTAAAGGATAGGTTCCTTCCTGCTCAATCGGGTTTTGGGTGGCCAAAACAAAATACGGCAAATCTAATTTGTAGTGATGCCCGGCCACAGTGACTGCTCTTTCTTGCATAGCCTCTAGCAAGGCGGCTTGGGTCTTGGGCGGTGTTCGGTTGATCTCGTCTGCCAAAATGATATTGGCGAAAATGGGGCCCTTGATAAACTTAAATTCTCTATTCTGATCCAGTATCTCAGAACCCAATATATCACTGGGCATAAGGTCTGGTGTAAACTGTATTCTCTTAAATTGCAATCCCAGGGCCTGAGCCACTGTGTTTACTAATAAGGTCTTTGCAAGTCCGGGTACCCCTATAAGTAAAGCATGGCCCCCGGAGAAGATAGATAGTAAAACCTGTTCGACGACCTCATCCTGACCTACAATTACTTTCTTAATTTCTTGTCGTAAGGCATTGTACTTGGAAACTAGTTGTTCCACGGCGATTACATCGGACATAATTTTGGGTTGTTAGTTAGTTTTTGATCCAATTGCTTGAGAATTCGCAATCGTAATAATCTCTGTTAACGTTTACATAAGTTTCCTGGATCTTCCTATTTTGCCATTTCTCAATAGCACGTATCTGTTTTTCCTTTAATGCCAATTCTTTGATCTTTTCGTAATCATTCTGAAAATCGGCTTTGTGCTCATTGTATTTTTTAGTTACCGTAAGCATTTTAAACTTACTCCTTCCTGTGCGGTCTCTATCGGTAAACACCTTGGAAATTTCTCCTTCCTTAAGATTGTATACTTGTGCACTTAGAGTGGGTTCCATCTTAGTAAGGTCGAAGCGCGTATCGAAAGATACTGGATTCACCAATTGGCCTCCATTATTTCGCGTTTCCTTATCGTCCGAATATCGTCGGGCCGCGGTGGCAAAATCAATCTTCCCATCGATAATTTCTGTTCTAAGGCTATCGATCTGGAACTGGGCTTTATCGATGATATCCTGAGTCACTTCGGGAAACAGTATAATGTGACGAACATCTAGCTCCTGCCCTCTTACCTTATCTACAGTGAGCAGATGCCATCCAAATTCGGTTTCAAAAGGTTCACTTACCTCTCCTTCCAATAAGGAGAAGGCGGTATCTTTAAATTCTTTCGCCATGGGGGAATTTTTCTTCACTCCTTCTATAAGTCCTCCTCGCTTGGCGGTTGCATCTTTGGAATAAAGCACAGCTTTGGTCGCGAAGCTAGATCCATTCTCCACAATATCTCTGCGGAACTCATTCAGTCGATCAATGGTCTTTTGCTTAGCCGATTCTGTTACTCTGGGTTCTACAACGATCTGGGCTACCTCCACTTCGGCACTAAAGAAAGGTCTGTCTTC
>JBCBDM010000175.1:0-7870 GCA_038529705.1 Bacteroidota bacterium
ATTAGCTGCGTTTCAACCCGACGGCTATTTCCTAAGTAATGGTCCCGGAGATCCGGAACCGCTTACGGAAGCGATCGCAACGGCTAAGGAAATTTTAAAGACGGATAGACCTCTTTTTGGAATTTGCTTGGGCCACCAGGTATTGGCTCGGGCCAATGGTATCTCTACTTATAAAATGCACAATGGACATAGAGGAATAAACCATCCTGTAAAGAATGTCTTGACAGGAAAGGGGGAGATTACCTCTCAAAATCATGGATTCGCTATCAACAGAGAAGAAACCGAAGCACATGACAATGTAGAGATTACTCACGTTCACTTGAACGATCACACAGTGGCAGGTATTCGATTGAAGGACAAACCGGTCTTTTCTGTACAATACCATCCGGAAGCGAGCCCGGGGCCACATGATGCCTCTTATTTATTCGACCAGTTTGTTGAAAACATTAAAAAATCCAAACTTGAAAAAGCTCATTAATCATGAGCTTTTTTTTGTGATGGTTCGAAAACGTTTTAGCCCTGTTTTTGTTGGTTAAGTAACGTTTTTGAAACATTAACTTAGGCACATTTTGTATCTTCACCCTTAAATCTAACTTTTACAATTATGAGTATTATTATTGACATACACGCAAGACAAATCTTCGATTCCAGAGGCAATCCCACCGTAGAAGTGGACGTGATCACAGAGAATGGAGTATTGGGTAGAGCCGCAGTGCCTTCCGGAGCTTCTACCGGAGAACATGAGGCCGTAGAACTGCGTGATGGCAGTGACGACTATATGGGAAAGGGAGTGCTCAATGCCGTAGAAAATGTCAATGGTAAAATTGCCGGAACCTTGCTGGGTGTTTCTGTTTTTGAACAAGAAACCATTGATCAGATCATGATCGACCTGGATGGAACCCCTAACAAGTCCAAGCTTGGAGCCAATGCTATTCTCGGAGTTTCTCTGGCTGCCGCAAAAGCTGCTGCCAATGAGTTGGGGATACACCTATTTAGGTATGTGGGAGGGGTGAGTGCTAAAACGCTTCCGGTGCCTATGATGAACATTATTAACGGAGGTTCCCATAGTGATGCGCCCATTGCGTTTCAAGAGTTTATGGTCATGCCGGTCAAAGCGGAGAGCTTTACTCATGCCATGAAGATAGGGTCAGAGATTTTTCATCATCTCAAGAAGGTTTTGCACGACCGTGGATTGAGTACCGCTGTTGGGGACGAAGGTGGTTTTGCTCCCACCTTGGATGGGACAGAAGATGCCCTGGATACTATTGCCAAAGCTACCGAAAAAGCCGGATATAGCTTAGGAGATGACGTAATGATCGCTTTAGATTGTGCGGCAGCCGAGTTCTATGTGGATGGTAATTATGATTATACAAAATTTGAAGGAGATAAAGGTAAGGTGAGAACATCTCAGGAGCAGGCAGACTATCTGGCCGAACTTACCGAAAAGTATCCCATTATCTCCATCGAAGACGGTATGGATGAAAATGATTGGGAAGGATGGAAGTATTTAACCGATAAGATCGGTGAAAAAGTACAATTGGTGGGCGACGATCTTTTTGTAACCAATGTAGAGCGGCTTTCTCGGGGAATTAATGAGGGGATTGCCAATTCAATTCTCATCAAAGTAAACCAGATCGGGACCTTAAGTGAAACCATTGCTGCCGTAAATATGGCGCACAATGCCGGTTACACTTCGGTCATGTCGCATCGAAGTGGTGAAACCGAAGACAATACGATTGCAGATTTGGCCGTCGCCTTAAATACCGGGCAGATCAAGACAGGTTCCGCTTCCCGAAGTGATCGTATGGCCAAGTATAATCAGTTACTTCGAATTGAAGAAGAGCTGGACATGGTCGCCTATTATCCGGGAAGAAAAGCTTTTAAGATTTAAAGTTTTTAACACTAAAAAATCGCCTCAACCGCTAGATCCGATTTGTTTGGACGATCTAGCGGTTTTTCTTTTCGGAAAAACTCGGTACATTTTTCCTGTTAATACGATAAATTAAAGTTTTTTTAACCCTAGAACGGTAAGCATTTCTTAAAAAAATCGTCCAATTTTTCGTAATTTAGCAATCCTTTAAAATTCAACTAAACTTAAGAACGCTTATGTCGAAAAACGCTACTCTTGAAATCAACGGCGAGAAATACGAATTTCCTCTCATAGAGGGCACAGAGAATGAAGTTGCCATCAATATTAAAACCCTTCGAGGAGCAACCGGAGGAGTCACCACGATAGATCCTGGATATAAAAATACGGGTTCCTGCGAAAGCGCTATCACCTTTTTAAATGGAGAAGAAGGGATTCTTAGATATCGAGGATATTCTATCGAAGAATTGGCGGATAAAGCAGACTTTCTTGAAGTTGCCTATTTGTTGATTTTTGGAGAATTGCCCTCTTCAGAGCAACTGGATAAATTTCACAATGATATCAAAGAACAGTCGCATGTAGATGAGGACGTCAAGAAGATTCTGGATGGATTTCCAAAGTCGGCTCATCCCATGGGAGTACTTTCTTCGTTAACCAGTGCCTTGATCGCTTTTAATCCGGATTCTGTTAATGTAGATAGTGAAGAAGACATGTACAAGGCCATAGTTCGTATCATGGGTAAATTCCCGGTGCTAACGGCTTGGGCTTACAGAAAAAGAGCAGGACTTCCTTTAGATTACGGTGATAATACCCTAGGGTACGTAGACAACTTTTTGAAAATGATGTTCAAAAAGCCAAATGGAGAATATGAGTCCAATAAGGTCTTAGTGGATGCTCTAGATAAGTTGCTTATTTTGCATGCAGATCACGAGCAGAACTGCTCCACCTCTACGGTGCGTATCGTGGGATCTTCTCATGCGGGCTTATTTGCCTCACTTTCGGCTGGAATTAGTGCCCTTTGGGGTCCCCTTCATGGAGGAGCTAATCAGGCTGTGATTGAAATGTTAGAAGCTATTAAAGAAGATGGAGGTGATACCAAGAAATATATGGCCAAGGCCAAGGATAAGAGTGATCCTTTCCGTTTAATGGGCTTTGGGCATCGTGTGTATAAGAATTTCGACCCTAGAGCAAAGATCATTAAAGTGGCGGCAGACGAAGTGCTTCGAGATCTTGGAGTAGATGATCCTGTGTTGGAAATTGCCAAAGGACTTGAAAAAGAGGCGCTCGAAGACCCGTATTTCGTAGATAGAAAATTATATCCTAATGTAGACTTCTATTCGGGTATCATCTATAGAGCTATGGGGATTCCGGTAGAAATGTTTACCGCGATGTTTGCTCTGGGCAGACTTCCGGGTTGGATTGCCCAGTGGAAAGAAATGAGACTGAGAAAAGAACCGATTGGCCGTCCTAGGCAGATCTACATAGGAGAGAACCATAGATCGTTTAAAGATATAGACTTTAGATAATTTTTAACTCTGAAGATAGAAAGCACCCAATACCATGGGTGCTTTTTTTATAGGTGCATTTCTTATTCTTAGTATATTTACTTATGCTCGATATCATAATTTATTGTGCACTCATCCTACTCATTGCGGTCGCTTTTCTTCTTGGGGGCAGGGTGATGATCGCCTCTAGAAGATTGCATATCTGTGTTCGTTACCTGGCATGGTTCATGCTATTCGTAACCCTTGTTAATTTCCAGCAATGGATCGTTTTTCTGGAACTACCTAATTTCTTTCCGGAAGTTTTCCTCCTTTTTCTTCCCATACAATTATTGACCAGCCCGTTCTTTTTGTTCTTTGTGATCTTCTTCTTAGATCACCCGCTAAAGGAAAAGAAGGTTCGGTTTTGGGTATTTGCTCCCTTTTTAATCTTTCTGCTGGTTCATTTTTATATGAAAGCAGATATTGTGGGGAATGATCTAAGTTATGCTGTAGCCATGGAGCGTTACTTTCCAATTATAAAACTAGAAGAGGCTGTTACATTGTTTTATGGATTGTTCACTTGTTTGTGGAGTTTGCAAATGATTCGAAGGTTCGAACATCAATACAAGAACAAGAAATATGATCATGTCATTGCTCAAACGGCCTGGTTAAAAAAAATAGTATCGTTGGGAATTGCGCTTCTAGCCCTGTGGGCACTTTCTTTATTATTTGACCTGGTAAGTGTGTACAGATTGGGCAACTATATCTATTTACCTGCCTGGTTCGGTTATCTCTTTCTCATAATATATATTGGATATTCTGGCTTTGTGCAGACCAGTGTTTTAACAGAGCGACAAGAACTGAATCGTTTAATCAGATCCAGAGTGATGAATCCAAACTTTAATGCCGTTGAAAAGGCAGATGATAGTACCCGAAAGTACTTTCAGAAATTGGAGTCACTAATGGCTTCAGAAAAGATCTTTCTCAACCCGTACCTGGATCTGCATACCTTAGCAAAAGAGGTGGCCATTAGCCCTAATTACCTTTCAAAAGTGATCAATTCGCACGCTCAAGTTCATTTTAGCGATTATGTAAACACCTACCGGGTGGAATATGCCAAAAATATGCTTAGCGCGACAGAATTTAGAGACTATAATATGTTATCCATAGCATTAGAAGCAGGATTTAACTCAAAATCAGCTTTTTACACTGCATTTAACAAGCTGGCTGGGCATACCCCGGGCTATTACAGGTCTTCTTCCTGATGATTTAGAGAGTCCTGATTCTTACAATTTGTAAGTGCCCGTACCGTCCTATGAATCTTCTAATGTAAATTTCTTTGAGTTTTCTGATAATCCCCCTTGTATCATGAAAGACGTAAAGGTTGTTCTTATATTATTTCTGTATGTGGTTTTAGTACATAGGTTGACTATTCCCTCATCGATGCATGAAGCGGTCCAGACCCAACCTCCATCCTCGGAACTTGACCGGTTTGGGTTACAGGATCAGGTTCGATATTTTCGACTATATCAAGAGGTTTCAAATAAGGAAGAGACCATATGGTTTCTGGGAGAAAACCGAATAGGTTTGCGGGGCGATGGGAAGACTTATTTAGAATTTTATGCCTTTAATTGGATCGTTATTGATTCGCTCTAAGGTGGAGCAAATTCTAAGAAAATAGCCTGAATACAGTCGAGATAGTCGCATATTCCTCCACCATTGCGATTTTCAGGCTACTTGTAAAAGAGACAGAATCCTCTGTCTCTTTTTTTTATATTTGCGCCATGCTACAACTCAACGTAAACGACGAAATTTCCCGCCTGCGTGCTGTGGTTCTGGGAACTGCTAAAAGTAACGGGCCAACTCCTAAACTGGAAGACGCCTATGACCCGAAAAGTGCGATGCACATTAAGGCGGGTACGTATCCTAAGGAAGAGGACATGATAGGAGAAATGGAAGCGGTAGCGGCTGTTTTTGCGAAATATGATGTGCAGGTGTTCCGACCGGAAATCATTGAGAACTACAATCAGATATTTGCCAGGGACATTGGTTTTGTCATTGAAGATAAGTTTATCAAGGCTAATATTCTACCGGATCGGGAAAAGGAAATTCAGGCCATTCAGTACGTTCTGGATCAAATTCCTTCAGCAAATATCATACAATTTCCGGAAGATGCCCATGTGGAAGGCGGAGATGTGATGCCTTGGGGCGACTACATCTTTGTGGGCACGTACAGAGGAGAAGATTATCCGGATTATATCACGGCGCGTACCAATATGAAGGCGGTGAGTTGCCTGGAACAGACCTTTCCTCACAAAACCGTCAAATCTTTCAATCTAAGAAAATCCAACACTATTGCCAGAGACAATGCGTTACATTTGGATTGCTGTTTTCAACCATTGGGCAAGGGAAAATGTATCATCCATAAGGAAGGATTTTTGGAGGAAACGGAATACAACTGGTTAGTCAATCACTTCGGAAGTGAAAACTGTTTCGAGATTACCAAAGATGAGATGTACGATATGAATAGCAATGTCTTCTCAATTTCTGAAGAGGTGGTAATTTCAGAAAAGAACTTCACCCGATTGAATGCCTGGCTCCGGGAGCAAAGGTTCACTGTGGAAGAGGTTCCCTATGCCGAAATAGCCAAACAGGAGGGGCTATTGCGATGCTCTACTATGCCTTTAATTAGGGATTGAAAGAACCGCCGAGGTATAAATTGCGTATATATTTTGGTAATGAGAGCTTTAATTTTCACATTTTTTGTTTTAGTCATTTCCGAAGGTTTTGCCCAAGGAAAGATTGACGGATTTTATCAAGAACCAGGAAGCGGTACAACAGTTTTAGGGTTTGGGTTTGAAGACAGCAAAAATTATCGGGCAGGTCGAAGAAAAACAGACTTAGGCCGAAGTGTATATTATGCCAACTTATATGCTAACTATGGTATTCTAGAAAACTTCTCTACTAGTATTTCCATTCCCTATATTGTGAGCGATGATCAGCATAATTTACAGGACATAACACTCTTCCTTAAATACCGAATACTGCAGTCTGAAAAGAAAAATAGCGTATTCGAATTAAGCTTGGCTGGTGGTATTTCTACGCCCTTATCCAACTACGATTTGGGTGGATTAAATGATATTGGACAACAAGCCACCGTTATAGAGTCCCGCGCTATGGCCCACTACAAAAAGAACAATGGTTGGTTTATGACGGTGCAAAGTGGTTATTCATTGAAGCTGCAAGAAGTACCGCATAGTCTACCTGTGACCGTAAAACTAGGCAGGGCCACTGCGAAATGGTATTACGATCTGTTTTATGATTTACAATATACCTTTGGAGGTATTGACTATAGAGGAACGCCTAGGCCTCAAAATTTCAGAGAGTTCGGTACCGACTTCCATAAGATCGGAGGAAGCTTGTATACTGGTTTTTCTAAACATTTTGGCGGATATATTTCTTTAACATATACTCTGGCAGGACGCAATGTATTTGTAGGCGCCGCCTATGGTTTAGGAGTGGTATATCAATTTAGGACAAAATAATAGTAGCCTACCTCCCAAACTTCGCCTTATAATCTATGATCGCTTGATCGATCACCTTCAGTGCTGTTTTTCTATCCTGAAAGTCTTCTACCACCACGGTTTTGTTTTCCAATTTTTTGTAATCCTCGAAGAAACTGCGTAGTTCTTTGATCCAGTGTGCGGGAAGGTCTTCGATTTCGTTCATATGATTCACGCTCATATCATTGGCTGCCACGGCGATGATCTTGTCATCCATTTCACCCTCGTCCATCATACGCATCACACCAATCACTTTAGCCTCTACAATACACATAGGAACCACTTCAATTTGGGACAATACCAAAATATCCAGAGGATCATTGTCATCGCAATAGGTTTGGGGAATAAAACCATAGTTGGCCGGATAGTTGATCGAGCTATACAAAACGCGATCCAAAATGAGCATTCCGGAGTCTTTATCCAATTCGTATTTTGCTCTACTGTTCTTCGGAATTTCAACAATTCCTCTTACTACATCCGGAGTTTCTTCTCCAATTTGCACATCATGCCATGGGTGGGTGTTCATAGGTTCTCAATTTTGCGGCAAAGATAAGGAGTTTTAGGACTTTTTTGTACTAGATTCAAGCTCCATTTTTAAGAAATTACAACGGGAAGATGATTTCGAAAAAATTGAAGGATAAACCATCGAAAAACATTTAAATTTGCATCCCATAATTGATCCTAATATGTCGCAAATTACCGATACCATATTGATGATTCGTCCGGTGGCTTTCAGAATGAATGAAGAGACTGCCGTCAATAATTATTTTCAAGAGCAAATGCAGCTAAAAAATGGGGACATCAATAGTCAAGCTCAAGCAGAGTTCGACACCTTTGTATCTAAGCTCAGGGCCGTAGGAGTCAATGTGATTGTGGAAGATGATATTCTCGAAATGGATACACCGGATTCTATATTTCCCAATAACTGGGTGAGCTTTCATAAGAGTGGAACCGTT
>JBCBDM010000176.1:0-7761 GCA_038529705.1 Bacteroidota bacterium
AAAATGTTGAAACCTGTAAATGACATCAACGGTCCACTTCGAACTATTCGGTTGGTCATAGTTAATATAGAAACAAGGTTTTTGAAACATCCCGAAATCAAATGCCATTGTGGAGCCTACATTGATCACAGCATCTGTATAGTAAGCGAGGCTTACCAGCAGTTTCACATCGTCATATGTTGGATATACCGCGGACCATATCTTGGAATTAAAATTCCAAAGTGGAGGTATTTCCACGATCAGTTTTGGAAATTTTGACACGACCCCATCATAACGTCCCGATACGTCTACAGGACATCTTCTGAAAACGATCTGGTATTCGCTCTCTTTTCCTGCTTGGGTGATTGCCTCCGCTACATCCTCAAGATATTGTGGATCGTATGGAGAGGTTAGTTCATCATCTCCAGAGAAACAGAGGAGCTTTCTGGACGTATCTAATTCGTACTTTTTAAAAAAGGTAGCTCTATCGATCAAGTTCTCAGGATCCTTATAGAATTCGAATTGAGGAGTTCCCGTAGTGGTAATTTGTTCCGAACTAATTTCCGGGTAAAACAACTGAAGTTCCCTCTTCATATAATCGGACCACACTAAATAATGGTCGGATCTTAGAGCGAGACGGGCCTTGGGTATATTATCCCATGAATAGATCACAGTTGTTGTTGGTATTCCAAGATCCTTGGCAGCTGCAAAAACCGTAGGTGCCTTCAAAGCTCGCTGGTGTGTACAGAACAGTGCGTCTGGAGATTCGGTTGTAAGGATTTCCGTAAGCTGTGTATAAAATGAATTTCTTCTTATCGCAAGGTCATATTTTTTTTCTAACCACAATATGGTCTTATAAGATCTAATCCCAACGGACAGTATATTTATTAGCCTATAAAACAATGCTAATTTAATGCTTTTGTGCCCGCTCTTTCTGAATTCCAAAATGGTAGGGTTGTTCACCCTTTTATGATTGTATCTAAGGCGAGATACATTGATCAACTCCCGCAAAAACTTTTCTCTCAAACTTTCCTTATACGCAGGAATCTCAATATTAGAATGGGTAGTCATCTCCCTATTAATATGTCTGATGGTATCCGAATCAAAGTTGTGAAAGAGAGTGATATTGATGTCTGGGTTTTGGAAAACGCGCGCATACATGTAGTTCTTTATCCCTACTCCGTCGGGCACCAAAACAAGTATCTTCTTAGCTGAATTCATTAAAATCGTTAAATTGCTTCTGATGATTTAATTGCCACATTGCTTCCAGATTCAGACAATTCAGGAAAAGCTGGCTACTATTTCCACTTCCATAAGCCAACTTATCTATATCCACCTTTTCCGGTTCAGACTCGATGGCACTAAGAATCTCTTGGGCGTTGTATGTAGTGTTTAGGATATGGTTATGAACGGCCCTATTCTCCTGCCTTGTTCCTATATTAATAGTAGGTACACCGTAATAAGGCGCTTCGCGAATTCCAGCGCTTGAATTCCCAATGATCAATTCCGCATTTTTTAAAAGGACCAGGAAATACTCAAATCGCACGGAAGGAAATACACGGAAACGAGCCTTGTTATGCAGTTTTTTGTATGCCGTAAGTATCTCGCTACTTCCTAAATCATTATTTGGATATATCACGATATAGTTCTTATCACTCTTCGCAAGAGCTTGAACAAAATTCTCCGCATACTGCGCCATTTGGGATACTTCCGTGGTAACGGGATGAAACATGGCAATGGCATATTTCTCAAATTGGATATCATAATTCTTTTTAGCTTCTTCCAATGAAGGCAACTGATCTGAAAACATGATATCCACATCCGGCGAACCGATAGTAAAAATAGATTCTGGAAGCTCCCCCATCTGGAGAAGTCTCTGTTCTGCCAATTTATTGGACACAAAATGGATATGACTCATTTTGCTGGTGGAATGACGAATCAATTCGTCAATCGTACCAGAAACCTCCCCTCCTTCAATATGCGCCACCAGAATATTATTTAAAGATCCTACCAATGCTCCGGCCAATGCCTCTACTCGATCGCCATGCACTACAATAAGGTCTGGCTTTATCGTCTTGATATACTCGGAAAACCCATTGATGGTCTTTGCCAAAGTCAAGTCCATAGTGGTTTCTGAAGTGTGATTACAAAAGGTATGGATGTTCGTAAAGCCGCAGCGTTCCACTTCTAATAAAGTGTAACCATATAACTCCATCATATGCATACCCGTAACGAAGATGTATACCTCATAATGGGGATGATCTTCCAACTTTTGAAGTAAGGATTTTATCTTGCCAAAGTCTGCTCTGGTCCCGGTAAGAAAAGTTATTTTCTTCATACTAGTCCGCTATATCTGAAGATTTTAGTTGTTCATCTGAACCCATGTCCCTTGCCGCTCTTTTTCCCAGTATTGTATTGAATTCCTCGGCCAGAATTTCACCAGTTCCCGGTCGTTTTACCCAAAGATTATCCATGGTAAATTCCTCGCCCTTTTTTATGGAAGCTATCGTACACACAGTGGCAAAGGCAAAATCGATCGTTACTTGTTCTTCCTCTGCTGGTTTTTTTGTCCCTCCCCGCATTTGCCATATCTCATGAGAACTTTGTATCAATTGCTTGCAAGCACTCTCGTCCATACTACAAATTATGTCCGGGCCTTGTCTGTCCATTTGATCTGTGAAGTGGCGTTCCAATATGGAAGCTCCCAACGCAACCGCGCCAAGACAGGCATTGTTATTCAAAGTATGATCACTCAACCCAAAAACTTTGTTGGGAAACGCATGGTGCATCTCCATCATAGCGCCATATCGAACCAAATTTACCGGAGTTGGATATAAATTTGTGGTATGCAATATCGCAACCGGAACCCGATGCTTATCAAAAATTGCAAGCGCTTTGGCCACACTATCTATAGTATTCATTCCAGTGCTCATAATTACGGGTTTTCCAAAGCCAGCCAGATGTTCCAGCAAGGGGTAATTATTACATTCTCCGCTACCGATCTTGTACGCCGGAATATCAAACTTTCGGAGCCGTTCGGCTGCAGCTCTAGAAAAGGGAGTCGAAATAAAGATCATTCCCTTCCCTTCCACATATTGCTTTAATTCCAATTCATCCTGCTCATTAAGGGAACAGCGGTCCATGATCTCATAAATGGAAACATCTGCATTGCCCGGGACTACTTTTTTGGCAGCGCCACTCATCTCATCTTCAACGATATGGGTTTGATGTTTTACTACTTCAGCTCCAGCCCTGTGGGCCGCATCTACCATTTCCTTTGCTACGGCAAGAGAGCCCTCATGGTTGATTCCAATTTCGGCGATAACTAAAGGAGGAAAATCTCTACCTATCTTTCTACCGGCAATTTCAATGAATGGGTTCATTTAGTTATAATCAGATTGATACTTATTACTTTATTACCTATTACCAGGCGGTCCAACCGCCATCGATAATGAGATTGTGTCCAACCACATGGGAACTTGCATCGGAGGCCAAATAGACAATACCTCCCCTTAATTCTGTTTTATTGCTCATCCTACCTATTGGATTAAGGTTTTCAAATCGTTCTAAGAACAGCCCGTCGTGTCCGTCAAAAATACCGCCAGGTGTAAGTGAATTAACTCGTACTCCTTTTTTCGCGAGCCAGGTTGCGGCATATTTTGTTAAGGCAACAACACCATGCTTACTCACGGTATAAGCTACTGGCTGCACAATACCCGTACCCGGGTACATATTGTGATTAGGGCTTACTACACCATATAATGAAGCGATATTGATAATAGATCCAGACCCATGCTTCAGCATTTCATTACCCACCGTTTGACACCCTAGAAAAGTCCCAGTAAGGTTCACATTCATAATAGCGTTCCAGTCCTCCAAAGAAAAATTCTCAAAAGTTCTGTCATAGGCACTGGTTTTTGTCTGATTGGTGTAACCGGCATTATTAACCAAAATATCGATCTTACCATCCAGGGACACAATTTTTTGAACCACTTCCAACCAATTCTGCTTGTTGGTTACATCCAGTTTCTCCACAGAAATATTCTCATAAGGCAGTTCTTCTGCTTTACGGCGGCACAAGGATTCATTTATATCTGCCAAATACACTTTAGCTCCATGAGAAGCCAAGGCGATGGCATGTTCCGGGCCCAATAAACCGGCTCCTCCGGTAACTAGAGCAACCTTACCCTGCAAATCAAATAGATTCTTTTCCATCTTGGGTCATTAAAAATTCAACAAGTTTGAAGTCATGTTCCGTATCGATATCCACTGCCAATTCTCTTGGAATTTGGTGAATTATACATCGGGCATTAGACCAATGGTCAAAATTAAACAAAGCCTCTCTTTTAATTACATAAACAGCCGGTGTTAAACTCAGAACTTTCGGCGCATCCTGCCTACAGACAATTGGCTTTTCAGATTTTTTTACGATACCAAAAGTACCATCCTCGCCTTCCTCCATCATATTAAAATAGGGATTACGCTCCGGCTCATAACCTGTAATAACCACATCCATTTCTTTTTGAAGACTCAGTTCAATGCATTCATCAATATGCTCTGGTAATCTTCTAGGTACCGTTACATCCAAATCCACCAAATGGGTAACTTTATTTCCGGTTCTCTGCTCATATTGTAGTACGAGGTCTTGAAATACATCCCATTTTGACGCCTGATCCGTAGCCAATTCGGGCCTTCGGGTATATAGTTTTTCTTTTGGGAGATATTCTTCAGACAAATTAAGGATCAATTCGCTATCGGAAGAAATGATAGTGTCGTCCAAAAGTTTTGATTGCTCGGCACATACTATCGTATATTCCAATAAGGGTTTTCCAAGCAAATCTTTGTAATTCTTGCCGGCTACCCCCTTAGATCCTCCTCGCATGCATATCGTGCCTAAAATCATATTTCTATACATTTTCGTTCCTTATTCGACTTCTTCGCCGCCTCCACGATTTTCATAGAATGAATACCCTGAGAAAGATCGGTTAATCTTGGGTCCTCATGGAGGGTTGATTCCATAAAAGCCCGCATTATGGCTAAAAAACGATCATTCCTTTCGAATTCCATATACGTATATGTGCTCCATTCCGGTTCCTTATGAGTCATCCATTGTACTTCAGACTTGGCATAATTCCAAAGAATCGTTCCCTTGTCGAATACAATTTTGCAGCTCCTTGCAAGTTCTTTTTGTAAATAGTCTAAATAAATACTACCCACAACTCCTGAATGAGTCTCCAATAGGGTAATTGAAACATCTTCTGTTTCAATTTCCAGGGAACTTGACTGTTTATGTATTCCGTATACCGAAATCACCGAACCGAACATCCATTGGATGTAATCAAATTCATGGATAAGATCCAACATCACTCCTCCCCCCATTGCTTTCTTTGCACTCATCCCTTCTCGATAATCTTCAGAAGGTCTCCAATCCGGGAGATATTGTCCTACTTCAGACTGAAAGCTCAGGGGACGGCTAAACTCAGGTTTCTGCATTAATTCTCTAATCTTATTTAAACCCGGATCGAAATGCAGATCATAACCCACAACCACATGGGTCCCCTTTTCACGGGCTATTTGCTCCATTTGTTCCGCTTTTTCCAACGACTCGCAAACTGGCTTTTCCAAATAGATATTTGGAACTCCATAGGACAATAACTCAAAAAAGCTCTCGGAATGCAAAGCGGTGGGAGTAGCTATAACAGCATGACTAAACGTATGGTTGCTACATGCTTCCTTAATGGATCCATAGACCGGACAATTATCCACTGGTGTCGCATTTCTCCGAACCAACGAAATATTTTGATGGTTTAATTTAATTAAATTATTGTAATGTCGTCTTCCTATTGAACCAAAACCAATGAGCAATATATTCACCAAACCGTAGTTTTAACTTATTATATGATTCTTAAAATTCATTCTATTCTACTTAAGGGTCTGAGTTGAACAAATCCCAAAATACTTAAGATCATCACGGGCATCAAAGTTACTATTTTAAATTTGTAATCTCCGATATATCGCTTTGCGTTTCATAACAGAGGTCTGGTGATTAATTCCCTTTTAAGCCCCCCATTTTTCATACTTGAAGCTCATGACAAAGGAATTGATAATGACTACAGCCAATCGCGTTATACCGTCCTTGGCGAATGCCCGGTCCAAGGATTGCAAAATATCATCCAAGTATAACTAACGAGATTCTTTGTCGCAGCAACATAATGACCACGGTCTAATCAATATCCATCTTTTTCAATACGCTAAATGAATGTATACAGGCATCATTACCCTTAAATAATCTATGCGTATCCGATTTTTGATAAAGCTGTTGAAATTCTGCGTACCCACTTGCACCCACTCTCATGAAGGTCTCTATAAACCTGGGGGTAGACGAAACTTGAAGAAATCTAGAGCGCCAGGCATCCATTCCTTTTGAAAGGTGATCATAGCATTGTGCTCTTAGCTGAGATTCGTACTTTTTTAAAAGCAATTGTTTCTCATCTATTTGAGCTGTAATATCAACATAGAAATTGGGTAACAGATCTGTATGTACTGCATAAAATACAATAGGCTTGTTAAAGTTTGAACTTGCCATAACCCTTCCCACCAGATAAGAACAAAGCCTATGTTTAGGAGGTTGGTCTACAGGCCATATGGTAAAAATAGCATCCCAATCTTTCTCCATCCAGCTTTTCAATTCTTTGACATGAGATGGGGTGATGGAAAGATCGATATTGTCAATTCCCAACTCTAACATTTCGGCATCAATATCCTTGCAAACCGCTTTAGCTTCCTCCCTGCGAATTGTTACGGAGTTTGATGGATTCGACAATTCTGCCCCGTTTGTTAGGAAACCTACGGTAATTTGACATCTCATTTGGGCCAATTCCAAAAGAGTCCCTCCACAACCAATGGTCTCGTCGTCCTGATGGGGTGCCAACACCAACACTTTTTTCAAACCAGACAGGTCTAAGGGTCTTGGCTGAAGCACTTCTCTAAAATGATCCAATTGCCAGACGTTTTCAACGAAATCAATATCGGTCGACTTGTGTATTTTATCCACCAAAAAACTATAGGCCGCCTTCTCATTGTTAGCAAAATAGCGGTACTTATAAATAGCTTCAATTTTCTTGGTAATCTTTCTAAACATTGGGTTTCCAGCACTTTATTTCTCTGCCCAAAAGAGACTCCAGTTGCTCCTGGTAAGATAAATAAAATTTATATAGCTCTTCTCTTATTTTCGGGTCGATTTCCCTTTTATTCCTCCTGGAAACATGATAAAATCCTCTGGTTCTCTTCCTCCATTTGTCCCTGGAATACTTGTCCTTATTGGCGCGGACAATAATGGCCTCGGAAAGTCTATCCCAGGCGTCGAAAACCCATTTTAAAGGTATCATATTTGCCATTTTTTTACGCTCCAGGAGCTCTTCCTTATTGGAATGCCTCACTTGGATAGCCACGCCTTCAGCAACACTGATTTCTAAAAAATCGCAAATTTCTGTCATGGACTCCTTCCAATTAGACATGAGTTCCTCAAGGAGAATTATTTTAACTCGCTCCTTAGGAATATGAGCGTAAAAATGTTCCAAACTTTGTACGTAACACCCTCTACGTTTGTACTGTAAATGTAATTTTTCCCAATCCGTCAAGTTTCCCTCTTCCTCACGTTTCAACGCATCTTCAAAGGACAATGTCTCTCTACCTTTCCCTAGTTCATTGAAATATTGGCTCTCCGCTCGCTTCACAGGATCACGGAGCACAAAGAGAAACTTCGTAGTGGGTAAGTACTCG
>JBCBDM010000177.1:0-7692 GCA_038529705.1 Bacteroidota bacterium
CGAAACACCCCTGAATCTGCTCTGCATGCAGGTCCATGGTAATGATACGAGTTGCGCCTGCGGTTTCCAGCATTTTGGCCACCAACTTCGCTGCAATAGGAACTCTGGGTTTATCCTTACGGTCCTGGCGGGCCCATCCAAAATAGGGTAATACCGCTGTGATATGTCTGGCAGAGGCTCTTTTGGCGGCATCTAGCATGAGCAGCATCTCCATAAGGTGGTCGCTGTTGGGATGCGTAGAACCAATAATAAATACTCGACTCCCTCGCACCGACTCTTCGAAAGAAGGTTGGAATTCGCCATCGCTGTAGGTGGAGGTGATCACATTTCCCAGGGGGACTCCAAACCCTTTGGCAATATTTTCTGCCAGTTCCTGGCTTTGTTTACAGGCGAAGATCTTGGCTTCGGTGATGGGTGCAGACATAGGTTGATTTGTTTAGTGGGTACAAATGTAAAATACTGGGAACGTAAATTGAAAAAATGAGGTGATGAATTACTAACAAAATGGAGGCAACTGTTGGCAGTTTATTTTTTTGTAGAAGAAAGATGTAAAAATTGGTATAATTATGTATTTTTGCCGTCCAATTGCTCAAGTGGCGGAATTGGTAGACGCGCTGGATTCAAAATCCAGTTCCTTCGGGAGTGTGGGTTCGATTCCCACCTTGAGTACGAATAAACCATCAAAAGGTCGAAATGTGAGCGAGTTCCAAAAAAGGAGCTCGCTTCTTTTTTGGAATATAGCGAAACGTTTCTTTTGATGGTTTTCAAAGCGACGCTTTAGGGAACAATGGCTTTGCCATTGAATCCCACTTTCTAGGGGACGGAGTCTGTAAAGAAGAAATATAGCTTCGCTTTCTTTTTGGAGTAAAGCGAAGTGGCCACCACGCCCGCTGGCCCCTCACTCAATAGGTCCACAGGACCTATTTTTTTCGTTCGGTCCTGAATTTCAAGCTTGGCTTGATGGGAACAATGGCTTTGCCATGAATTCCATTAGCAAGGATCCAACGGCAACTACTTCTTTACAAACCTTTCAATAGCTTTTCCCCTTTCTGAAATCACCTCTAGAAAATAAATTCCAGAAGCAAGTTGATTTACCTCTATTTGGTCAAGATCCTCATTTTGTTGGATCAGTCGGGTTCCAGCAATATCATAGACATTCACACTCTGAACCGAATGGTTTTCACTCTTCACCTGGAGGATATCCGAAACGGGATTGGGCGCAATTTGAATACTGAGCTTGACAACTTCATCCACTCCCAGCGGTTCATTTTGATAGATCAAGGCGAAACCCGGAAAGAATTCCAACTCCAGATAATCGGGCCCTACATAATAATAGACAGGTTCCGTCGATTCTGCAAAATAACCATTGTGCGTAGACTCGAAGGTAATATGCTCCTGGTAGTCACAGACCACTAAAGTAACATTGTATTCGTCTAAACTAAAAGTGTCTTCAGCAGCGTTATAGGTGAATACTCCCCCAAAACCATTACAGGCCAGATCCCCGTAAAATTCCAACGAAGGCTCTATGGTCATGGTGGGTGTAATGCTAGGGGTAACGTCCACCACATAATCACTGATGCCCTGGTCCACAGACATCTCTGTGAGATACCAGGTTTTGAACAACTCCGGATCCGGTTCCTGAGCGTATGACGACAAATACAAGAGCAAAATGGCAAAAAGGAGTAGTGTTTTTTTCATCGCAAAAATTTAGTAACCTTTTTAAGGTATTGAAAGTTATGTAATCTTATCCACTTTCGGTAATTTTACTCAGGTAGTTATTAATTCGTTTTAAACTAATTCATATTCGTGGAAGACTTTCAATTGTATTTTACACTAGGGCTGGAACATGTACTCGATTTGGAGGGGTATGACCATGCCCTTTTTTTGATCGCCTTAACCATTACCTTTCAGATAAAAGAATGGAAACGGCTGTTGGGTTTAGTTACCTTTTTCACAGTTGGGCATACTATTTCCCTCTATCTGGCGAGTAAAGAGATACTCCCTGTAAGCGCCGGGCTCGTTGAGGTGCTCATTCCAGCGACCATTTTTGTTACCGCCGCTTTTGTTTTCTATAACGCCCTTAAAAACAGAGTAGCTCATACCGGGAGCATCCTATTATGGTTCACTACCTTGCTCTTTGGGATCGTTCATGGCTTCGGATTTGGACGGTATTACAATCAGATAAACGATGAAGGTGGGTTTGGGCCTTTGTTGTCATTTGCTTTGGGTATTGAAGTGGCCCAGATCATTATCGTTGTGGGAGTTTTGTTGATAGCAGTAGGGCTTCCCTATCTTTTAAAGGTTAAAAACACCAAACTGGTCGTGTTGATTTCCATAGCCATTGCCTTAATAAGTTTGTATCTTACGTTGGAGCGAGGCTTGGAATATTTCAGAAACATTTAACACCCACTTTTTTTGTTTGGGGGTAACTAACTGTTAAATTCGCCTACTTACTTCAGTATATGACTCAAAGCAAACAATTTCAATACGATGTGGCTTACCTGCGCATGGCTCAGGAATGGAGTAAATTATCGTATTGTAAGCGAAAACAAGTGGGAGCGCTCATAGTGAAAGATAAGATGATCATTAGCGACGGATACAATGGAACACCTACCGGTTTTGAGAATATTTGCGAGGATGAAGAAGGGTTGACCAAATGGTATGTATTGCATGCTGAGGCTAACGCTATACTCAAAGTGGCCTCGTCCACACAATCCTGCCATGGTGCAACGTTATATATTACCATGTCGCCCTGCCAGCAATGCAGTAAGTTGATACATCAAGCGGGAATTTCCCGATTGGTCTTTCATCATGCTTATAAAGACGATTCCGGGGTGCGATTTTTAGAGAAAGCCGGTGTCGCGATAACACATATAGAAGATTTGAATTAAATGGGAAACACAAAGAAATACTTGCCTTTATTTTTGGGAGTAGCCGTGGCTGCAGGTGTTCTTTTGGGCTCCAAACTCAATTTTGGAGATGGAAACGAGAAGATCTTTGCCACCAATTCGAAAAAGGATAAACTCAATCGCCTGATCGATTACATAGACTATGAATATGTAGATGAGGTAAATACAGACAGTATCGTAGATGTTACGGTCAACGGTATCCTGGAAAACCTGGATCCGCATTCTGTCTATATACCGGTAGATCAGTACGAAGAAAATGCCGATGATATGCGAGGCAATTTTGTGGGTATTGGGGTGAGTTTTTATCCGTATAACGATTCTATAGCCGTCATTCGTTCTATCGAAGGGGGTCCGGCGGCCAAAGCCGGGATCAAAGGAGGGGATCGTATCCTATATGCCGACGGGAAAAAGCTGTTCGGTGAAAATATAGACCGGGATTCCATTTCTAAGTTTCTCAAAGGAGAGATCAATTCCAAAGTGAAGTTAAAAGTGTATCGAAGAGGCGAGAGTGAACTTCTCGATTTTACCTTAAAAAGAAAACGCGTCCCCCTGGTAAGTGTAGATGCCTCCTATAAATTAACCGATGCCATTGGGTATATCAAGGTGAATCGCTTTTCTGAAACTACCTATAACGAGTTCAAAAGTGCGTTGGAGGAGTTGGACGATAGCGACCTCAGTACGCTGGTGTTGGACCTAAGGGATAATCCCGGGGGATATATTTCGGCAGCGGAAAGAATTGCAGACGAATTCCTGGAAGACGATAAACTGGTATTGATCACTCGAAATAAGAATGGTGACGAAAACAAGACGTATGCCTCCAGGCGGGGGGAGTTCGAGGACAGAAAACTATATGTCTTAATCAATGAGAACTCGGCCTCGGCCAGTGAGATCGTAGCGGGTGCGCTTCAGGACAACGATAAGGGAACCATTGTAGGCAGGCGTTCCTTCGGAAAAGGCCTGGTACAACGTGAAATGGCATTGGGAGATGGCAGTGCTGTTCGGTTGACCATCGCGAGATACTATACCCCAACAGGACGGTCCATACAGCGTCCTTATGGTAATGGCAATGGCAGTTATTACAGCGATTATGAAAATAGATATCGCAACGGTGAGATGATTAGTGCAGACAGTATTAAAGTGGCCGATTCTCTCAAGTTCGTCACTCCTAAAGGACGGGTAGTCTATGGAGGAGGGGGAATCATCCCGGATGTCTTCGTTCCTAAAGACACCAGCGTTGAGAATGAAACGCTTCAATACGTAGCTCGAAACGGCTTCATGAGTTACTTCATCTTCGAATATTTGGAGGCCAACCGTTCCGATTTTGACGGGATGACCTTTCAGGAGTTTGCCGATACCTTTGAGGCCGATCAAGGTCTGCGAGACGATTTTATTTCGTATTCCCGATTGGAAGAGGCGCAGATAGACATCAGTGGATATACACAAGAACTCAACCTGGCGTTAAAGGCCAATATAGCCGATCAGCTCTTCGGAAAAAATGCCTATGAATATTTCCTGAATGAAGGAGACCCGATGATTGAAAAGATATTTGAACTGGAAGAAAATACGTCCGAATTGGATAATTAAACGACATTTTTTGGTGTGAGAACGCACCAATTACCTGGTCGATAGGGGTTGCCCTTACTTCTGTTTGTCTTTTATCTTATGGGAGATTCGGAGAATGACCATCAATAAAATTACGCAGGCAGCAGCCAGGATACCAATGACGGCCACGGCACTATCTCCTTCAAAAAGGCCATCGAAATCCAGTTTTGTAGTATTGAATATGAGCAGGCCCAAAGCCAGTGCCATTACGATATAGGTGAATATTTTCATAATTTGAATTTCAGAAAGGGTTTAATTGAACAATTCCTGGATGTTGGAAGTAAACAGCTTTACAGCGATGGCCAGCAAGATCACTCCAAATACCTTTTTGATGATAGCAATTCCGTTCTTTCCCAAAAAGCGTTGCAGTCTTCCGGAGGTTTTTAGTACGGCATACACAATGATGACATTTACGGCAATGGCCACCACAATGTTTTCCCAGCTATACTCCGCTCTCAGAGCCAATAAGGTAGTAAGACTTCCCGGTCCGGCCACAATGGGAAAGGCAATGGGAAAGACCGTAGCCATATCCGGACTGTCGTCTCCTTCCTGAACAACGTAATGTTCAGGATCATTTCTATGGCGATGAAAAACAGGATGAAGGCCCCGGCAACGGCAAATTCGTTTACGTTGATCCCGATGAGGTTTAAGATCTCTTCACCAATAAATAAAAAGACAGACATGACCACAGCGGCGATAATCGACGCCCGCCCGCTATTGATCTTTCCGGTCTTCTCCCGTAAGGCAATGATTATGGGAATGCTTCCAACAATATCGATTACGGCGAAAAGTACCATAGTGGCTGTTCCAATTTCCTTTAAGCTGAAATTCATAAACACAGATTTATTCCTGCAAAATTAGCTAAATAAGATATGAGAAGGTAGCTTTTGGAGGCAAGATTGAGGTAAAATCTTGAAAGGGGAGTAATCTAAGGTATCATATCTCAAATCTCCCATCTAAACCCATGATCTTTGCGCCATGTTTCAATTAGGAAAAACCATTGTTTCCGAAGATCTTCTGGAAAAAGAGTTTGTCTGCAATCTGGGAGCCTGTAAGGGGGAATGCTGTATTGCCGGAGAGGCGGGAGCTCCTGTTACCCAAGAGGAGGTCGATATCTTGAAAGAGATCTATCCTGATGTAAAACCTTTCCTTCGGCCGGAAGGTATAGCGGCCATCGAAGCCCAAGGAACCCATATTGTAAGTGAACTTGACGAACTGGAAACACCCCTGGTGAACGGTAAAGAATGTGCCTATGTCACCTTTTCGGAAAATGGTACGGCCGGTTGTGGGATAGAAGATGCTTACAATGCCGGAGCGGTAGATTTTCGCAAACCTATTTCCTGTCATCTTTATCCCGTTCGAGTACAAGATTACTCGGAGTTTGCCGCGGTTAATTATCACAAATGGCCTATCTGTAATGACGCTTGCACCTTGGGGAAGGAATTGAAAGTCCCGGTCTATAAATTTGTGAAAGAGGCCCTTGTCAGGAAGTTCGGAGTGCATTGGTATGCCGAGCTGGAGAAGGTGGCCAGCCAAATGTGATCCAATACCTCATGTGACATTTGTTCTAGGTTTTGTTACGATTCTGATACTGTCCGGGTGCAGAACTCCCTAGTTTTGTGTAAGATTTATTGTAAGAAAAAATGGGGATTTTCCCTCCACTACAATAAGCTGCTAATCATTACATTAGCCAAACACAATTCAATACACTAAACCTTATATTATGAAAAAATTACTATTGGCCATGAGTATCCTTACTATGTGTGCCGCTTGTGAGAACCCGGTATCCAAAAAGATCAAGGAGACCAAAGAACAGGTGAACAACACCAAAGAAGCCTTGAAGGAGATCAATGAAATGCAGGATGACATTCAGGAATTAAAGAAGGTCACTCCTTTAACCAATGAAGAGTTGAAAGCCTGGCTGCCCGATGAGGTCAAGGGCATGAAAAGGACTGGATTCAAGGCGGGTCAGGGATCCTATATGCAAATAGCCATGATAGAGGGGACTTACAACACGGAAGATAAGAGTAAGAAATTTAAAGTAGAAGTGATGGACGGGGCCGGGGAAATGGGAGCTGCGGCCACGGCCGGAATGCGTATTCTTTTCTCTCAGGAATTCGAAGAGGAAGATGAATATAGGACGCGTCGTACCGTAACAAAAAACGGAATGAAAGCGGTTGAGGAATACGAGAAGAGAAACAACAGAAGTACCATCCAGGTGTTTTATGGGGATCGCTTTTATATCAATGCGAAGGGCAGTAATATGGACATGGATGAAACCTGGGAAGCTATAGAGGATTTAGATTTAAAAGACCTTGGGTAGGATGAAAATGATACAGAAACTATGCATAGGGCTGTTATGTTTTGGCTTTGGTGCTCTTCAGGCGCAAAATGAACCGGTAGTTGAACATTCAGCCTTAGATGGAACCTGGTATATGATTACCCGGTTCCAGGAAACCAAGATCCAAATGGAAGGGAATCAATGGAGCAGTCAGCGATTGAATGAGGATGGAACACCCGGTGATTCGGACCGGGATACGATTCAGGTGGTTGAGGCATACCCTAATGGATTGCGACTTATGTATGATGTAGGTAGGAAACGATATGGTCTGGCTCTTTTTTCATTGAATGAAACCAAGGATCGCATATCAATTACCCTGGTCGATGAAGAAAAAGGGAAAGAAGATTTGCAGGCTCTGGCTGAAAGTTTTGATATTTCTACTGTTAGTGAATTCCGGGAACAAAGGGTGATCTATTCAGAAGAGAAAAGGAACGCGCTGTGGGCTTCACCCGGATTGGATGAGCTTACAGCAGCAGATATGAAAACGGTATTGACCACACGAAAAAATTGGGAGACTAGAATGAAGGAAGACTATTTGTCTAAAAACCCTCAAGAAACCGAACTGCCCTATAAAATGTATAGACAGATATCCTACTATATGGATGGCCTGTTCATCCAGAAAGGATACAACCCCTATAAACAAGTTCCATATAACTTTGAAGAACAGTTTAAAGATCATCCGGATATCATAAAGTTGCTTCAGGAATGATTCAACCATAACCACTTTATTACAATGTACTCATCCGGCTTTCCTTTAGGAAGGCCGGATTTTTTTTATGTTACAAATAGTCTTCCTTCATTCTAGTCTCCCAATTTTTTCGTGTGGTCAATACCGTTTTC